>JAJYAE010000307.1 GCA_021779695.1 Acidobacteriota bacterium | reverse complement strand
GCGGGCGTGGTGCTGATCACGGCGGGCTACTCTGCGGATGGGAAGTACTCGCATTTTCTGGTGGTGCAGGCGCCGATCACGATCGGCGGGGTGAAGCTGACGCCGGGCGAGTACCTGTTTGGCTGGGTACGGGACGCAGATTCACTGAAGGTGCACTTCAACGTTGCCACGACCGGGGCGCTGGTGGGCAATGCGGAGGCGAAGCGCATTGTGGGCAAGACGCGGGTGGAGAGCCTGCGCATCTGGCCGCCGACGGACAAGGCGCTGATCCAGATTGGGCGATTCGTGATTCCCTACGAGCTAGGCGAGGAGTAAAGCTGGCGCAGCGAGGCGTGCGCCAGCTGTGTAATAATCTGGGCTTGCTGCTGGCTACCTGACCCAGCGATGCAGAGCCAAAACGTTTGATTAAGGGATGCGCTGCGCCATGCGGCAGAGAAGCATCCAGGGTTTCCGCAGCTGCCCGATCAGGATGAGAGCGAGCGGCAGAGTGCGGAATGGCATTGCCGTCACAATCCGAACGCGATACGGGCGCGGCTGAATCAACGCCGCGCGCAGCCGCAGTGCGTGAGCAGTTGCGACGGCTGCTGGCGCACCCGCTCTTCACCAACAGCAAGCGCTATCCGGTGCTGCTGGCCTATACGGTGGAGCAGACGCTGATGGGGCATGGGAGCAACCTGAAAGAGCGAACCATTGGTGTGGAGGCCTTTGGGCGCGAGCCTCATTACGACGTGAACCTGGATCCCGTGGTGCGGACGACGGCGGCGGAAGTGCGAAAGCGGCTGATCCAGTACTACTACAACCCCGAGCATGCCGGAGAGCTGGTGATTGAGCTGCCACTGGGCGCCTACGTCCCGAGCTTTCGCGAGCCGGCGCAGGACGCGGGGCGGACCGGGCCGGGATTGTTTTTGGCGCAGCGGTCCGGAGAGCAGCGCGGAGAGCGCGACGGGGAGCCGGGAACAGCGGCCGCGCCCTTGAGTGAGACGGCCCACGAGGACCGGAAGGAACGCAACCGGACGTGGCGGCAATGGGTTGTGATCGGGGCAGGACTGGCCGCGATGCTGGCGGCGGGTTTTGGCCTGGGGCGGATTGGAGTGGAAAGGATTCAGCCCAGGCAGGAGACACAGCTGGATCGCTTCTGGGATCCGATCCGGAGCGCTTCTGCTCGGATCACCTACTGCCTGGGTGAGCCGATGGCCGCGACGGACCAC
Source organism: Acidobacteriota bacterium (assembly GCA_021779695.1). The sequence continues at coordinate 4,098 of JAJYAE010000307.1, read as the reverse complement.
GCGCGGATGGCTCCGCCAGGCGTGCCAACGCTGGGCGGAATGGATGTTTCCGACGTGATCACGCTGGCGCGGTCCATTGTGCCACTAGTGCCTCGCCATGACGCGTTTCGGGTGGTACCGGCGACGGAGAGCAGCTATGCGCAGTTGCGGGAGGGGCCGTTTGTGCTGATTGGCGCCTTCGACAACCCGTGGACGATGCGCATCATGCAAGATTTGCCATTCGACTTTGAGTATGTGAACCAGGTGCGCGAGGTGGTGGATCGCAGGAGCGCCGGGAAGCGCTTCTGGACGCTGGAATGGAAGACGCCACGGGTCCAGCTGGCCAAGGACTATGGGGTGGTTGCGCGGATTCACGACAAAGTGACAGGGCAGCCGGTCATTATTCTGGCGGGCATCCTTGGGGAGGGGACGCAGGCGGCGAGCGAGCTGGCGTCTAATCCGGCGTACCTGGAGGCGATGCTCAAGAACGCACCCAAGGATTGGGATCAGCACAACCTGGAGGCAGTGATCGAGACGGATGTGATTGATGGGCATTCGGGACCGCCGACGGTAGTGGCCGTGGATACGTGGTAGCCACTCCGGGACCTGTATGATACATGCCCGGCCGGCGCGGTTTGCAGTGCAGGTAAAGCGCGTGTAGTGAGACGCTTGAGAGGTTTGACTGTGCTCGCTACCCGATGAGCCTTTGCGGGCGGCTATGGGCCGTACCATACTTGGTTTCATCACCACCGGAGTGAATGGATCAGGTCTGGGCCATGACTGGCCGAGTCCGTATTGAACCTGAGCCATGACCGCGGTGTCTGGAGACCTATGTTGAATCGCAGGGGCAATTCCTCCTTTTTACTTTCCGTGTTCTCAAGTTTCGTGATTCTGGCAGCGGCCGGCTCAGTGACGGCCCAGACTGCGGACCGGCCGTGGATGAATCCGGCTCTCTCCCCAGAGCAGCGGGCGGACCTGGTCCTGAAGCAGATGACGCTGGACGAAAAGCTGGCGCTGCTGCACGGGAACGGCATGGCGCACAACCCGCAGTGGACGATGCCCCTGACGCCTTTGGCGAATGGCGGAGGCGGGTATGTGGAGGGCGTGAAGCGGCTTGGAATCCCGCCGCTCATCATGTCGGACGCGGCCTATGGGGTGCGGGATAGCGGGATCAACGGGCGGTACTCGACGGCGCTGCCGTCGAACCTGGGCGCGACATCGAGCTGGGATCCGGAGTCGGCCTGCGCCTATGGGTCGGTGATTGGGAGCGAGCTGCGCGCGCAGGGGTTTGACATGACGCTGGGCGGCGGGGTGAACCTGACCCGCGATCCGCGGAATGGACGGACATTTGAGTATGCGGGCGAGGACCCGCTGCTGGCCGGCACGATGGACGGGACGATGGTGAAGTGCGAGCAGGCGCAGCATGTTGTGGGCGACATCAAGCACTACGCCTTGAACGACCAGGAGACGGGGCGCGGCTACGTGAATGCGGTGATTTCAAAGCGGGCAATGCAGGAGTCGGATCTGCTGGCGTTTCACATCGCCCTTGGGATTGCCGATCCTGCCGCGGTGATGTGCTCGTACAACCGCGTGAATGGGGACTTTGCGTGCGAGAACCAGTACACGCTGACGGATGTGCTGAAAAAGGGATGGGGCTTCAAGGGCTTTGTGCTTTCCGACTGGGCTGGGACGCACAGCACAGTGAAAGCTTCGGCGGCGGGACTGGACCAGGAGCAGCCGATGGCGGAATTCTTTGGTCCGAAGCTGAAAGAAGCGGTGGAAGCGGGGAAGGTTCCGCTGGCAGAGATTGATGACCATGCGCGACGAGTGCTTTATGGCGAGTTTGTTTCAGGGCTTGTCGACAATCCTCCGCAGACCAGCGTGGTGGATGTGGTGAAGGGACTGGAAGTGGCGCAGCACGTGGAAGAGGAAAGCATCGTGCTGTTGAAGAACGGGCATGGAGTGCTTCCGATCCACTCGGCCAGGGTACACAGCATTGCAATCGTCGGCGGCCATGCGGATGTGGGCATGATCTCGGGCGGCGGCTCGGCGCAGGTGGATCCGCCGGGGGGGAATGCGATCATGCCGCCGGGTAAAGGCGCGACCATGTGGGGACTGCCGGTGTGGTTTCCGACATCACCGCTGAAGGCCCTGCAAGACGCGCTGCCGAACGTGAAGATTGAATTCAACGCGGGGACGGATCTGGAAGCGGCGGCCGATCTGGCGAAGGGTTCGGATCTGGCAATCGTATTTGCGTCGCAGTGGGAGTCAGAAGGTGCGGACCTGCCGAGCCTGTCGTTGCCGAATCACCAGGACGAGCTGATTGAGCGCGTGGCGGCGGCGAATCCCCACACGATTGTGGTGCTTGAAACCGGTACGGCGGTGACGATGCCCTGGATCGACAAGGTGGATGGCGTGGTGGAGGCGTGGTACGCGGGCAGCGCCGGCCACAAGGCGCTGGCGAATGTGCTGGTGGGCAAGGTGAATCCTGAAGGCAAGCTGGCGATGACCTTCCCGAAGAGCGATGTGGATCTTCCGCGCACGAAGATTGCGCCGGAGCCCTCGCTGGGCAGGCTGCATTTTACCGACTCCGCTCATCTTCCCGAAGTGATGGCCCAGTTTACCGTGCATTATGACGAGGGAGCGGAGGTGGGGTACAAGTGGTATGAGGCTCAGCATAAGCAGACTCTGTTTCCGTTTGGCTTTGGACTGTCTTACACGAAGTACGCGTACTCTGGCCTGAAGGTGGATTCTGCCGCGAGGACCGTGCGGTTCACGGTGAAGAATGCGGGCGCGCGAGCGGGCACGGAGATTGCGCAGGTGTATGCGCGGCTGCCGAAGGGATCGGATGAGACGTTCAAGCGCCTGGCGGGATGGACGCGGGTGACGCTGGCGCCGGGCGAATCGAAGACGGTGACGGTTTCAATTGATCCGCGCGTTCTGCAGACCTTTGATGAAGCCAAGAATGGGTGGAATCTGGCTTCCGGCGAGTATGAAGTGCTTGCCGGACCCTCCTCTGATGACACGCCGTTGAAGGGTCATCTTCAGATTCACTGAAGGATCCTCACGACTTCTTTGCGAGATGCAGCGGGAGCGCCAAGCGCGTTCCTGCTGCTGGAGTACCTTGCGAAGACGGTTGACGTCTTTCGTGCGGTGTCTGGAGGGACTGGTTGTGATGGAGAAAGCGATTTCTCCTGATACAAAAGAGGTAGTCGATCTTGCAGAGATGCGAAGGGATGAGGCCTGCGAGCCGCCAGGAGCTGCGGCTTGGCACGGCCACATTTGAATGAGCGAGATCAGGATTTGGTTCGTGAATGGCAAGGATTGAGAGGTCAAGTGACTCAGGGGCACGCACACGAAGGATGGCGCAACAAGCCAGGTTTTGAATGGGTAAAGAACAACGGGGCCGTTTGCATCCGGGTGGTGGCGTGCTTGCTGCTGGCACTGATCTCTGCAGCGCCTCTGTGCGCGCAGCAGGCGAGCGACGTGGTGTGGAGAGGGGTGTTGCGGGACGCGGGCGGTGCGCCGATTGCGGCTGCGACGGTGGAGTTGAAGGGCAGCAAGGCGAGCGCGCACGAACGGACGAGGACGGATGGGAGCTTCCAACTGCATCCGCTGCCGCAGGGACAGTATCAGCTGCGGGTAACCGCTAATGGGAAGACGACGGAGAGCGCGCAGTCTGTGGAGCTGGCCGCGGCGACCCAGGCGGCAGTGGTTACGCTGTCGAGCCGCGGCGAGATCAGCATGACAGAGATGCAGGGCGAGTCCGGGGCCGCGACGGGCGGGGAGCAACTGACGGGCCAGGCCGTGAGTTCGCTGCCGCTGAACGGTCGTGACTTCAGCACGCTGCTGCTGCTGGCTGCAGGGACGATGACGGACACGAACGGCGCGACCAACTTTACCCAGCAGTTTGCGATTGATGGGCAGCGCGGGGTGGAGGCGACTTTTGCGATGGACGGCGCCGATATCAGCGACCCCGAGATGGGCGGCAGCACGTTCACCAACTTCAACGTGGACGCGATTCAGGACCTGCAATCGTACTCCGGCTGGATGCCGGCCGAGATTGGGCGGGGTGCGTCGGGCTACACGAACATCATCACGCGCTCGGGGGCGAGCGGT
>JAJYAE010000033.1 GCA_021779695.1 Acidobacteriota bacterium | reverse complement strand
GCGCGTAATGTTTCCCATTCGCAACGAGAGTGGCCGGGTGATTGCGTTTACCGCCCGCACGCTGGAGACGGGTGACAAGGCCGGAGCAAAGTACATCAACTCGCCTGAGACGCCGCTCTATACGAAGGGGCATGTGCTTTTCAACCTCGACAAGGCAAAGACGGCCATCCGGCAGGCGGAGTTCGCCTTGCTTGTCGAGGGCCAGATGGACTGTATCTCTGTCTTTCTGCGCGGGATCCAAAACGTGATTGCCACGAGCGGGACGGCCTTCACGGAGCAGCAGGTGGCGATCCTCAAGCGGCACACCTCCAATGTGGTGGTGAACTTCGATCCGGATGCGGCCGGCGCCAATGCAGCCGAGAAGTCAATTGCGCTGCTGACCGAAGAGGGCTTCAACCTGAAGCTGGTGACACTGGATGGCGGGCTGGATCCGGACCGCTATATTCGCGAGCGCGGTGTGGAAGCCTACATGAACGCAATTCGTGGAGCGCGGCGGCAGGCGGACTACCTGATCGAACGAGCCCGCCAAATGTTCCCAGGGGCGAGCGCGGAGCAGAAGGTCAAGGCGATGAACTACCTGCTGCCGCAAATCCGTCGCATGCCGGAAAAGCTGGCACGCGATCAGTTTGCTGCTGACGCGGCACAGAAGCTGGGTATTGACTCAGCCGTTCTTCGCGAAGAACTACGGCAGGCTGCGCTCAAGCGCCGCGAACGGGTCGAGGTGCGCCTGACGGCATTGACCGAGGTGGAGCGCGTACTTCTTCGTGCCCTGGCCATCACCGATCCGGAGTTTGAGGAAGCGCGCCGCACAGCCGCCGATGCTATTTCTCGCCAGTCTCAATTTTTTGAAGGACTTACGTCGTTCCTTGCCCTTCAGGCTCTGGCCAGCCGCGGCGCCATGGACCCGATGGATGCGGTGCAGGATCAGGCCCAGCGTTCGTTGCTGGCCGAAGCGCTGCTGGGTGAAACCGACCCCCCCTCAGCGCAGACAGTTCTCGGCTCTATTGTGAGTTTGCAGCAGCGGCAGATGGAAGGGCAGGTGCGCTCGTTGCGCGTCCAGATTGCCGAGGCGGAGCGGCGCGGGGACTTTGGCGAGCTGGCTCTGTTGACACGGCGCAAACTGGAGCTCGACCGGGCCCTGCGCGGCCTGAGCGTTGCATAATCCAGCCGAGCTGCAACCCGGCGTCCAGTGGCACCTGATTGCCCGGAAGAAGTGCCGATTCTTTGCGTCAAATGAGCAAATTCCGCGTCTAAAAAATAGAACAGAGCGGGCAGAGGAGCTGGATTCTGCCCGACCGGTCCGAAGCCGGTATGGTGTTTGTCGCCCGGAAGATGAAGCAAGTGCTGAAAAATGCCTTGGCAACAAGCAGGCGGACTGTGGTAATCTATTGATCTCTGTGAGGATGCGCGCCACTTTGCCCCACACATGAGCTGCGGCTCGCGGGCGACCAGGCGAAACCTGAAGCGTGAACATCCTGTTCCGAGCGATACTTTTTGACCGCCTCTGGTTGCGGAGGCTGCAGGTCCGCGTGCTTGTTTGGCAAAGCCAGATGAGCGGACCTGGTACTGGTGCGCGCAGCGGTGCGAAACGAGCTGGCGCGGGAGAGTAGGAATACTTTGGCAATTGACGAAAAATTTGAAGACGACATTCACAGCCTGATCGACACGGGCAAAGAGAAGGGCTACCTCACCTACGGCGATGTTAACGACATGTTGCCCGAGGATATGAACTCGCCCGACGATCTTGACGATCTGATTACCACCATCGGCACGCAGGGTATTGATCTGCTGGATGGGCCGAAGTTTGCTGGCGACAAGGATTTTGAGCTCGAAGAGGGTGAAGACGTCGAGCTCGATCTGACGCCGGGCACCCTGGAAAAGACCAACGACCCTGTGCGCATGTATCTGCGCGAGATGGGCACGGTTCCACTGCTCACGCGCGAAGGCGAGGTGGAGATTGCCAAGCGCATCGAGCGCGGCCAGCTGCGCGTGATGAAGGCTATCTCACGTTCTCCAATCGTGATTCGTGAGATTGTCGCGCTCGGCGAAGACTTGAAGCGTGGCGTCCGCAACGTGAAGGAAGTGGTCGTCTTCGACGAAGAGGAGCTGACCGAAGATGTAGTTCAGGCCCGCGTGCGCGCGACTGTGACGCGCATCGACGCGCTGGTGAAGCACCAGAAGAAGATTCAGCAGCTTGAAGAGAAGCAGGCCGCTGCCACCAGCAGAACGAGTCAGCGCGAGCAGCGCCGCACGCGGTGGCTTATCGCGCGCGAGAAGGTTTATGTTTCGCGCATCGTCAGGGAGTTGAAGTACACGGGCCTGGAGCGCAAGCGCCTGCTCGACCGCGTGAATAAGACCGTGGACACGATGCGCACGCTGGAGCGCCAGATTCGCTCGCTGGATCAGAAGTACGACGCCAGCAAGAGCGAGGAGCTCAAAAAGGAGTACCGCCGCCAGCAGAAAAACTGCAAAGCGGACCTGGACAAAATCGAAGCGGACTCCGGTGTCTCCATTGCCGAGCTCAAGCGCACGCAGCGCGAAATGATCCAGGGCGACATGGACGCCGAGCAGGCCAAGCGAGAGCTGATCGAAGCCAACCTTCGGCTTGTGGTGTCCATCGCCAAGAAGTACACCAACCGCGGATTGCAGTTCCTCGACCTGATTCAGGAAGGCAACATCGGCCTGATGAAGGCGGTGGATAAGTTCGAGTATCGCCGTGGCTACAAGTTTTCGACCTATGCGACGTGGTGGATTCGTCAGGCGATAACGCGTGCGATTGCGGACCAGGCCCGCACAATCCGCATCCCGGTGCACATGATTGAGACGATTAACAAGCTCATTCGCACCAGCCGCCAGCTTGTGCAGGAGCTGGGACGTGAGCCTTCAAGCGAGGAAATTGCTCGCCGGATGGACATTCCCGTCGCCAAGGTCCGCAAGGTCCTCAAGATTGCGCAGGAGCCAATTTCGCTGGAGACGCCGATTGGGGAAGAGGAAGATTCGCACCTTGGCGACTTCATTGAAGATCGCCAGGCCGTCTCGCCTTCTGAGGCTGTCATCAGCGTGAACCTGAAGGAGTACACCTCGCAGGTGCTGCGCACGCTCACGCCGCGCGAAGAGCGTGTTATCAAGATGCGTTTCGGCCTGGAAGATGGCAGCGAGCACACGCTTGAAGAGGTGGGCCAGAGCTTCCAGGTGACTCGTGAGCGCATCCGCCAGATTGAGGCCAAGGCCTTGCGCAAGCTCCGGCACCCCAGCCGCAGCCGCAAGCTGAAGGCGTTTGTGGAAGGCGTCAAAGAGATGTAGCTACTCCTTATCGCAGGAAATCCTGAAGGGCCGCGAATCAAGAATTCGCGGCTCTTCTTTTTCTTGTGGCAATCACCACGATCCACTTTGATAGAATTCCGCTGTTTGCCAGTGAACCTACATACTGAAACGTTTTTCTTGAGCGTTTTGCAGTACAGGGCTACGAGGGAGAATTCGCATGAAGAAGATTACGCGCCGTCAGTTTGGAGCGGGCATCGCCGCCGCGGCAGCCACTGCTTCCATTGGCACTGCATTGCCAGAATTTGCTTTTGGCCAGCCAAAGCCCGCCCCGCTCCGTTATCCGCAGGGCTTTCTGTGGGGCTGTGCTACGGCAGCCTATCAGATTGAAGGCGGCGCGCAGGCCGATGGCCGCGGGCCTTCTGTGTGGGATGTCTTCAGCCATACGCCTGGAAAGACGCATGACGGTGACACGGGCGATGTGGCCGATGACTCATATCACCTCTACAAGGAGGACGTGGGGCTTCTGAAAGCGCTGGGAGTGCAGACGTACCGCTTGTCGATTTCGTGGTCGCGCGTTTTTCCTACTGGTAAAGCACCTCTGAATCCCAAGGGACTTGATTACTATCATCGCGTCGTCGATGAACTGCTGGCCAACGACATCACTCCATACATCACCATGTTTCACTGGGATTTGCCCGCGGCCCTGCCCGGCGGCTGGCAAAATCGCGACACCTCCCATGCATTTGCTGATTACGTCGCGTTTGTGTCGAAGAAGCTCGGGGACCGCGTCCACCATTTCATGACGACCAATGAGTTCGTCTGCTTCACCGATCTTGGCTATCGCTGGGGCCAGTTCGCCCCTGGACTGAAACTTCCCGCAAAAGAGGCGAACCAGGTGCGGCATCACGGAATTCTGGCGCACGGCCTCGGTGTACAGGCCATCCGCGCCAACACGCCGGCGGGCACGCAGGTGGGACTCGCGGAGAATGCAAATGTCTATGTGCCGGTGATGGAAACAGCAGAAAACATCAAGGCGGCGCAAAAAGCCACGCGGCTGATGAATGCGCCGTTTCTCACGGCTCTGATGGAAGGCAAGTATATAGACGAGTATCTGCAACACGAAGGTGCAAATGCTCCCAGAGTTGAGCCGGGTGACATGGAAGCCATTGCCAGCCCACTCGACTTTGTGGGTCTCAACATCTACACGCCATCGTATGTGCGCGCAGATAACAGTCCGAAGGGTTTTTCCATCGAGCCGATGCCCGCCTCCTATCCGCATATGGCTTCGCCCTGGATTCAGATTGCCCCTGAGTGCATCTATTGGGGCGTCCGCAATGTGTGCGATCTATGGAATCCCAAAGGCATCTACATCACCGAAAATGGCACTTCTTCCGACGATGTCATGACGCCTTCTGGCCACGTTGAAGACGTGGACCGCGTCATGTATTTGCGTAATCACCTGGCGCAACTGCACCGCGCTGTGGATGAAGATTATCCAGTGAAGGGTTATTTTCTTTGGAGCCTGATGGACAACTTCGAATGGGCTGATGGTTACAGCAAGCGTTTCGGAATTCACTACGTCGATTTCAAGACGCTGAAGCGTACGCCGAAGATGAGCGCGGCCTGGTATAAGAACGTCATTGCGCAGAACCAGGTGGAATAGACAGGCATGCGCTCCGGGCGCGTTCCAGCGCGCCTGGAGTGCAGCCTTCACGCTCTAAGCGTCAGTGTCGGGCGACCGCATCGACGATCGGTTCCATGATGCGAAGCAAAGGCCTGCCGTTGCTGTTCTCCAGAGGGAAATAGACCAGGTGTGTCCGCGGATCGACCGCAACGGTATGCGCATGTGGCATCTGGAACTGGGCGAGCTGAGTCAATTTTCGATTGCTCTCATGGAAGACTGTTACCACACCGGATTCCGCCGAGACATAAAGGCGCATCAACCCTGGATCGAAGGCAAGTACATCCGGATCGTCACCTACCGGATACACGGCCAGCAGCTTCTTTGCATGGAGATCGAAGAGAGCGAGCGTGTGGTTTCCCTCGCCCGCGATAAAGGCCAGCTTGTTTGCCAAGTCGAGTGCGATTCCGTGCGGGTCATCGATTCCGGCCAGAGGGTAGCGCTCCATGAGCTTCATGCCGAGCGGATCAATGACAGCAAGCTGATTGAGTTTGTGGACTGCAACAAGGATGGATCCCGAACCTGAGTCGTACACGGTATTACCTGCGCCGCCACCCAGTGGAATCCTGGTGATGAGCTGATTCGTCCTGGCGTCCACCACGGCATCCACGCCGCCATGCTCATCGGAGACGAAGACGCGATGTGCGTCTGGTGCGTAAGCCAGACCATCCGGGTAGTCAACAGGGCCGGCCGCGGCCAATGTCTGCAGCGTGGACATGGAGACGACGTTCACCTGATGATTGCCCGTTGCAGAGGCAAAGACGCGGTCAATCTGTGGGACGGCAAGCACGCCATGCACACGCGCGAAGCCATCCAGGTTCGCAACAACCTTCCGCGAGCGCACGTCGAAGACGACAAGTTGATTGGCATTCATGTGCGCGATGTAAAGCCTGCCGTGTTCTGCGTCAAAGCTCTGGTAATCGAAGCGCACAGCCGGGCCCGGCATTGGGATGTCTGCGACCTGGCGCAGTGCAGGATTTCCGGGAGCATCCGCGGATTGAGCAAGCATGTGCCTGCATAGGCACAGCGCAAACAGCGCCGCGACGCCTGAAAGAATCCAGCGAGCGGATGAAGTGGGTGTTGGCATGAAAAGTTCTCCTCAGGGAGCAAGGATTGTGCTGAAGTCGCTTCGTTGCACGCAAGCGGCCAGCCGAAAGCAGGACTTTGAAAACATAGCACGGAGCCTATGAATTTCTAGCCTCCGGCCGATGGAGCCGCTCCGGCCAGAATGATGGGCGCAGTGGGCGTCGTGGAACCCTCAGCCTTTTCAATTGTCACCCCAAAAGCCTTTGCCGGCACGCCCTTGGGCAGCGCTGGAAGAATCACGCTGGCGCTGCCCAAGGCATCTGGGCGGAAGAGGCCAGCGGGGATGGGTGCCTTGCCGGTGGCCGGAATGACCCATAGTTCATAAGTCTTGCCCTCAGGCAAAGACTCCAGATTGTTCGCCTGGAAAATGAGTGCCCCGCTTTCCGCCAGATAGATCGCACGTCCCGAGGGCACAGGCGGCGCCTTGCTTGCAGCGAGAAGCACATGCTGCGCGGTGGGCGCCGTGAGCACATCCAGCACTTCCTGCGCATGGGTGTTTTCCGCAGCCTGCCGAGCCGCCAGCGCCGTCTGCTGTCGCAGACGCTCATTGAGCGTGTGGATCTTTGCGCCCAGCGCAACCGAGACGATGAGTAGTGCAGCAGCAATTGCCCACGGGAGCCAGCTGTGCAACGGCGTAACTCCGCGCTCTTTCGGAATCGAGACGACATGCGGGCTTGCTTCTGCTGTGGCGATGCGATCCATGAAGCGCTCTTGAGCACCCGCAGGCAAGGGCGTCTCTTCCACATTCATCGCCACTAGCGCAAGATCGCCGACCACTGCGGCCAGCGCATCGGAACACGCGCCGCAGTGGCTCAGGTGTTCGCGCACGAGTGCAGCCTCCTCAGCGGAGAGGGCCTGCATGGCGTAGAGCGCCAAGTCCTCTTGCGGAATGTGTGCGTGCGCGGTCATGCCTGAATTGCCTTTCGTAAACTCATCAACGCGGCTCGAATCCGGGTCTTGACGGTGCCCAATGGATCGCCGGTCCGTTCGGCGATTTCAGAGTGCGTGAGGCCCTCAAAGAATGCCAACTCGAGTGAGCGCTGTTGCTCCGTGGGCAGTGCCTGCAGCACGACGCGCACCTTTTCCATCATCGCGTTGCACTCCACCTCAGAGGCAAGATTAGTCTTGGAGATGAGTACCACATCTTCTACGGGGTCCGAGGGTTTTCGGCGGCGCAAGACATCCACGGCCCTGTTCCGAGCCACAACCGCCAACCATGCTTGAAGGGAACTACGACCCTGGACAAAAGAACCGGGAGACTTCCAGAGCTGGAAGAAGATCTCCTGCATCACGTCTTCCGCCTGTCCTGAATCGCCAAGAACCCGCAAGGCGATCGAGTAGACCAGACGTGAATGACGCTCAAAGAGAGCAGCCATCGCGTGTTGGTCTTTAGCCCCAATGCGCTCCAGCAACATGCTGTCCGTCAAGGTTGCAACCGCATCTTCACCAGAAGACGCTTCGTTGCGATGGACGGAGCGATGCATCGCTCCCGCCGGGTTGGAGAACTTCTCAGTCATCGACACACGGCGGGATAGCTGCCACGGCCATTCTACTGAGGCATGGGCAATTGGCACAACGAGTCTTTTGGTTCGATCCACAGCGGGCCAGCGCTCTGAACTGGCCCGCCATCCCAGTCGAGGCCTAGTGGATGTTGCCGTTGAGACCATTGGGGAAGAATGCGCCGCCTGTCGTGCCGCCACCGTACACAACGCTGAGAACCTGCGAAGCACTGCGGCTGAAGGCAATGGCATTCTGATCTGCATCCACGATTGTAGCGGCATTGCCGGAGACACCAACACCGACGTCATCGTTTCCGGTCCCGTCAAGCATGGCGCGTGCAGCTGCGATCTTCTGCGAAGCCTGCTGCGCGGCCGATCCCGCCTGGAAGACCCTCAGCCGGATGCTGCCGGCATGGTAGGCCTCTACGGCCAGGATTCCTGCTGCCTTATCGAGATATGTCGAGTTGGAGATCAGGCCCGCGGCGCCATGGTAGGCTGTGACTCCCACATCCTCGAAGATGAAAGCGCCGAGCAGAAAGTTAGTCTCGTTCGCAAATGGATCAAACGAACTGCCAAGACCTGCTGCCTGCGCCAGCGCGTTGAAGCTATTCATCAGGTCAATGTTCGGCATGGCGACAGCATTGGCTCCGAGCGCGCTGCGAAGGAACTTCACGTGGTTCTGCTCATCCACCGCCGTCTCCATTGCAAATTGCTGCAGAAGGGATGTTGTGAAAGGAACCATCGGGTTCGGTTTCACGGTTACCGATCCGCCTGCCTGTCCGTTCGGACCACTTGTGCTAATGCCCACCTGTTCAATCGTCTGGCCGGTCGTGGCCAGCGTGTAGAACTGCGCCTCGAGATACTCAAGATTGAGGGCAAAGTTCAGGATGTCCGTATCAGTCACTGCGGCTTGCGCGTTCGCGCTGCGGGTGAGTGCCAGTCCGGCCAATGCCGCCCCGCCCATGAGGAGCGCTGCGCGCCGGTCCAATCTGCTGTTCGTTGTTGCCTGGGTCTGCTGCAACAATGTGCTTTCCATGCCCGTCTCCTTAGGATGCTGTGGACTTGATGTTGCCGTTCAGGCCGTTGGGGAAAAAGCCGCCAGCGCCAATCTGCCCTGCACTTGCGTTCAAGTACACGATGTGCAGAACCTGGTCCGTCGTGCGGTCGAAGGCAATTGAGTTGCTGTCTGCCGCGACGATCGTGGTTCCCGAAACCTGAACTTCGTTGCCGCCGCCGGCAGCAGCGCGCAGGGCGGAGATTTTGTTGGCATAGGTCAGGTAGTTGCCGCCAATCGCTGCAAGGATGGTGCGAATCTCCGCCGCATGATACGCTTCGGTGGCCATGATGCCTGCAGCAGCTCCAAGGTAGGTCTTGTTGCTCAGGAGCCCGGCGGCTCCGTGATAGGCCGTCACTCCTACGTCCTCAAAGGTGAACGCGCCCACGATGAAGCTGTTTTCATCGGCGAAAGGATTGAAGGCAGGGCCGATCCCAGCAGCCATTGCTGCAGCATTGAAGCTGTTGCTCAAGTCAATCGATGGCCGGCTGACTGCGGCCGAGCCGAGTGCGGATCGTAGAAAGCGCACATGGGCCAGCTCATCATTGGCGATCTCCATTGCATATTGCTGGAGAGCCGGTGTCTGAAAAGGAACCTGTCCTCCGCCCGTAACCGGACCCGCGTTGGGCCCCGCATCAGCATCCGAAAGCCCGGCGCCCGTGGCAGCACGAAGGTAGAACTCGGCCTCAAGATATTCGAGGTTGAGGGCGAAGTTGAGGATATCCGGATCGGTTGGGGAGCCCGAGGTCGTTGGTGGAGATGAGGGTGTCATGCCCTGCGAGTAGGTCCCTCCACAGCCTGCCGCAAAGGTGAGTGTTGCAGCAGTTCCCGCGCCGAGCCCCAGGCCTGTGATGAACTTGCGTCGCGATAGACTCGTAACGGCAGACTCACGGTTTTGAGCCATTGTGTTGCCTCCTTGTTGGCCTGCTTGCGCAGGCGACAATCAACGTTCACACAGGGAACGGACCAGGGAGGCTTTTGGATTGGTAGAGAAAATGGGATCGGTGCGAGTCTGATTGCTAGCCTCGCCCCGCAAGGGTGCGGCTCGATGAGGCTCGGTTCCTGGAGCATTTTCTTCGTCGTGATATCCGCGCGAGCGAATCGATGGTGCGGGACGGGCGGCGAAAGCTCTGCAACTGAGCAGTTGCGACAAACCGGTTCAGACGACCTGCGATTGAAGCTTTTGCGGGCAAATGCAGCGGCGCGAGAAAGTCTGAAGGAACTGGCCAGGCAGTGTGGCTACAGTGAAGGGTGGACGAACAGAATCCGCCGACAACAGCGATTGACCGGTGGCAGTAAAGGCCCACCAGCAGACCCACGGGTCGAATGGGCAATTGACACAGGAGATCGAGAACTTTCTGCTCCAGGCAGTGGCCCGACAGCCCGATGCAGTCCCGGCGGAACTGATAGTTCCGTGGCGCAAAAGCCATCGGGTCATCCTCGACAATTTGAGAGCACACAAGGTCGACGGCGTCTGGCAAGCCATTGAAGAGCGCGGCGCGTTGCTCGTGCAGCTTGAAAAAGCTCTAGCGTCCTTGCGGGCTTGCGGAACCGGGAGCTTGAGACGCTGGTGCAGCCCCCGAAGCAGGAGCGGATGCCGAAGCATTTGCCGAGGCCGGGCCTTCCGGCGCCTTCTTCTCCTGTGGTTGTTTGCCGTTATGGGGTGTTGCGTGGGGAGCACTCGGGGTTGCAGGGTCCGATTCTGTCTGCGAAGCGGAGGCCGCAGCGGGCACTGCGGCTTTGAGGGCTAAGGACTGCCCTGCGGGAGCGAGAGCTTGCACTGCCATGCTGAGGGACTGCACGGCAGAGGAGTCATCCCGCAATTTAACGTATAGAACGCCGTTGACTGGATGGGGCACAGCAATCTCGGTTCCTGTGAACTCAGCCGGAACATCCGTTGCATCTTCAAAGCTCTGCGTGGTCGAAAAGGAATCGGCCAGGAAAAGGTTGCTTCCGGTCAGCATGCATGGATGGGATTGCGCCCGCGGACAGCGAAGATCTTGGAAGCCAGGTATTCTCACCAGGGTTCCCAGCGGTACCCAATCCCCTGTGACGCCATCTGCGGAAATTGCGCGAATGTGGATGGGGCCGAAGGCCGACGATCCGAACCGGGCCAGTGGCTGAATCACGGCGAGAGCTGTCTTTTGGTCTTCGAGCATCAGACTGCCATCGGCAAGCGACAGGACCGTGTGAAAACTGGCATCAAGCGCAGCCACTTCAATCTTTTCATCGCGCGGGAAATTGGCTGGGGTCATGGATCGGACAAAGAAGACCAGACGACGGTCGACCGGAAAATCGTCAGAACTTCCAAACTGAACGACCGAAGGCGCGTTTGAGGCTTCGTCCTGGGTGCCCTTGCTGAGCAGTACAATCTGCGGACGCGGAGGAGAAACGCTGACCGGGACTTGGAAGAGGCGGCCATCCTTCAGCCGGACACTTGCGGAGTATGGTGTACCGGGCATGAGACCTGCGGTTGAACTGTCTGCCGCCAACATGAGACGGTCGGCGCCATCCACACGATTGAGGGTCTTGGGAGACCACCGGATGCCGTCCATCGAAACTGCGGCCACTTCGTCCAGTCGGGTTCCCATCAGCGACGCGGCATTATCTCCAGCGCTCAAGCTGAGTTGATGCAGAGATGCCGCCTCAGTGTAGGACTGAAGGGGCAAAACATCCGGATGCTTTAAGCCGTATTGAAGGACCTTCAGGGTCACTTGTCCCGGCTTGGTTTCCTTCATCGGCACCTGAATCTCCAGCGTTTCTGCCTTCGGAGACTTCCAGGTCAGCGGCAGGGAGTGGCCATCAGGGAGTGCCTCTTCCACCTTGTCAACACAGAGAGTGTTGTCACCGTGAAGATGCAGGGTGTCAATCCTACCCACGATCAAAGCCGTCTCATCTCCTGGAATCACGGTCCAGTTACCGGGCTCCACCGAATGCAGGTGGTAGCGTGGGCCTTCCCAGTCGTCGAAGCCCCATTTGCCGCGGACAACACCCGTGAGAGTCCCCGGCGGTAGAGTTCTGGAGTAATTCAAAAGAGCAAGTCCACCCTGGGAAGGGTCTGTCCTCAAGGGCAAGTCGATGGGGCCAGTTGATGCTTCAATGTGGAGATTCAGATCATGCGCCATCTCTGTGGCAAGCGCCAGCGGAGCCCCCTCCGCGGGGAACACCAATCCAGGCTTCTGGATACAGAATTCCGCGGCTGGATCGACTGGATGCAGAGGCGGTATCTGCGCGGGCCCGATGGGCGGCAGCGCGACGATCACCACGGACTTCGGGTCGCGAAATGAGGGAGGCACGCTCAGGCGCAAATTGAGAGTGTCGGAGGAAGGCAGTGCCAGCGCCGGAATGTACTGGTAATGCGCAGTGTGGAGGGAAGACAGAATTCTGACGGTATCCACGATCGCACCGACATAGGGACTGTAGACGCCTCCGCCAACTGCGGGCGCATAACTGAGTTGATTCATCAAGTCTGCAGTCGATCCGCTAGCGATCTGCGAGACGCGGGACTGGGTGTTGGCGTCATCCATCACCAGGCCCTGTGTGTGCTGCGAGAGGCAGGATGCCTGCTGTTCCGTTGGCTTCAGAAAGCAATCCTGGTTCACTTTGATTCCGAGACTTCGGGCGCTTGTCTCGACTCGTTCTTTAAGGAGCGCCGGGTCAGTCTGGGAGGTAACTTTGACCTCCTCAAGAAACCTGTTGAGCCGCATCCGGTCCCAACTTGCGGCTTGCAGATCCTGTGTGGCGCGGACAAAGATGCCTGGCCGGCCGCGAACTGTATGACGAAGAGTCGTGAAGTCGCCACTGGTCTCCGGCGCAAGAAAGATGAGCGCCTGCTGCGCCTCCTGAGGCACAGTCACAAAGACTCCCTCTTCCCGCGCCTCTCGAGTCCATGTCTCGACGCGTGTAAACCATTCAGGGGGTGGAGGGTTGGTGGCGCCTCGCAAAAACGAAACGACGAGGACAAAACGCGCCGATTGGCTTTCGGGAAGGTCTGCGTGCACCCAGATGCGATCGCCGGGTTGGAGGTTCGGCACTTCTGCGATCGGCAACGTGATCTGGCCGCGCTTTACGCGCACATCAACTTTTGGGCCGGCAAGGTCAAACGATTGCGAAAACGCAAAGCGCCCAAAAATCAGCAAAACAGCAAAGAACATCCATGACACACCACGGCGCATGCGTATATTGTACGAATTGTTGGATGGCTCGTCCGCGTTATAGTACGGGTACCTCATTTGCGCGCCGGCCAGCCGAATTCAAATTCAGGTGCAAGGCGGATGGGTATCTCCTCTCAAGAGTTGATTTTCCCCAACATTGACGAGTACATTAGGTTGAATTCTCTCTAGCTAAACCGATTTCAGATTTTGTGCTTCATTAGAACCGATTTTCTCAACATGGAATTTGGATGATTGCTCCCCCTGAAGCTGATGTGATCCTCAATTGACTGGACGAGACAGGAAGTCGGGTTGTACCAGCCACACCATGTAGAGGCTCCACGACCGAGAAAAGATAGAAAGACGGGCCACTGGTTTATTGAAATGATTGATTTCGTTTGACTTGGATGCAGTACGAGATCTTTTTTACAGGCTCGCATGGAGAAGGCAATTATGAAATCTACGAGAGCCGCGCAGAGCGGCGTAGATCTGAGCAATATCAGCGTTCCCGAAGCAGAAGAGATTATTGAAGATGCTCTCAGCGAACTGGCCTTTTCGCAGGACCCGGGGTTGACCAGGGCGCTTCATTTTCTTGCTCCCGCGGGCTACCAGGCAATTGTTGAACTGTGCAGTGAGAGTGGGCGGAGTAAACGGCGCAATGCCCCGGCCGACGCCTGGACCCCCGAAGAGGATGAGATTCGAATCTATTTTGAACGGGTTGAGGATCCGGATGCTCCGCGGCGCACAACGCGCACGCCTCGAGCCATTCGCGAGGTCGTAGCCGAGGAAGACGAAGAAGGGCCTGATGCCCTTGGCGAGCTGGATTCTCGCGTCAAAGAACTGTGTGCTGCTCTTTCCGAGGCCGAACGCGGCGGGCATGCTTTTATTGCACTGAAGTGGTTTCGGGATGCCTTTTTGCCTCGTAAGCCCTTTCGCTGGAACAGGAGTCCCGAGTCGCGACAGCTGGTTCTGGCGGAAGCGATCCAGCGAGGGGTGGTTCTGACCAGCAAAATCGCGAATCCCAAGACGCCCGCGTACCCTACGACGACAATCCGCCTGAATCGAGCTGAAGCAATTGTGCCGGAAGATGCCCATCGGTTTCAGCCCGTCCTTCTGAAAGATGGCGACGCGGCCGAATCGATTGAAGAAGCTCGAGGCGAAGCGTGAGCTGCTACTTCTTGGAGGTCACGGCTTTCATCCGGCTGTTCCTGCAGGAGCCGGGCACAGACGCTCTAGTTCGACTCGTGCAGTCGCTTGACGACAACCGTAAACTCATTGCGGCGTCTACGCCCCTCGAGATCTACGCAGCCATCCGTCGACGTGAGCGCTCTGGCAGCCTGAGCGCCGAGAATGCGTCGCTTGCATTGGAGATTCTTCGGGCGGAGGCAGCACGCATCGTGCAGGAGCCTCTGAATCCCGCAGTGCTTGAGACGGCGCGGCAGCTTTTGGACCGGTCAACCCTCCACTGGCCTGAAGCGTTGCAACTCGCCGCGGCCATGGTTGCGCGCGAGATGTTTCACGGAACTGAGATCCTCTTTGTTTCTGCATCCTCCGCGCTTCTTGAGGCAGCCAAAGGGGAGGGTTTCCAGACCATCGATCCAGTGCATGACGAGCATCATCTAGTGACTTGAAGACGTATCCTTGCGGAATTGATTGGCCTTTTCAAACTCCTTACGGAGTTCGGGGGTCCGGAGATTCTCCCGAATGTGCGCCAATCTCTGCTCGAGGGCAAAGATCGCTTTTGCAATGGGGTCAGTGTTGGTGTGTGCGATGTCACGCCACATGGAATAGGGACTGGCGCCGAGGCGAGTCATTTCGCGCAAGCCGCGGCCACCCACGTCTTTCAGCTCTGGTGCGTCTCCAACACAGTCTTCCAGCAGAGCGCTGAGCGCCGTGGCGAGGAACTGCGGGAGATGGCTGACCCACGCAACCAACTCATCATGTCGCATTGCATTCAGGTCGATGCATTTGGCGCCCATCCTCTCCACCCACATCCGCCAGTCTGCGATCAGAGCAGCCGCACGCTCCGTTCGCTTCCATGTCGGGTCTTCAGTAAAGAGCCAGACGGCGTCACGATAGAGGCTCGCATCTGCAAGCGCGGCGCCGCCTCGCTCTTTGCCTGCCATGGGATGACCAGGGAGAAATGTCGCCCGGCCGGGCCGGTTGAAATGCCGATCTGCGGCTTCGGTGATGGTTGCCTTCGTGCTTCCGACGTCGGTGATCAGTTGATCCGGTCCCATCACTCCGGCGAGCTGCTCCATCCAATCAAGAATGGCGAAGACGGGCACGGACAACAGAACAACCTGGTTTGTGCGGGCCATCTCCAGCGGGTCGTCGGCCACGGAGTCAATGGCATGCATCTCCCACGCGATCTGCGCCTGCTCTGGGCTCCGGTTCCATCCGGTAATGGAGCCGGAAAATCCCGCCGCGCGCAGCGCCAGGCCTGCGGAAGTTCCCAGCAGGCCCGTGCCCAGGATGGCAATGCGCTCGATCATGCGGGCGTTCTTGGCTCCTTTGCGTTACAAGGTCCGTCCCACCGCGGCTGCCACTATACGCAGCTCCTTCATCAGGGCGTCAAACTGCTCCAGATAGAGGGTCTGCGCGGCATCCGAAGCTGCCTTATCAGCGTTCGGATGCACTTCCACCAGGATTGCATCTGCGCCGGCGGCAACAGCAGCCTTAGCCATGGGCGCAACCATATCGCGACGCCCGGTGCCGTGCGAGGGGTCGCCGACAATGGGCAGATGCGAAAGCTTCTTCACCACTGGAATCGCCGCAATGTCCATCGTGTTGCGCGTCGCGGTCTCGTAAGTGCGGATGCCCCTTTCGCAAAGGATGACATCGTAGTTGCCACCAGACAGGATATATTCCGCGGACAGAAGCATCTCCTCAATGGTGGCTGCAATGCCGCGCTTCAAAAGGACCGGCTTGCGAACCTGCCCCAGTTCGCGGAGCAGGTTGAAGTTCTGCATGTTGCGCGCGCCCACCTGGAAGCAATCGACAAGCGGTAGCATCGGCTCGATCTGGGCAATCTCCATTACCTCGCTGATGACCAGCAATCCATACTTCTCCGCAGCTTCGCGCATCAATTCCAGCCCTGGGATGCCCAGACCCTGGAAGGCGTACGGCGAGGAGCGCGGCTTGAACGCTCCTCCGCGCAGAAAGCTACCGCCCGATTCCTTCACCCGCCGCGCGGTTTCAAAGATCTGCTCGCGATTCTCAATGGAGCAGGGGCCAGCCATCACGGCAATCTGACTTCCCCCGATTTTGACGCCGTGACGGAATTCCACGACGGTGCCTTCTGGACGAAAGCCTCGCCCCGCCAGCTTATAAGGAGAGCTGATGCGATGGACATGTTCCACGCCCGGCAGTAGTTCGAATTTGCTCAGGTCCAGAGAAGCCGTGGGGCCCACTCCGGCGAGAATGGTTTGCAGAGCGCCGGTCGTCCTGTGAACGCCGACCCCGGCCTCAACCATGGCTTCAATGACTGCATCAATTTGCTCTTCCGTAGCTTTTTCCTGCATTGCGACGATCATTGCTTCTTCCCTGTCTCGGGCGCTTCTGCGCCTGTGCCTTGGCCCTTCGCGATCTCCTGGGCATGTTTCTCGGATGCCAACTCATTCCGTTGCAGCGCCCGCATCACGTCGATAATGCGCTCGTAAATGTGGACCAGTTCGATATCCGGCAAAGGGCCCTTATTGGCCGCGCGCACGTTGGCAAAGATTACTTTTTCGCGATTCGGTTCATATACCGGAAGCGAAGTCGCAACCTTCAAGTGGCCAATCATCTGTGCTGCACGGGCCCGCTCGCTCAGTAATTCCACAAGCTGGCGGTCCAGTTCATCGATTTTGTTCCGCAATTGTTCCAGCGTCATTGCATCCTCGAGTTGCGTTCAGGTTTCTTAGCTGCGATGCAGATAGAGAAGTCCTGACTGCGTTGGAGCTAGAGTTGATTCCATCGGTGCGGCAAAAGCGCCGCCCAAACGGGGTGCTAGCTTATCGGGCCAGAGCTGCAGGCTGCAGCTGCAGGCCCTTGATAAATCGGGCCACCGCGCCAGGCGAAGCTTCAGGGGTTGACCGCTCGATGAGTTCGACAATGGTGCTGCCGATGACCGCCGCGTCTGCGAACTCGCCCACCTGGGCGACATGTTCAGCAGTGGAAATTCCAAACCCCACGGCCACGGGCAGCCGGGTCCATCGACGAATGCGTGCAACCAATGCGGCGGCGTCTTCAGTCAGGCTCTGTTGCTTGCCCGTGATGCCGGTACGCGAGATGGCATAGACAAATCCTGCGCTGTGTTCCGCAATCGCTTCGAGACGTTCATCGGAACTGGTGGGCGCGGCGAGAAAGATGGGCTGCAAACCGACCCGCTTCATTTCAGCGAGGTAGGTTTCCGCCTCTTCCACAATCATGTCCGTTACGAGCACTCCATCTACACCCGCAGATGCCGCCTCATCCACGAAATGCGAGAGACCGTAGCGGAGGATGGGATTGAAATAGCTGAAGATCACAATGCCCGCTTCGGGCCGCTCAGCACGAATCTCACGCGCAAGCTGAATGACGCTCTTCAATCGCGTGCCACGCGCGAGTGCGCGCTCAATTGCGCGCTGAATCACCGGGCCGTCTGCAAGAGGGTCACTGAATGGTACGCCAAGCTCAATCACGTCAGCACCAGCATCAATCGCCGCGAGCGCAATGGCTTGCGTGTCGTTGAGACTTGGATCGCCCGCCGTGAGATACACGACGAGCCCAGGCTTGTGTTTGAACTTGATCGCCATCGAAATCTACGGTCGCTCTCTAGAGCTTCAACTCGCGGGCCAGAATTCCCATGTCCTTATCACCGCGTCCGGAGAGGTTCACTATCAGTATGTCATGTGCGGCCATACCTGGCGCAATGCGCAATGCTTCCGCCACAGCGTGTGCACTCTCCAGCGCAGGTAAAATCCCCTCTGTTCGTGCCAGTTTCACAAGGGCGTTCAATGTTGCTGTATCGTCTTGTGAGACATACTCGGCACGACCAGAGTCATGCAACGCCGCATGCTCCGGCCCGATGGATGCATAATCGAGGCCGGCTGAGACGGAATGCGTGGACGCAATTTGACCATCTTCATCCTGGAGGACATACGAGAATGTCCCCTGAAGAACGCCGGGCGCTCCACCGCGAAAACGGGAAGCGTGCTCGCCCAGTGCTGTTCCGCGCCCGCCCGCTTCGACGCCAATCAGCCGGATGGCTTGATCCGGTATGAACTCGTAAAACGCCCCAATCGCATTGGAGCCGCCGCCGACGCAGGCAACGACGGCAGTGGGTAGACGGCCTTCCTTCTCAAGTATCTGTTCCTTCATTTCGCGGCTGATGCAACGATGGAAATCACGCACCATGGTTGGATAAGGGTGCGCTCCCAGGGCACTGCCAAGCAGGTAATAGGTGGAACGGACATTTGTGACCCAGTCACGCATGGCTTCGCTGATGGCATCTTTGAGCGTTCTGGATCCTGACGTGACACTGCGGACCTCCGCGCCGAGCAGTCGCATGCGCAGCACGTTCAATTCCTGCCGTGCCATGTCAACTTCGCCCATGTAGACCACGCACTCCAGTCCAAGCAGGGCACAGACGGTCGCCGTCGCCACACCATGCTGGCCGGCCCCGGTCTCAGCAATCACGCGCTTCTTGCCCATCCGCCTCGCGAGCAGCGCCTGGCCCAGGGCATTGTTGATCTTGTGCGCTCCGGTATGGAGCAGATCTTCACGCTTCAGATAGATCTTTGCCCCGCCCAGCTCTTCGCTCAGGCGCCTGGCATAGTACAAGGGCGTCGGTCGGCCGGCGTAATCCTTCAGGAGCGCGGCCAATTCCGACTGGAAAGCGGCATCAACTTTTGCCGCATCGTACTCGTGTTCCAGCTCGGAGAGCGCAGCCATCAGGGTCTCAGGCACGTAACGCCCACCATAGATGCCAAAGCGCCCCGGCCGAGACTCAGAAGGAGCCGAAGGGAGAATGAACGATGCCATTGGGGCCTCCTGCCTCCGCATTGCATGGAATGGGGTGAATCTTCAGTGTACAGGCTTCCAACGGCGCCAACGAGCCACTCAGGAGCTCAAGCCGTCATCTCCAGGTGGGGCATGAAGTTCGGCTCTGAAGGAGTTGCGGACTGGCATTCAACGCGACCGCAAAGCCAATTTTGGGATGCCCAAAGGTGCCACTCGGCTCGCGACGTCTCCTGGAAAGACGGCTCCCATCTGCTTAATCTCCCGCCCGTAACCTACCTGGGGTCGTCTCAAGCTTTTGAGGTCTTGGCTGCCGTCTCCCTGTCGCGGCCTGGGCATTCCGGACGAACTCGAGGACCTTGAATCGATCTTTTCGCCCCGGTTCGCTTTCCACGCCACTCGCAACATCAATGCCCCATGGCTTGAGTTTTCTTATTGCTTCCGCAACATTATCGGGATTCAATCCTCCGGCAGCGATGCGTCTGCCGGCTTGATTTCCTCCGAAAACAGTCTTCCCGGCTGCATCCCAGTCGAACGAGACTCCTGTACCTCCAAGTCCTGCGGCGGTGGAGTTGTCCACGAGTACCCCATCGACGTGTGGATCCTGATCGAACGCCAGAGTTTCTTCAGCTGCTTGCGGGCTGAAACGTACCACGCGCAGGATGCGAAGGGATGGGCCAATCAGTTCGTGCAGATGCGAGGGCCAATCGGGCCCTGCCCCAGCGTGCAACTGGACTCCAGTCAGCCCGCTGGTCCGGACGGCGGTATAAATCGCGTGAATAGATGCGTCCACAAAGACGCCGATCTTTTCAACATCGGGTGGCAAATGGGGTGTGATTGCCGCGACTTCCGCGGGAGTCACGCTGCGAGGGCTTGGCGCAAACACAAATCCGACGGCATCAACGCCCGCCTCACAGGCCAGAAGCGCGTCCTCAAGGGAGGTCATACCGCAGATCTTGATCCACACGCTCATCGAACCGCCGCTCCGGCCAACAAATTTTCCAATGCCACCCCTGGATCACTCTGCCGCATTAGACTTTCGCCAATCAAAAATGCATCAAATCCTGCTGTGCGTAGACGAGATACATCTTCGGGCGTGGAGATGCCGCTCTCCGCAATTCGTACCATGGAGGCAGGGATGGACTCGACCAGCTCGAGGGCAGTCTCAAGATTTACCTCGAAGGTCTTCAGGTTTCGGTTATTTACCCCGATCGCGTCGGCGCCGGCTTCCCCGAGGGTATCGAGTACCCGTTCGAGTTCCTGTCGCGTATGGACCTCTACAAGCACATCGAGCGCGAAGGCCCGGGAGACCTTGGCAAACTCTCGCAGCTCTGCGTCAGTTAAGGCTGCGGCGATCAACAGGATCGCATCGGCTCGATGTGCCCGCGCTTCCGCTAATTGATAGGCATCGACCATAAAATCCTTGCGGAGGCAGGGCAGGGAAACGGTCTCCGAAGCGATCTCAAGATTGCGCAGGCTGCCTTGAAAGAAGGGTTCATCCGTCAGCACGGAAAGTGCAGCCGCTCCGCCTTCCTGATACCGGCCGGCAAGCCATGCAACATCAAAATCGCTGCGAATCAGCCCCTTGGAAGGCGATGCTTTTTTGATCTCCGCGATGATGGCAGCCCCGTCAGGAGCGCGTCGTCGCAAGGCAGCTGCCCAGCCGCGCGGCTGGTGCAGCGCAGCCTGATGTTCCAACTCGCGCAAGGAAACGTGTTCCTTGGCTGCGGCCACCGTGGCTAGTGTTGCTCGAAGGATGGTGTCCAGATGCGTTGACATGCTTTGGAGCCAGTATATTTGGGTCTGTGCTTTGGCGACCAATGCCAGCAAGGCACAAAATGAGTGGTGGGCCCGGAGGGATTCGAACCCCCAACCAAGGGATTATGAGTCCCCTGCTCTAACCGTTGAGCTACAGGCCCGTGTTGCCTTCAAGATCCCACGAACAGAAATCGACCGTTCAAGCAGCACGATCGCTCCGCGTGGAGATCCTATCGTGTCTTCAAGTTTGGCATAGAGCTCCATGCGCCGTCACGAATTGGGCCAAACTTGTCTGCCGGTAGCGGTTCAGTGCTCGATCTTGCCGGCAGGCTGCTCAAGGGATATCTCGTTGACAATCGGACACTCTTCGGCCCGATGAGCGACTTCACATTGCAGCATGTCCTGGGCCAGCAGATTCCAGCCAACAAATCCAGCGAACCTGCCGCCGGGTGACTGAGAAGGAGTAGGGGATAGTCCCAGGCCGCTTTCCGCGTCATAATCCTCGTGCATCGATCCCCACTTGGTAATGTCGCGACGTAACACACCGGCAAGCGTCACGGCCAACCAGTGCGCCTCTGCTCGATAGCCATAGCGCCGCAGTGCGATCCAGTCCAAAAAGTTGGCGTTGATCCAGATAGGCCCGCGCCAGTTGGAGTAAGGATTGATGATGGCCTCGTTGTTGTAAGCCGGGTCATTCTGCGCCAGGCTGCGAAAGCCGAACTCTGACTTCATCTCGTCGGGATTCAACAGATGCTTGCGAATCATCCGCCGCGCGTCAGCTTGCTTGAGCAGCCCATCGACAAGCGGCAAGAAGCTTGACCAGCTGATGACCCGAACCCATGCGCCGGTATCACGGCGGCGGTTCAGGAAGATTGCGACCCGGGGCTGCCACAAATTTTTCAGGATTGCCTGTCGCGTTGCATTTGCCTTTGCGCGATACGCCCGCGCCTCGTCCGGGTTTCTCATGTGATCTGCCAGCATTGCCATGGCGAGGTACTCGCGCATGGCCCAGACAGAGGCATCCACGGCAAGAATTGCACTTTTGTCTTCTGGGTCGTTCGTCAATGCGGCATTGTTGTCCGCACCGGATTGCATCGCATTATCCCAAAACCACAACCCCCACTTGGCATCAAACTGTGTTCGCTCACGGTATGCGACGATGCGCCGCATCGCCGGCCAAATGGGCTTGATCCACGTGTCGTCCTGCAGACTCCGTGCGGCAACCAGCGCTCCCTGCGCCAGAAAGGGCTTCATCGCGAACTTGCCAAACAGCGCGCGCGGGCCCGCGGGCGTGATGCAGCCCGCAACGTACCCATCCGCATCCGCGGAGGTCGCGAAACTGATCGCCCAGTCGCGCAGGTACTTTGCATCGGCCGCATTCTGGCTGGCCCAGTGCAGGCCGATGAAGAATCCATCCCAGTCCCACATCTGCGCATAATACCCAGCAGGAATCAGGTAGGAATGATGAATGTACCCGTCGGCGGGACGGATGGTCTGCGGCCCGAGGCGCGCGAAGTCCGCAGTCAACGAAGACAGAGTCGCATGGTCTGCAGAGGGAACTCTGCGCGATTGACTCCACACGCGTGGTCCTGGCACACACGGAGCAGCAAACATCAGCGAAAGCAGCGCACAGACGGCACAAATCCGGCGAAGAACAGGCACGAAAACATCATAGCTTGATGCTGTGCTTGAAGCGCCCGTTCTCGGATTCACTTCTTCTCACGGCAGATTGCTCGCCGGCAGCACCTCAATATAATCGAGCGCGGCCCTGTCCGTTCCA
>JAJYAE010000306.1 GCA_021779695.1 Acidobacteriota bacterium | reverse complement strand
GCAGCGCCTGTACGCGCCCCGAAGCCGGAGTGGCTTCCGCAGCATTGCCTGCTTGCGATTCAACGTGGCTCATGGGCATCGAAGAGCATCTTGTGCGCCTCGTGTGAGAATGGACAGCCTAAATCGTCGGGCGTTATCAGACTTTCAAGAAGATTTTCTTCCGGTACAAAATCCAGACCGGTATGAAGCATATGGCGGTGAACGTGACGGAGTAGGCGAAAGCTGCCCAGGCGGGATCGGGAATGTGCTCGAAGGTGTGCAGGAAGACCCAGGCGATGGCGTTTGTGGGATGTCCGGCGGCATTGAAGCGAATGGCATCGAGACCGCTTGGAAGCAGCTCACTGAACATGTAAGCAGCGATGGCATTGGAGCCGAAAACGAGCCAGGGCCAAGTCCAGGTGGTGCGCCAGCCGCGCAATTCAATGGCCCAGTAGGTGAATGCGAAAAGTGCCAGAGAATAGCCGGCGGCGACCAGGACGAAGGAGCTCGTCCACATGTTCTTGTTAAGTGGGAACTCAAGCGACCAGAGATAGCCCAGAGCAAGACTGACGACTGAGGCACCAGCCATACCTGCTGCCTTTTTCGAGACGGAGCGCTGGCTGCGCAGCCAGAGGCCGGTGAGGATGCCAATGAGCGCCGTGCCAATGGCGGGCAGATCGCTCAGCAAGCCCTCGGGGTCGCGCACGTTGTGATCGGGGGCGTAGAGATAGAGGTGGTGTGGAAACAGGTGACGGTCAATCCATGAGACGAGATTCTGCGTCATGTCCATGAAAGGCACGTCGCGGCCTGGAACACCCGCACCGGGGATGGGAGCCCAGCGCACGAGGATCCAATAGCCGACAAGCGCGGCGACCAGGGCAGCCACCTTCGTCCACACTCGCTGGTCATACAGATAAAAGAGACCGACGACGAGATAACAGATCGCAATCCTCTGGAGCACGCCGTAGAAGCGCATGTGATCAAGGGCAAAAAACGGAAAGCTGTTGACGATGATGCCGAAGACGATGAGGATGACGGCGCGGCTGAGGGTGTGCCGGGCCAGCTGGCCACGGTCCGCGCCGCGAGCGAGCCGCGAGTCGAAGGCAAAGACGACCGACACGCCGACGACAAAGACAAAAGTAGGAAAGACCAGGTCAGTTGGCGTCAGTCCGTTCCACTGGGCGTGATTCATGAAGTGCCAGGAGCCGGGGCCGCCGTTGTTGTTAACCATGATCATGAAGGCAATGGTGATGCCGCGCAGAACATCGAGGGAAAGCAGGCGCCTGGCAGCCATGGAGGTGGTAGACGGATTGGTCATCGCAGATTGGATTCTCCCGTTGAGAGATCGCACTTAAAGCTAAGCGATGAAGGGCATCTTCGCCAACTTTAACAGCGTGACCGGCCACTGCCGGTATCCGGCTGTGAATCGAGACGCCTCCACTGCTACACTCGCCCTTCGGGGATTTTGGGCAATTTGTGTCCATTGATGTTTTGGAGGCTTTGCGTGTCAGATTTCCAGCCTTTTGTTTCGCCTGGTGAAAGTCGTCCCGAGCTCACGTTGCGCGCCATTCTGCTCGGTTGTTTCTTCGGACTTGTCTTTGGCGCGGTCACGGTGTACGTGGGACTGCGGGCCGGGCTTACCGTAGCGGCGTCGATCCCAATTGCCGTATTGTCCATCAGCATTTTGCGCGTGCTGGGGCGGGCCTCAATTCTTGAAAACAATATTGTGCAGACGACCGGCAATGCGGGCCAGTCAATTGCCGCGGGCGTGATCTTTACGCTGCCGGCACTGATTTTTCTGGGATTCGATCTTGAGTATTCGCGCATTTTTCTGCTGGCATTGATCGGCGGCTGGCTGGGCGTTCTGTTCATGATTCCGCTGCGGCGGCAGCTGATTGTGGAGGAGCATGGCAACCTGACGTATCCAGAGGGCACGGCCTGCGCGGACGTGTTGATGGCCGGTGAGCGAGGCGGTTCGCTGGCGAGCCGTGTCTTCTGGGGGCTGGGATTGGGCGCGCTGTACACGCTCTTCCAGAACGAAAACATCTTCAAAGCGTGGCCGGGAACACCGGAGTATCAGCCGGACTTTGGACCACAGCACATCCTGAAGGGCGCATCCATCAAGGCCGACGCCACGCCGGAGTACCTCGGTGTGGGCTACATCATTGGTCCGCGCGTCGCAGGCGTGATTTTTGCAGGCGGCGTGTTTTCGTGGCTGGTCCTGATGCCGCTCATTTACTTCTTTGGCAAAGACCTGCCGCACCCCATCTATCCAGGTACAGTTCCGATTGCACAGATGGGGCCGAGCGACCTGTGGGCAACTTACATCCGCCCGATGGGAGCGGGCGCAGTGGCCGCCGCGGGCCTGATTACGCTGGTGAAAACGCTGCCGACGATCTTCGGCGCGCTCAGTTCAGGGTTCAAAAAGATGAGACCTGGTATGACAGTCAACCGCATGCCAAGCCGAACGGAGAATGACCTTTCGATGCGGGTTGTTCTCATCGGCTCCGTTCTGCTGGTTGCCTGCATGTTCATCTTTCTGCAGTTCAAGCCTGTCCCTGGAGCGTACGTGGGATGGGGGGCAAACCTGGCAGCCTCGCTGCTGGTCGTGCTCTTTGGATTTCTCTTTGTCACGGTCAGTTCCCGCATTGTGGGGCTCATCGGCAGCTCAGCCAATCCAATCTCGGGCATGACAATTGCGACGCTGATGGCCACTTCGGCCATCTTTCTGGTGAAAGGCTGGACGAGCCCGGCTTTTGGAGCATTGGCCATCACGATTGGCGGGGTCGTGTGCATTGCCTCGGCCAATGCGGGCGATACATCGCAGGACTTGAAAACAGGCTTCATCGTGGGCTCCACACCGCGCGCCCAGCAGATTGCGCTCATGATCGGCGTGGTAGTTTCCACCATCGCGATCGGCTTTACGCTGAACCTGATGAACACCGGACTGCAACAGTTCCGCGCCGCAGGGCAGGCCTGGAACCTGAACGCTCCGCATTCCGGAGTCGCGATTCAAAAGGACACCTCTCATCTGCCTGAACAGTTTCCGGTTCTGGGACCGGGCCAGGCGTCGACGCTTCATCACAAGAGTGAGTACATCCTGCTGAATGCGCTGGGCTCATCGGAACTGGCTGACGGCAAGTATCTCTATTCTCCCGCAACGGGACGGATTGAGGTGCAGTGGATTCAAGGCATTGGTAGCGAAAAGGCGGCAGCGCCGCAGGCACGCCTGATGGCGACCGTCATCAACGGCATACTGAGCCGCAAGCTGCCGTGG
This sequence comes from Acidobacteriota bacterium, assembly GCA_021779695.1. The sequence continues at coordinate 2,063 of JAJYAE010000306.1, read as the reverse complement.
GGCCTGGTGATGATGGGCGTCTTCCTTGTGATCGCGGTGGAACTGCTGGGGATCCGTTCACTTTCATTCGCCGTAGGAGCCTACCTCTCGATCGGCACCACGCTGGCGATCTTTGTGGGTGGCGCGGTGCGCTGGTTTGTCGACCAGGCCGCTGCAAAGGCTGGGGGGGATGCCGCGGAACAGGAGAGCGAAATCTCACCTGGTTCGCTCTTTGCCTCTGGTCTGATTGCGGCTGGCGGCATCGTGGGACTGATGGGAGTGGCGCTGAAGGGCTACGAGACAACCTTCGACAAAGGCGACATTCTGAATTTTCCGCACACCTTCCTGGACCAAAGCTGGGTTTCGGTGCTGGCCTTCGCCATGCTGGCGTTTGCGCTTTATTACTTTGCCAGAAGGCCGCTGCAGAAGTAAGTGAGCGATGGAAGAAAACCCGATGGCCGCCGATGGCGGAGTGTGCGGCACCTGCCTGCCGACATGAACCTCAATGGACTGCTTTGAGCAAGTGCCACAACAGACAAAGGGTTACGCCCCCAACGGCCTCGAAGAGGAAGGCAAAGACCAGCCCCTGCAGACAGTTGCCCTCATGGACATCCTCCTCCAGGTCGATGCCCGCGCCCGATGGCCGCTTCAGCATCTCGACGAAATCGGCTGGTATTGCCTGCTCCCGATCTACACCTGGAAAGGGAAGGAATGTATTCACATTCACTTCGAAGTTTGTCGCGTTCACACCTGCAGCCATGATCTGTCCTCCTGCACTTCCCAACCGCGGGCAGAGCCTTTTTAGAACTTCAGGGGTCAAAGTGCATACCGCTCAAGTTACTCAAGTTGATTCTCGCTTTGATCCGCTGAAATGGCTGTGATTTAAATCACTCGCCCTGCCCTCTTTTTACGGTTTCGCTGTGCGCTCAGTGCCTCCTCCTTCTGGAGATGGGAACACGGTGGAGGCAGTTTGGTTGCTGAAGCTGTTTTGGTGGGACGCAAACGGCTGTGAGGAGCCGGACACAATGGCGCTGCCCGCAGCAGTTTGTACTCAGGCATCCGGGGAATCCAACAGGTATGGGCGCCAGCCGTCGCTTTCGGCCAGTTGCTTAAGCCGCGCGAAGCGCTTGCGCATGAGTCGGCGAATGTGCGGCGCCAGAATCAGGCGGCCGATGACTGCTCCCAAACCAGCCCACGGCATTGCGAAGCGTACCTCGTCCTGGAGCAGAACAGCACCATCCTGCGAGTGAAGAAAGCGGTGGTCGTGTTGAAAGGATGCGAAGCGTCCCGCGATCATGCTGTCGCGAAAGAAATGTGGCGCTTCACAGGCGTCGATGAGGCTCTCATGCACCTGGGGCAGACCGAGTTGCCAGCCCTGCCAGCGTACCGTATCGCCCTGGCGCACGCGGCCCGAAGTTCGCCCGCGGACGGGACGCATCCCGAGGACCTGCCGCACAATCTCCACCTGTGTCGAGAGCTGAAAGCAGCGCTCGATCGGTGCATGAACACGGATTTCTTCCCGGACAATAAGCAGCTTCTGCATGACTGACGGCTAAGGAGACCCTGGAGATTTCTGAATATATGTCTTGGATGAATCGAAGAGCTGTTGTGTCGCAGTTCCCGGCTTCTTCTTGCTTCAGCGAGTCAACAGAATGGGCGTGAATCATTGAAAGGCTCGAAACAAGCAGCGTTCAGTGGCGGAAGTCCGTACTGCGCTTGCGGAAGACAACAGAGAGATCACGCCTCCAATTCTCACTCACCGCCAGCATTTCCCATTCGATCTCCGGAGAGAGGATGCGCAGCACCTGCTCGTTCGCTGGGTGGATGCGTAACGCGGGTGCGATGAGCAGGAGGATTGGAGGGCGCGCGGAGACCTCGGATCCGACAAAGTACCCCTGGCGCTCCAGTGCGGAAAGAGGCCGGCCAGCTTCGCCGATTTTACGGTCAAGATTGACGGCGCGGACACGCATCCAGTAGTCCAAAGCCTGGAGCGGCAAATGGAGGTCCTCATTCGCTTTGACTTCGATGACTGCGAGGCGTCCTGTGCGGTGGAGGGTGAGCAGGTCGAGCATGCCGCGATCGCC
>JAJYAE010000305.1 GCA_021779695.1 Acidobacteriota bacterium | reverse complement strand
CCCCAACGCATTCCCGTGCTGGCTCGTCGAGACCAGTGAAGCTCCGCATGAGATGACGCTTTACCTGCGTCTCCACGCCGCTCCCGCGCCCGGCGAGCCCCACCACATCCAGGCCGATATCCCCAGGGACCACTGGCGCACGCTCAGCGCGCAGCCGCAGCCCTGGCGCGTGCAGCTTGACCCTGCCCGCCTCTTGCTGCTCGAAGAGCCTGGCTCGTAGTCTGCCCATCCCCCATCTTCTACACTTGAAGCATGGATGTTCTATATGGCGTGCACTCGGTCGAAGAGGCAGTGCGCGCGGGCCGGCGCAAATTTGATCATGTTCTGGTTGCGCGCGAGCGTCATGATGACCGCCTCGCGCGCCTCATCGCCGAGTGCCGGGCTGCGGGCTTGCGCGTGCGCCAGGAGCCGCGCGAGCACCTTACCCACCTTGCTGGCACCTCGATGCATCAGGGAATCGTCGCCCTCGTACGACCGCAGCAGATGCTCGCGATTGAAGACCTGTTTGAGCCTGTCGCGCCCGGCCGCACTCGCCTCATCCTCGCACTGGACGGCGTGGAAGATCCGCAGAATCTCGGCGCGTTGCTCCGCGTCGCCGATGGCGCAGGCGTCGATGGCATCGTCCTCACGGAGCGCCGTGCCGCGCCGCTCAGTCCCGTTGCCGTGAAGGCCAGCGCCGGAGCGTCTGAGCATCTCCGCATCGCCCGCGTCGTCAACCTCGTCCGCGCCCTCGAGGATCTCAAGGAGCACAACCTCTGGATCATCGGCCTAGATGAGCGCGGTACCGGGAGCTACGACGAGTTCGACTTCACCGGAGACTGCGTGCTCGTTCTCGGCCGTGAGGGTGCCGGCCTGCACGACCTCGTCCGCAGAACCTGCGACCACCTGCTGCGCATCCCGATGGCTGGCGGCGTCAGCTCGCTCAACGTCTCGGCCGCGGGCGCTGTAGTGCTCTATGAAGCTGCACGCCAACGCCGCGCCGCTGCGCGCGGTCAGGCTCGCTCTTCGGCCTCCGGCGCGTCCAAACCAAAGCAACAGAAAGGCCTCGGTTCATGAAGTTTCTCCTCGCCTGCGGTGTGGCGCTTGCCCTGCCGTGCGCCCCGCTCAGCGCATCTCCGCAAGCTCCCTCCACTGCCACGCAGTCCACTCCGATTCAGCAAAATGAGCCGGCGCAGCCCCCGCGCGGCAAAGTCATATTCTCGCGCTCCATCGACCAGGGCGGCGAGGCCACCACGCAAGCGGGCCCCACATCCGGCATGCCCGCACTGCCCGCCACCAGCGCGCCAGCCATCGACAATGCCGAGCGCGAAGCCGTCACTGTCACGGCTATGGACCTCGACGTGCACCTGCACCCGGCGGATCGTCAGCTTACCATTCGCGCGCTCGTCACCGTGCGCAACGATAGCCCTAAAGCCCTTGCCAGCATTCCTCTGCAAATCTCCTCCATGCTCAACTGGGAGCGACTGCGCGTCGAAGGCAAGGACGTCTCTGCTTCCATTGCCACGCTCAACTCCGACACCGATCACACCGGCCAGCTCCATGAGGCGGAGATCCCGCTTGCAGCGCCGCTCGCATCTGGCCAGTCTCTCCACATCGATTGCACCTACGGCGGCGCCATCACACTCTCTGCCCAGCGCCTCGTCGCACTTGGCACGCCCCACGACGTCGCCATTCGTTCCGACTGGGATGAAGTCTCCGTGCCCTTTACCGGACTGCGCGGTTTCGGCAACGTCGTCTGGTATCCCGTCAGTAGCGTGCCCGTCCTTCTGGGCGACGGCGCGCGCCTCTTCAACGAAGTTGGGGCGCACAAGCTGCGGCTCTCCGCTGCGCAGCTGCGCGTCCAACTAACAATCGAATTTCCATACGATCAGCCACCCACGGTTGCCGTCATCGATGGCGTCTCAGTTCCGCTCGCCATCGTTTCCAAAGGTGGCTTTGGCCCAGCCTCCGATGGCGTTGCCGCGGCATCCTTTGAAGCCGATCAGATTGGTTTTGAAGAGCCAAGCCTCTTCGTCGCGCGCCGCACCGCGCACGACGGCCCCGGTTTCACCGCATGGACATTGCCCGACAACGAGGTCGCCGTCCAGGCGTGGAGTTCAGCCGCCGCCGCCGTCACGCCATTCCTGACCGACTGGCTCGGCCAGGTTCCACGCTCGAAGCTCACGCTGCTCGACTTGCCAGATCCTGACGATGCCCCATTTGAATCCGGCTCTCTGCTTGCCGCCAGTCTGCATGAGAACAATGCCGATGATCTTCAAGGCGTCCTCGTACACGCCCTCACGCATGCCTGGATGCCGTCTCCACGCGCCTGGGTGCGTGAAGGAATCGCCACCTTTATGGGCACGCTTTGGGTCGAAAAACTCCATGGCCGCGACAAAGCCCTCGGCGTGCTTGAAGCATCTCGCTCCGCCCTCGCGATCGAAGAGCCGGCAAGTCCCGGCGAAAGCCCCGGCCAGCCGCTTGCGCAGTCCATAGCGCCCGTCTACTACCGCACCAAGGCCGCTTACATTTTCTGGATGCTGCGTGATCTCATCGGCGACGCAGCGCTTCACCAGGTGTTTCACAGCTATCAGCCGAAGCAGGACACGGACCTCAGCCCGGGCGCCGAGCCACCCGCGGGTGAGATGGAAGCCCTTCTGCGCGATGCTGCCAAAACCTCGGGCAAGGATCGCACCTGGTTCTTTGCGGACTGGATTGACGCCGACAAAGGTTTGCCTGATCTGAGCATTGGCAATGTTTTCTATGAACCTGCGCATGCAGGCACCTGGCTCGTTGCCATCAACCTCTCGAATGCTGGCTACGTTGGCGCTGAGGTCCCCGTGACTGCACACACAGCCAAAACAACCGTCACAGAGCGCGTCTTTATCCCCGGCCGGGGCAGTATCACGCACCGGCTCCTGCTCATGAGCATGCCCACGCAGATCCAGCTGAACGATGGCGTGGTTCCTGAGGTGCAGGCCAGCGTTCACATCAAGGACATTGACCAGAAACCCACCGGCACAACACCGCAACTGCCCTTGCCGGCGCCGCCTCTCGTTCCCCCGCCCATTCCAACCCCAGTGCAGCCCATGCGTCCTTGACGCTCTTTGCGCTCGTTCGTGCACGAATGGGACATTCATCCGGGCGCATTTGTCAAGCTTTGGATTCCTCCAGCACGATTGACACAACGCCCCATGATCGCCGTTGAAACCTGATGCCGGTCCCGTCTGCATCCAGGCAGGACCGGCCTGCGATCACTCCTTCGACTCACGCGTCAAGGTCACCGGTCCCAGCAGGCCCGATGGCAGCAGCGGCGAGTTCGCCTTGTAAGAGTTCCACGTCTCAAACGTGTACTTCGTCGTGACCCCGGGCTGCTGGTCGCCGATGATCCGGTTCACCCAGGAATTGATCACCTGAATTGTCAGTTGATTCTCTCCGGGCTGCAATGCCGAAGTCACATCGACCCGGAACGGTGCGTGCCAGACAGTACCAAGCTGCCTTCCGTTCACCGTCACAATCGCCATGTTACGCACATCGCCCAGGTCAAGCCATAGCGTTGCGCCTGTCTGGAACCACTCCGCGGACGCATTCAGCGTCTTCGTGTAGGTCCCCGTACCTGAAAAGTACTTCACCCCCGGATCACTGCTCGTGTCCCATGCAATCAGCTTGTCGAGAGGGATGGAGGCTGGCGCGCCACGATCCGGCTGGAAAGCGAGCGTCCAGGGCCCATCTAACGTGGCCAGGGATGTTGCTCGCATGGCCGGTACTGTCCGCGAGCTCTGGCGGGTTGGCTCCTGGAAGACCACAAAGACCGTACCCCACGGCTCAAAGTGCAGGGGCACTGTCGTGCGGCCGTTCGAAATCACATACGACGCCGGCTCCGTCCTCCCCGTTTCGGAGTACCAAAGCTCCGGCGCCTTGCCCGCAACCCGGAACGTCGCCTCGACCGTCGAGGGCTGGTCGCCACGATTATCAAGAAAGTACAGGTCGCCATCGTTGAGTTTGCGATGGACAAACTGGATTGCCTGTCCGTTCGCAGGATGCGTGAACTCGAAATCCGGCGGGATATGGAGATCCTTCAATGCGGCCTCTGCGTTCGCTCCCGCATACACCTTGCCCTTGCCAACTGCGTGAACGCCCGTCCCATCCCCGAAGAGCTCGCTGCTCAACGTGTTGAACGTCTTGGCGTCATCCGCAAGACTCGGTGTCCCAACGGGCTTCTCCCCGGCCACCACTGCCCCCTGTTCCACCAGCGCGTGAATCGCGCGGAGAACCGGGAGCGACATGTGGCGGCTGTATTTGTCGAGTGCAAGAACTCGGTAGCTCATGCCAGAGGGCGTCGTAATGTTGCCGCCGTGCACGCCCAGCTCGTGGATGAGGCCATCTGCGTTGATGTAATCGAAGTTGTATCCCGCCGGAACATCCGGCGCGGACTCGGCAAAGATCGCGGTCAAGTTCGAATCTTCACCATAAAAATAGAGAACATCTGCGTCGAAACGTCCCTTCTGCAGCAGGAAGGAGTTGCGCGCAAGATACCGCGTCCACACCTGCGCCTGCTCTGCCCAGGTGTCATTGCGATTGAACCACTGTCCGCATGGCCCCAGCGTAACTCCAGGCGCCTTGCCCACCAGCGGCTGGTGCGCTGATTCGTGAATTACGAAACGGTTGATGCCGTTCAGGAACTCCTGGTCCGCCGTCGGCTTCAGTGTCGCCGGTGGCCATGCCCACGCCGTCAGCGCATCACACGACGTCATCGACTCCGCCGCCGCCAGATTCTGTCCGTAAATATGCGCGACGGATGCCGACTCGCGATCATCCGCGTTGTAGCCGTACGTCGGGCCGTTCACGCCCGGCTTTTGAACCCACATCGCGCTCATCGGAATATCGTCCAGCTTTTTCACTTCCATGCCATCGGCAATAAACGCGCGCCCGGACTCATGCGATTCGCCATAGTGGCCCATGCCGCGTTCTTTCAGTGAAGCCTCCACCTGCCCATAATGCTCATCTGCGGTCAGGTCGGCAATGGTCTTGCGAAAGTCCCATAGAAATTGATCGCTTGCGTCCGCGCTCTCCACAATCCGCCCGGCCAGAACCGGCATCCAGGGCCGTGGATCGTAGCCCCGCCGCTTCGTAAACTCGGCGATCATGTTGTCGGTCCAATTCTGCGCGCCGGCTTCCCAGCTGTCCGTGATCACGTAGCGGATGCCGCGCTTTCCCATCATGCCGGCGCCCACCGTGTTCCGATAACTGTCCAGATAGTTGTCCATGTAGTGCTTCACGTATCCGGCATTCAGTTTGTCCACTTCCAGCCCCGTCGCCTCGGCCGTCGCCGGATGATTCGTGAT
>JAJYAE010000032.1 GCA_021779695.1 Acidobacteriota bacterium | reverse complement strand
ATTACAGGCCTACCGAAGTGGAGACTCTGCTGGGAGATGCAAGCAAGGCTCAGCGAGAGCTTGGATGGAGGCCGCGCGTCAGCTTCAGGGAACTTGTGAAAGAGATGGTGGAGGAGGATTTCAAAGCGGCCCAACGTGACGCGCTGGTGAAGAAGCATGCGTTTTCAGCTTTCAACTTCCATGAAAACTGAGGGCTGGCATAGGAATGCGACGCGAAAGCCGAATTTACGTTGCTGGACATAGAGGCCTCGTCGGATCTGCAATCCGAAGGGTGCTGGAGCAGACGGGTTACACCAATCTGCTGCTGAGAACTCACGCGCAACTTGACCTGACCGATCGCGCGGCCGTGCAGGCATTTTTCCGGGACGAGAAGCCCGAATTCGTGTTTCTCGCTGCGGCCAAAGTCGGAGGCATTCTTGCCAATGACACGCATCCGGCCGATTTCATCCGCGAGAATCTTGAGATTCAGACCCACGTCATAGATGCGGCGTATCAGGCAGGCGTGCAGAGGCTGCTTTTTCTGGGATCGAGTTGTATCTATCCGAAGTTGTGTCCTCAGCCCATTCGCGAAGAGTACCTTTTGACTGGCCCGCTGGAGCCGACGAACAGAGCGTACGCAATGGCGAAGATTGCGGGGATCGAGATGTGCTGGTCCTACAATCGTCAGTATGGGACGCAGTATCTTGCAGCCATGCCGACGAACCTCTATGGCCCCGGAGATAACTTCGATCTGAACGGATCCCATGTGTTGCCGGCGTTGATCCGCAAAGTCATTGAGGCGAAAGAGGCGGGCTGCCGTGAACTGGTTGTGTGGGGCACGGGGACACCGCGCAGGGAGTTTCTTTTTAGTGAGGACCTTGCCGAAGCCTGCATTCATCTGATGAATCTTCCGGACGACATCTTCGCGGGGCTTCTCTCGAAGGATGAGGCGCCACTGGTCAATATCGGGACGGGAATCGACATCACGATACGCGACCTTGCTGAACTGATCGCACGGATTCTCGATTTCCAATGTGAAATTGTCTTTGATCCAACGCGGCAGGACGGTACGCCGCGCAAACTGCTCGATGTGAGCCTGATTCACTCTCTCGGATGGAAAGCACGAACCGCCTTGGAAGAAGGAATCAAGCGGGTAATCGAAGGCTACGAAGCTCAAGTGCAGCTTGAGCGCAGATAGGCTGGAAGCGGTCCGCATCGCTTTCTAAGTTCGCAGCTTGAACGAACCGGACGGAGACAAAACCAGGTGCGGAGGTGTCAGTGGTGATTCGAATGAAGAATGATAGAGGCAGGTGTACAAGGAGACCCGTTGTTCCCTCGCTAGGATTCCTCATGGTCATGCTGTCGATTGCAATTCCTGCCTGCATGCAATGCAGTGTGGCAGGAGCGCAGAGCGCCAGACCGGCAGTTATGACGAGCGTGCAGGGTGGCAGCAATCCGTCGGCGTCAGCATCCGCCGCGGACATGGGCGAACTCACCGATCAGCCGATTCGCGCGGGAGATACGGTTCACATCAGCGTGTTTGGCGCGCCAGATTTTTCTTTGGTGTCGAAGGTTTCGGAGACAGGCGATGTTCCATACCCGTTCGTGGGCTCCATTCACGTGGCCGGCCTGGATAGCCGGTCTGCGGCAGAATTGATCGCAGCAAAATTGACGGAGCAGCAATTGGTGGTGAGCCCGCATGTTCTGGTCACCATCGATGGAGCTACGAATTCGATTACGGTGTTGGGCGAGGTTCGCATGCCTGGAATCTACGCTTTGACAGGCAAGCGCCAACTCTCGGACCTGATTGCGGCAGCGGGTGGGCTGACTGCGAATACCGGGCGCGTGGTTGAAATATCCAACGAGAGATCCGGGACGAGCAAGCAGTATCTCGCATGGGACCCGACGATGCATAACACGGCGAACTATGACCGCGCGCTTTCTCCAGGAGACAGAATCCTTGTGCGCTCCTGTGGGATTGCTTACGTCGGGGGCCATGTAGCCAAGCCCGGGGCGTATTCGCTTTGCGGTTCCTCGACTATCACGCTTTCAGAGCTAATTGCCCTTGCCGGCGGCACGGTTCCGATGACGTCGGAGAAACATACGTACATCATTCGTGCACAGGAGTCGGGGGCGCGTACCGTGCAGGAGGTGAACCTCAGCAAAATTCTGCACGCGAAGGCCGCTGATCCAGTGGTCAAGGAAGACGACATCATTTATGTTTCGCCCAGCCCTCTGAAGAGCGCAATGAATCAGACCGCCATTGCTGCGCTGACCATTGTCGGGCCTCTTTTGTACGTCTACCATCCCTGATTAGAAGAAGGCGCGCATTGCTGCCGCATAGTGTATCGCCAAATCGATTGTCTGCCGCGGTCTTCCGCAGGTATTCTCAGCCGCCGAAATGACTATGCGAATTTCCATTGTTACGATCTCGTTCAACCAGCGGGCTTATCTCCAGGCGGCGATGGAGTCGGTGCTCAACCAGGAGTATCCGGGACTCGAATACATCGTTGTCGATCCGGGCTCGACGGACGGAAGCCGGGAACTCATCGAACGATATGCAGAACGAATCTCGCGCGTAATCTTCGAGAAGGATGCCGGCCCTCCCGATGGGCTGAACAAGGGGTTTGCTCATGCATCTGGAGACGTGCTTGGATTTCTGAATTCCGACGATCTGCTTGAACCGGGATCCTTGCAGGCGGTCGGTGAATTCTTCGCGCGGCACCCGGAGTGCGACATTGCGTGCGGAGATGGTTTTGTGGTGGACGGCGAAGGCCGACGCATACGACACATTCGCGCCAGAGGGCTGACTGTGCAGCGCTACCTTCATGGCGGAAGCCGGTGGATGCAGCAATCCACCTTCTTCAGGAGGAGGAGTTTTCAGATTGTGCACGGCTTTAATCCGCAAAACCGGACAAGCTGGGACGGCGAACTGCTGATTGGAATGATCGCTGCAGGGGCCACGGTGGGTTACATCCATCGCGATCTGGCGTGCTTCCGAATTCATTCCGCCTCGATCACCGGCGGGAGTTCCAACGGTGCGGCGTATGAAAGGGACTGCCAGCGCATCTTTTCACAGATTACCGGCCGGGAATGGTCCCGGAATGACGATTTGCTCCAGATCTGTTATCGCGCGGAAGGGGCACTCTTGCGCTTGGCTCCGTGGATCAGAGCCGGTCAGGTGCAATTGTGAGAATTGCGATTCTCTGGACGGAACTGTCCGGCTACCTCAATGCCTGCCTCAAGGAACTGGCAGGCCGGCCGGGCGTGGAGTTGTTTGTCGGCCATCAGGTGAGCAGCCAGGATGCTCCCTTTGCATTATCGCAATTTGAATGGATTGAGAACCGCATGATGTGGCGGGACCAGCGAAGCTTGCGGGGCATCGCCAACCGGCTAAAGGAATTCAACCCGGACGTGATGGTTTTCAGTGGCTGGCATGTGCGGGGATACAGGGATGCAGCGCGAGCATTCAAAGGTAAGGCCTGGCGCGTAATGACAATGGACAACTGCTGGCTTGGCACACTGAAGCAGATGCTTGCAGTCATTGCAGCGCCTGCATTTCCGCGGCCTCTTGCGGATGCGGTGTGGGTAAGTGGAGAGCGTCAGGCGGTATTTGCCCGCAAGCTGCGATTTGAGCAGAGAGTCATCCTGAATGGGCTCTATTCCTGCGATAGCAGCGCATTTCATGCAGCCAGACTGGAGCGGATTGCCGACGGCAACGCGCGGGAGCGGAAGTTCCTTTTTGTGGGCAGGCTGGCTCCGGAGAAGGGAATCCGTGTTCTCGCGCAGGCATACTCGGCTTACCGTGCGCGGGTCTCCGCTCCGTGGCCATTGATATGCTGTGGTACGGGATTAATGGAGACCGTATTGGATGGCCAGCCTGGGATTGAGATGACGGGATTCATTCAGCCTTCTGAATTACCCCGCCTGATGTCGTCAGCCGCCTGTCTTGTGTTGCCGAGTGATTTTGAGCCATGGGCGGTCGTAGTGCACGAAGCCGCATGCGCCGGTCTCCCGGTGCTTGCGTCCAACCGTGTGGGCTCAGCGATTCATCTGGTTCAACCGGGGTATAACGGTTATCTGTTTGACAGCCAGGACACGGAAGGGCTTGCAGGGTTGATGCAGGCGATGACGGAAATGAGCGAACCGAATTGGAGAAAGATGTCGGACGCGAGCTTTCAACTATCTCACCAATACTCGACCGAACGGTGGGCGGATATATTGCTGGAAGGTTATTCGATGGCAATGAGCGCGGATTCTTCGAGCCGTTGAGGAGAACGAGTCGATTCGACCGTTCAGCGCAGCGCATCTGCGATGAGTACATGAATGGGACACGCATGGCAGCGCCTGTTGAGGCGACGCACAGCGGGTTTCGAAGCGAAGAGTGACCATGGCTACACAGATCAGAATCGGGGATATGCACACGTGACAAGAACACTCCAAGAGAATTCGGAAAGGCCGGAAAAGAGAGGCGGTTTGGGCTTTACCGCAGGGAACGGGTCGCCGGCGTTTTCGGACGCCGAATCCTTTGCGCGGGTTCTTCAATTCTTGAGGAAGAGGAGCTGGCTGGTCGGATGCGGACTCCTTGTGGGTCTTGTGAGCGGAGTGGTGGCAAATTCGGTTCTGCAGAAGCGATACACCGCTGTGGCCAGAATTGAGATCGTTCCGGACCAATCGTCCCAATTCAGAGTGTCTTCCATGCAGAGCCTGGACGAATCCGATTTGAGCGAGAAGCTGGATACGGAGATTGAGCTTCTCAAGAGCCGGTCTCTCGCATTGGAAACGATTCGCGCGCTCAATCTGCAGAGCAACCCCGACTTTATGGCTTTGCCGAAAGGGCAACCATGGGATTTGAACGATCCGGCAGTCAGGGACTTAATGACGATGGTCTTCGAGGGGGATCTGGCAATCACTCGCGTCGGTCACACAAGCCTCGTTCAGATTGGCGTCACGACGGTGAAGCCTCAACTGTCTGGCCTCATCGCCAATGCGTTAATCGACGACTACATTTCTCACTCCTTTCGTGACAACTATGCAACTACCGAGCGAATTTCAAAGTGGCTCAATTCCCAGCTTGAGGGACTCAAAAGCAACCTGGAGAAGAGCCAGTCGAAGATGCTGGGATACCAGCAGGATCTTGGCATTGTGGGAGTCGATGGCCAGAACAGCATATTGGTCGCGAATCTCGAGGAGATGAACAAGCAATATGCGGACGCGCAGGTTGATCGAGTGCTTGCGGAAGCGCGCCTGAAGGCTCTTCAGAGCTCTTCACCAGATGTGATCGATGCCGGTGCTGCTTCCGATCCAGGTTTGCAGTCTGCACGCCAGTCTCTCACCCAGTTGCAGACGCAGTACACAGCTATGAGCCAGACATACGGCCCTGCGTATCCAGCGGCGAAGAGCCTGAAAGCGCAGATTGATCAGCTGGAGCAGTCGGTCAAGCGTTCTGAGAAGGCACAGGTGGACCGAGCGCAGGCGGAGTATCAGGCGGCGAAAAATCATGAAGATATGCTGCGGAATATGCTGGATGCGCAGGAGCAGAGCGCATTCAGCAAAGGTCAGCAGGGGGCCGACTACCAGTTCGCCAAGCAGGACTATCAATCCAATCGGCTGCTGTACGACGGGCTCCAGGAGCGCCTTCAGGAAGCTGGCATCGTGGCGGGCCTGCACTCCACCGCTGTTCATATCGTGGATGAAGCGGATATACCTCCTGGCCCCAGCTATCCAAGGACCCGCGTCAACAAAGTGATCGGCATGGCCATCGGCTCGGTTGCGGGCTTGCTTCTGGCGTTGCTTTTTGAAGCAATGGACACAAAGCTAAAGACCATGACGGACATAGAGCACTCCCTGCAGCTTCCGCTTCTGGCCGCGATTCCGGCGATCGAAGTCGAGGGACTTCAGCCGGCCAACTTCAAAGCGGCAGCTCTCGCAAAAAGTGCGAACGGATGGTCCAGGATTGCTGAGGCTCTCAGGGGATTCCGCACCGCACTACTTCTGTCCAGCCCGGGGGCACCGCCCAGAAAGATCATGATTGTGAGCACGCGGCCCGCAGAGGGAAAGAGCTCGATCTGCGCGCTTGCCGCGATTACCTTTGCATTGAATGGTTCGCGGGTACTGCTTCTAGATGCAGATTTGCGGCGGCCAACTCTGCACAGCCGATTCAGCGTAAACAAGAACACGGGTTTGTCCTCCGTGTTATCCGGTAAGACTCCATGGAAGGAAGCAATTGTGCAATGGCCGGATTTGCCGGGTCTGCATATTCTTCCCTCCGGTCCCATTCCACCGCTTCCGTCAGAACTGCTGGGTTCCAGGCAAATGGAAGAAATGATGGACGCGGTACTGAAAGAGTACGATTTTGTTTTCATCGATACCCCGCCGATGCTGGCCGTTACCGACGCGTCGGTGATTTGCCGCCTGGCCGATGCCGTCATTCTCATCGTTCGATATGGCACCGTCGAGAGGCACGTTGTGCAGCGGAGCATCGATCTGCTGGATCGGGTTGGCGCGCATCTGCTTGGTGTCGTGGTCAACGCGGTTGACTATCACGCTCCCGAATATGCCGAATACTATGGAAGAAGGTATTACGAATACCATCGCGAGCGGGATGCGGAATAAGCGTACTGCGGCCCCGTTGATCCACGGCTTCCCGTAGGACCAGCCTCCTGCCGCGAACAATGCGAGCACCGGGGGGAGCGAACCAGGGAATTTGAGGAGCTTATCGCGAACCATAGGGATAGTGCGGTCGCCATATAGGCCACAAGGGAGCTGGGAACTATGTGGATCAAGAAGCAATTGAAGATAGCGACTTGTGCGGCCCTTCTACTCGTTTGCGGCGAGATATTTCTGCAATTTCTTGGTCTTGGACATCCCGCCCTGGTGACCACCGACAGCCCTGCGCAGTATGAACCAGTTCCAAATCAGAATATTCGGCGCCTCTGGCCGTTTAGCGACAGCCTCGTGGCGCACGTTCGAATCAATAGTTTCGGAATGCGATCTGATTCGATTTCCGAGAGGAAAAATCCCGGGACTCTTCGCATTTATTTTCTCGGGGATTCCATTACTTGGGGAACGACAGAGGTAGACCAGAGTCAATTGTTCACAGAGATACTTCACCATGAATTGCCATTAGAAGTACACCAGCCCGTCGAGGTCATAAACGGCTCGATAAGTGGCTGGGCAATCTCTAACGAGCTGTCATTTCTGCGGGAGCATGGGGTGCTGAATGCGGATCGGGTCATTCTTGTTCTTAATGATGGCGATCCGACCCAGCCCGTCGCACCTAAGCCCCAGGATGAAGTAATTCCGTCGCTTGCGCACCACCCTATTTTCGGCTTCCAGGAACTGTGGGATCGAGGTCTGCGCCCTCAACTGAGCGCTCTGCTGAGGAGATTGAACATTAATTGGAATGCATTTCCGAGCCAAGACCCTGGCATTGAAATCGGGGGAGATTCGGTGGTACTACACAATAACCTCGCCCTGCTAAGCCAGATGAACGCATTTGTGAAGAAGTCAGGTAGCAAGATGTCTATTCTCTATATTCCGATTCAACGACCTAGAGAATTCAATGTGGCTCACACTCAAGCAGACGACGGGGGAGAGGCCGTTCGTGTGTGGGCTGAAAGCAACGGGGTTCCCTTTATTGACATTGGCCCAGCCATGGCGCAGTATCCTGCAGACGCTATACTCTTGCGGGACCACGTACACTTCAACGTCCGAGGTCATCGCGACATTGCAACACAAATTGAGGCACATTCGGCCGAGCTGATCGGTACAAAGCCTTTTGATCGGCTGCGATAATTGATTGGTACAGGGGTTTTGGTTCGAGCCGCCGGCGATGCAATCTGCATTTGTGGTGAAGGAAAGTTCGATGTGTTAGTTTGGCAGGCCAAGTCTTGTTAAAGAGGTACGCGGCATCTCTTTATGAATAAGGTTAGCTTTGTGCGTCGGGCTTGCCAAGGAAGCTCATTGCTGTAATTCGAGCGTCCGTCCGAGGGCAGGACAAATGAGTTAGTCGATTGGCACCTTTAAGAACGCACGCATCTTGCTCGATTGATGTGCTCGAAAGCGTGCTAGAAATCCTCTGTAGAGGAAAATTCTGAAGCGGAATGATTACAACCACGAGAACGAGAGAACAGGTGCGGTCCGGCGGGTCGAATGTGCGCCAAGGGCTATTGTCGCTCGGCACGGATATTCTGGCCTTTTTGATCGCTACGGTCGCTTACTTTTTCATCCGCATTGTCGGACAACTTTACATTTCTGAGATTATACTGATCGCGTTCTTGCCCATTTTCATTATTCTTCATCCGAAGAGGGCTTTCAGGCCGAGGCTGAACCTTACTTTTGGCCTAATGGGGCTTTGGCTCATTAGTCAAGTTCTGACGGACATCTATCGCAGCACTGGGATGCAAGATTGGATGCGAGGCGACGCGAATATCATATTCTTCGCAGCCGATCTGCTTGGTCTTTCAATCTTGCTGGGAAATAGTCAGCGTCGTAGGATAATCTTCATTGCGGGCCTTGCGATAGGTTCCATTATAGGGAGTAAGTTTGAGCCAATGTTTGACTCTTCCGATGATCCTTGGAAGTGGATATATTCAATGGGGACAAACCTCGCCATTCTCTTGGTAAGCTGCTATTTCTATCGAAGCCGCAGATACCTCATCACGGGGTTACTTCTTGCCGGAATCGCGGCCGTAAATCTGGTCATGAATTTTCGTTCGCCCGTGCTGATGTTGCTGGTCACGATGGTTTTGGTTCTCCCTATCGTTCCAGAGCGAATCGGTCGGCTGAGACTTCTGCCCCGGGCGGGTAGCGTAGCGCGCTTCGCCGTCTTAGCGGGGCTGGCGCTGGGAGCAGCTGGGGCCGCGGCCGGCTTAGTGCATGTGGCAACCTCCGCCGGCTGGGTCAGCGAAGATGCGCAGGCCAAAAACGAGATACAGTCTCAGTCAAAGGGCGGGCTACTGCTCAGTGGAAGGCCAGAGCTATATGTCTCCTCAGTTGCCGTTTGGGATAGCCCGATTCTGGGGCACGGATCCTGGGCGAAAGACTTCAAATATACCGAAATGTTGTATGACATTGGGAACACATATGGGTTCGGTAATGGCGGCAACTTACAAGGGGAAGAGGATTCTAGCCTGGGCCTCATTCCGACTCATTCGCACCTCATGGGCGCCTGGGTTCAGGCTGGCATTCTCGGTGCCGTCTTCTGGGCTTATATTCTTTGGCTGGTCTTCAAAGGGATGGTTCGGGTCTTGATTGCGCAGTCTGCGGTCACTCCCCTTTACACTTGGATGTTCATTAATCTCTTTTGGGCCATTCCGTTCTCCCCGTTTGCAAACACGTCAAGAGTATCTGAGGCGCTGATTATTGTGATTATCGTCGACCTGCTGGAGTCCTCGCCGCATGCGGTTGGGGCTCTGAGTCAACCGCGCCGGAAGCAGTGGAGGCGGACACCTTTCCACGGCAGTCTCTCTTCATCCAGGTGAATCAGGGAATCTTCCCAAGCTGATCGTAGGTTGTCATTCACTGATTCCGGCTCTGCTGATATCTGTGAACCTTATGAGCCATCCGAATTAATCGCGTGAAGGGCGGCTTGCGGCTCGTATGCGCGGGCTTGAGCCGGGCAGGCCTTGCGTGATTCGGCGGGGGCAGGATTGATCGAGCGACTTGCTCTCACCGTCTGGCCGATGCTTCGTACCCTGAGGGATTCCGTACAGCAAACAAAATTCGCCTGCGCCGGGGGCAAACCCCGTACGATACCTTTGCCCATGACACTTGATTTGCGATCAAAAATCAGATCTCTCGGAGTTATTTTCCGTCGCCCAGCTAATGCCGCCGTGGGAGATGCAGCCCGCTCTCGCGAGCGGTACCACCGGGCACTCCTCACCACTGCGGCATCGTTCGGAGCCAAAGGAATCTCCTTTGTCACTTCGATTCTCACGGTGCGGTGGACGCTCCACTATCTCGGCGCGGAGCGATATGGGATGTGGGTCACCATTTCGTCGTTTGTGCTTCTCCTCAGCTTCGCGGATCTGGGACTGGGGAATGGACTGATTAATATCGTCGCGGAAGGCGTGGGACATGAAGATCAAAAAGCGATCCAGCGTGCTGTATCCAGCGCCTTCTGGATACTCGGGGCGGTGGCCGTCCTGCTGCTGTGTGCAGGCGTCGCGGTATATCCCCTCCTGCATCCAGAGCGGATTCTGAATGTTCATTCGGCCATGGCAGTGCGAGAAGCCGGGCCTGCGCTGGCGATGTTTTTTCTTTGCTTTGTGGTCAACCTGCCCCTCGGCGCCGTGGCCGGCGCCCGGATTGGACTGCAGCAGGCTTACGTCTCGAGCGTGTGGTCCATCGCCGGCGCGGCGGCAACGCTGGCCGCTCTGTGGATTGCAATCAATGCGAGCGCGGGCCTGCCGGTCCTGATCCTCGCGCTTCTGGGGCCCGGTCTGGTGACATCCGCCCTGAATGGTTTCACGCTCTTCGGAATCAACCGCCGGGATCTGTGGCCGTCGCCTGCAGCTTTTTCCATGCAGGCAGGAAGAAGGCTGCTGCGGATTGGATTGATGTTCTTCATTCTGCAGATTGCGATTTCAGTCGCCATCCAGACCGACAATCTGGTCATTGCGCAGATCAAGGGCGCAGATGCCGTGGCTGCCTACGCCGTACCGGGGCGCATGTTTTCCATGGCAAACGGAGTCATCGCCCTGCTCTCTTTTTCGATGTGGCCTGCTTTTGCCGAGGCCTCCGCGCGATCCGACCGCGCCTGGATTCGCAAAGGCTTCCGGCGCATTGTGATTGCGAGCGTGGGCGCGGCTCTGGTCGCTGTGACATTTCTGGCGATTGCCGGGAACCGCATCCTCGCGCTCTGGGTGGGCCCGCAGATGCATGCGTCCCACACGCTCCTCCTCTGGTTTGCGCTTCAGGGTCTCGTCCTAGCTTACTTGCAGCCGATTGGCGTTCTCCTGAACGGATTGAGCCAGTTTCGGTTGCAGGTTAAACTCTCGATTGTGATGGCTGGTCTCAACCTTGCGTTGTCGATTTTGTGTGTCAGAGTGTATGGGATTGCCGGGGCGGCCATGGGGACCGTGATCTCGTTCCTGCTGGTGCAGGTCGTGCCATTTTCGGTTCTCGTATCCCGCCTCCTCGCAGAGCCCCGGCCGAATGCTGCGGCGAATCAAGCTCCGGAGAATCCATAGCCAGTCTGCGAAAGGAAAGATTGCATCGTGCGAGTCGTCCATGTGTCGATGGGAACGAGCGGTGGGGGCGGGCGTATCGCTCTGCTCCTGCACCAGACGCTGCGAAAGCTTGGCGCGGACTCGCACATGGTGGTCCTTGAATCGAGTTCCACGGAGCATCCATTCGTTCATCGTCCGCAGGGGCTTGTCCAACGGTTCCTTGCCCGCTATTTGCGGAATATCGATAAGCTGCCGAATAAACTGTACCGTCACAAGCTGAACACCGCGTGGAGCAATAATTGGGCGCCTGTGTATACGGCGCGTCAGGTTCATACCCTGCTCCCCGATATTGTCCATCTGCACGTGATCGGCGCCGGTGTCTTCCCAATCCACGATTTCTCGCTGCTGAAAGTGCCCATTGTCTGGACAATGCACGACATGATGGCTTTTACCGGGGGATGTCACTATAGCCGAGGTTGTGAACGATTTCGGGAGTGCTGCGGATCGTGTCCAGAGCTTGGATCAAGGAACGCGCACGACTTGTCCGGCAGTAACTGGCGGAAGAAGGAAGCTCAGTGGAGATCGCTGCCTATGGCGATTGTCTCGCCGAGCCATTGGATGGGGTCACTGAGCAGGAGCAGCGGTTTGCTTGGCGGAAAGCAGAATGTCGTCATTCACAATGGCATCGATCTGGAGTGCTTTCATCCGCACGACCCGATTTCAGCGCGCGAGGCTTTGGGCATTCCGAAGGATAAGAAGCTGATCGGCTTTGGAGCTTCGCTCCTTCTGGACCCGCGGAAAGGATTGGGCTATCTCAAGGATGCATTAGAGAGCACGGTCCACCACTTCGCCGAAAGTGGCTGTGAGGTTGTCACGTTCGGTCACGGATCTGCCGGTGAAGAAATGGCTGGCATGCGATCGCACAACTTCGGGTCAATCTCTGACGACCGTAAGCTTGCGCTGCTCTATTCGGCGCTGGATGTGTTTTGTGTTCCATCCATCGAAGAAAATCTGGCCACTACAGCGATCGAGTCTCTTGCCTGTGGTACCCCCGTGGTTGCGTTCGGAATTGGCGGATTCCCCGACATCATCGAGCATCTGAAGTGCGGATTTCTGGCGGAACCATTTGAATCGCGGAGCCTGGCCGCAGGTCTTCAATGGACCTTAGACGCAAACCATCCATCGGACGGTTTAAACAGCGTAAGAGAAGCGGCGCGCAACCGAGCGGAACAGGTCTTTGACAGCAGGGCGGTTGCCCGGAAGCATCTGGACCTGTACCAAATCCTGCTCGAAGAAGCTTCGACGCAACGAAGATTGTACGCATGAAAATTCTTCAAGTGATAGCTTCCACCGCGGCTGAATCCGGAGGGCCGATTGAGAGCGTATTGCGCAACTCCGAAGTGTGGGTGCGCGATGGGCACTCGGTGGAAGTGGTGAGCCTTGAGGATGAAACAGCGGAGGGCCTGCGGAGCTTTCCGTTGCCTCTTGTGCAGCTTGGCCGCGGCGTGGGCAAGTATCGCTATAATCCGCGCCTCGCGCCGTGGATGCGCACCCACGCGAGCCGCTTCGACGTGGTCATCCTGAATGGTCTGTGGAATTACACGTCGGTCGGTTCCTGGTTGGGTCTGCGCAAGACAGCGACGCCGTATTACATCTTCGCGCATGGCATGATGGCTCCATGGTTCCGCCGATACCGGCTGAAACAGAGAGCGAAGGAGCTTTTCTGGCGGCTTGCGGAGGGGCGCGTTGTGCGGGATGCACGCGCGGTTTTGTTCACCACCGAGCAGGAGATGCTGGACGCGAGGAACGTATTTGCGGGTCATGTGTATCGGGAGCGGCTGGCGCCATTCGGAGCCTCCGACCCGGAAGATGATGTAGGTGGTGACGCGGCGGCTCTCTTCGCAGCCTTTCCGAAGCTCCGGGACCGGAAGTATCTTCTTTTCCTCGGGCGGCTCCATCCCATCAAGGGCTGCGATCTGCTGATTGAGGCGCTGAACCAGTCCGCCGATCAGATTCCTGACAATCTCAATCTGGTGTTTGCTGGTCCCGACCATCTCGGATGGTCCAACTCTCTGCAAGCACTTGCCAGGCAACTGGGGATGGAACACCGTGTCCATTGGACTGGAATGATCGATGGACGGGTGAAGCGGCAGATGATTCGTATGGCAGAGGCGCTGATTCTTCCATCGCATCATGAAAACTTTGGCCTTGTGGTGGCGGAAGCCATGGCCTGCTCGACGCCCGTGCTCATCAGCAACAAGGTGAACATCTGGCGCGAGGTGCAGGCAAGTGGCGGGGGATTTGTGGACGAGGATACGCGCGAGGGCGCGATGCGCCTGATTGCACGATTCTATGCACTTTCGCCGGAAGAGCGTGCTGTGATGGGGCAGGCGGCGCGGCGCGGCTTTCTGGAGCATTTCGAGGCGACACGCGGGGCTCGCAACCTGCTCCGCTCGATCGAGAGCGATCTGGGAGCACAGCCCCTGCAGGAGACCTACATAGGCGAGAGCTCTTCAAGCAAGTGAATTTGCGCCCTCTGCGCGACACTGAATGGGAGGGATAGGTAAGTTCAGGGTGTGCTCAAAAAGGACTGAAGATTCTCTTCCCAGCGCAGTGCGCTCTGGATGATCTCTCCGATTCCCAGTGCGGGCTGCCAGCCTAGAACCTCTCTGGCTTTGCCTGCGTCTGCTACGAGCGTAGGTGGATCGCCAGGACGCGGGTCTGCGATCTGATGCGGGACCTTTCTTCCACTTCGATCTTCGATCACACGCAGTAATTCGGCGATGGAGGTTCCCTTGCCTGTGCCGAGATTGAGTGCAAGGGAGGACCCGCCCGCTGCCAGATAGTTGAGTGCTCTGAGATGCGCGTCCGCAAGATCGCAGACGTGAATGAAGTCCCGCACGCAGGTGCCATCGGGCGTGGGAAGCTGGTTGCCGAAGACGGTGAGTGGCGGGCCAAGGTTGAGTGCGGCGCGCAACGCGAGAGGGATCAGATGAGTTTCAGGCGTGTGGATCTCCCCTACTCGACCCGAGGGATGCGCGCCGGCCGCATTGAAGTAGCGCAGTGCCGCGTAACGCAAGCCATGCGCGACGGAATATGCCGATAGGACGCGTTCAAAGAAGAGCTTGGTTGCGCCGTATGGATTGATCGGCTCTTTCGACGAGGATTCAAGGATGGGCAGGCTCTGCGGGATTCCGTAGATTGCACAACTGGAGGAGAAAACAAAGAGTCTGACGTCGCTCGCGAGGACAGCATCGAGCAACTGCAGTGCAGACTCGACGTTATTGCGAAAGTACTTTCGTGGATGGAGGACAGACTCACCGACATAAGCCGACGCCGCAAAGTGCATTACCGCATCCGCATTGCGGAGGCAGGCAAGGACCCGGTCGCGATCACCGATGTCGCCCTCAATCAGTTCAAAGCCCTTGGATAGCTTTGGGTGACCTGTGGATAGGTTGTCGTAGATAACGATGCTGTGCCCGGCCTCAGCGAGGGCTCTGACCGCAGCAGAGCCAACATAGCCGCTGCCTCCGGTGACGACAACCCGCATGAGAGCTCCAGAGGGTTTGAGATGCCCCCAGCATAGCATGGGCGTCGATGCGGCCAAGAGAGCGACGGCGGATGCTTTCTTGGATCATCCGGCAAGGCAGAAGGGCGCGGCAGCCAGCCTGTGCATGCATCTGATGCGGAGAGATTGCAGGAAGCAACACTTGTGCGATAGAAGACTCTGGGGTGGGTATGATTTCAGTTCTGATTCTCACGTTGAACGAAGAGAAGAATCTCCCAGCATGCCTGGATTCTGTGCGATGGTCGGACGACGTTCACGTGCTCGATTCGTACAGCTCCGACAAGACTGTGGAGATAGCAAAGAACTTTGGGGCGCAGGTGTGGTTCAGGAAATTTGACAGCTTTGCGCAACATCAGAACTGGGCGCTCGAGAATATCTCATTTAAGAATCCGTGGGTCTTTTATCTGGATGCGGATGAGCGAGCGACAGCTGAGCTGGCACAGGCGATGTCGCAAGCCGTCCAGAGCGCCGGGCCCAATGTTGCCTTCCAGGTCGAAAGAAGGGACTTCTTCATGGGCACATGGCTGAAGCACGTGCAGATGACTGCCCATTATGACCGGCTTTTTCAGCCGGGGAAGATGCGCTATGAACGGCTGGGACATTGTGTGTCCAGGCCGGATGGCCCGGTCGGGAGAGTTGACGGCTTTCTGGACCACTATCCATTCAGCAAAGGCATATCGGACTGGGTCAGTCGGCATAACTTTTACA
Organism: Acidobacteriota bacterium; assembly: GCA_021779695.1. The sequence continues at coordinate 6,870 of JAJYAE010000032.1, read as the reverse complement.
GCACGCAGGAGGCGCAACAGATCCTGCTGAATCGGGAAGCAAAGAAGAAGGTCGATTTTGCCGCGATCTTTGTTAGCAAAGAGCGTTCAGAACGGAGACGCAATCTGAAAGAGTTTTACTATCGCCTTCCGGGACGGCCTTTCATGAAGTTTCTTGTGATGTACGTGGCGAAGAGGGGCTTCTTAGACCGGTCTGCCGGCTTTGCTTACTCGGTGCTCATGGGCTTCTATGAGTATTTGATCGTGTTGAAGGTTCGCGAGCTGGAGGCGGCCCTTGCACAGACTCCGGGAACCGCAGGGCAGATGCCCGGCAAGGCGGATTGAATGGCTGATTTGAAGGTTGGCTTCGTTGCCATCGACGATCTCGAGTCCGTTCGAAGCTGGTCAGGGATCCCTTATCACATGCTTCGCACGCTTCGCGACGTCCAGGATGTGCGTGTCGATGCGATTGGCAAAGTGGGGGTGAACCTAGCCAAACTCTATCTTCCTTTGAAGGCGTATTACCGGCTGCGCGGTCAGGGCTTTGAATGGATGCGGGAACGCCTGAGTCTGCGTTACTTCGCATGGAGAATTGCACGGGAGTTCAGAGAGCGAAAGCTGGACGTGCTGTACTCCAACTCTTCGATTTTGTGCGCCTATCTTGACCCTGGGATTCCCTATGTCTTCTGGACGGACGGCTGTTATCAGGGGATGGAAGGGTATTACAGCAGCAATGCATCCTCAAGGGCGCTGGGTGTTGGGCGGCGGCAGGAATCGCTATCTTTGAAGAGGGCTACCGCGGCCTGTTATGCGTCCGAGTGGGCAGCCAGTTCGGCAGAGAAGATCGCCAATCCCGAGCGCGTCCATGTGATTCCATTCGGCGTGAATCTTGATATACAACATTCACGCGATGATGTTGAACGCTGGATTGCAGGCCGTAGAGTGGCGAGCAAGAATCGCTGCACGCTGCTGTTCGTCGGCGTGGATTGGATTCGCAAGGGGGGGAAGGTCGCTGTCGAGACAGCGCGGCGCATGAATGATGCCGGGATAGAAACCAAATTGCGAGTTGTAGGCTGCGCTCCGGATGAACCTGTGCCGGAGTTTGTCGATGTGATTGGCTTTGTAAGCAAGCATGAGCCTGCGGGGATTGCGCGTCTGATGGAACTTTACAGCACATCGGACATCTTCATCCTGCCGTCGAGAGCCGAGGCATTTGGCGTGGTTGTGGGAGAAAGCGCCGCATTTGGCCTGCCCGCGCTCGTATGCGCCACGGGTGGGCTGGCGGAAACGGTGCGGGAGGGAAAGTCCGGTTACGCGTTGCCTGTTGAGGACGGCGGGGAGCTATTTGCGGCACGGGCCCTCGATATATTACGCGACTACGAGGGCTTTGCGCGCGCTGCGTTCGCGGAGTACGAGACGCGATTGAATTGGCGCGTAGGCGTAAAGCGACTGACTGAAGTGCTAAGAGAGGCCGCGGGACGCTGAATCGAGATTGCGGCCTCAGAAGCCCATGATGTTGTAGCCGCAATCCACGTAGGTGATTTCGCCGGTGATGGCGCTGGAGAGGTCACTCGCCAGGAAGAGTGCGGCACCGCCCACTTCGATCTGGTCCACGTTGCGGTGGAGGGGTGCGCGGTCGGCGTGCGTCTTCATCATCACCGTCAAGTCACCCACGCCGCGCGCCGCGAGTGTCTTAATGGGGCCGGCGGAGATGGCGTTGACGCGGATGTTCTTCGGGCCCAGGTTCCACGCAAGATAGCGCACGGTAGATTCGAGTCCCGCCTTGGCGACGGCCATCACGTTGTAGTTGGGCACAACTTTTTCAGCGGCATAGTAGCTGAGGGTGATAATGCTGCCGCCGTCGGGCATCAGCGCGGAGGCCGCGCGGCTGACGGCGATCAGCGAGTAGACGCTGACGTCGAGGGCAATGCGGAAGCCATCCCGGCTGGTGTTAATGAACTCGGCGTGCATGTCTGCCGCGGGCGCAAAGGCCACAGCGTGAACGAGAATATCGAGCTTTGTGTATTTCTTCTTGAGCGCGGCGAAGAGTGTGTCGATTTCGGCGTCGCTTGAGATGTCGCACTGGAAGCCGCTGGCGCCGGGCAGTTCCTGAATGAGGCCCTCGGCTTCGAGCTTCATCCGCTCATTCTGGTAGCAGATGGCGAGCGTCGCACCGGCCTCGTGCAGTTTCTGCGCGATGCCCCAGGCAATGGAGCGCTTGTTGGCCAGTCCGAACACGACAGCAGTCTTACCCGCCAGATTGATCATGCGATTCTTCTATCCTTCCGTATCAAGCAGCATCCGTGCGGGAGAGCGCGCGGCCAACCGTCATTAAGAATATCAGAGCTTGAATGGCGAGCCTTTTGGCAATCGGTGCGCGCGAATGCACTCATGCAGCGATCATCCCCCGAGATCAACCAGGCCAACTTCGCCGACCGGCCTGCCAAGGAAGCGCGAGCCGAGCCTCTCAAACTTCTCCACCGAGTCCGTAGCGAAGCACCGGATGATCGTGCGCTCTTCCCCAGCCTGTGCGGCGCGCACGCCGGGAAAGCTGCGCGCGGCAGCCTCCGCGGCGGCGGCAGCCGAGTCGATGACCTGCACGCCGGGCGCCACGCCGGACTGAATCAGCGAGCGAAGCAGGGGATAGTGGGTGCAGCCGAGGACAAGCGCGTCGGGTTGCATATGCTGCGCAGCGGCCGCCGCGCTTAGCTCATGCAGGTAGATGCGGATAACCTCGGCGGTCACTGGATGGTTGGTCCAACCTTCTTCGACAAGCGGCACCAGCAGCGGGCAAGCTTTCTCAATCACCTGAAGACCACGCGCGTGGCAGGCGGCTGTGTAGGCATGGCTCTGCACGGTGGCATCGGTTGCGATGACCAGCACATCGCCCGTGTGGGATGCCGCGCGCGCTGCCTCTGCACCAGGCTCAATCACACCCAAAACGGGGACGGGGACGGAGTCGCGGATGGCGTCGAGCGCGAGGGCGCTGGCCGTGTTGCAGGCGATGACGAGGAACTCCGCGCCCTGCTCGTGCACCAGGAATTGCGCGCTTTCGATGGCATAGCGCGCGATGGTTCGTCGCGACTTCGAACCGTAGGGCAAGCGGGCCGTGTCGCCGATGAAGGCGTAGCGTGCGTGCGGCAGGCGGTCGATGAGGGCACGCAGCACAGTAAGCCCTCCAAATCCGGAGTCGAAGACGCCGATGGTCGGTGGCGTTGCAGCGCCTGTCACGGGGTGGGTCCTCCACTGGGAACAGCGTTGGCAGTCAGGTAGGTTCGTGTCAGATCGGCGTGCCCGGCCAGCGTGGGCTGTTGTTGGCCATCCACGAGAAAGCGCACCGCAACGATCTGCGGCAGATTCGCGCGCAACGTGGCGCAAATCGAGAGCAGGGTGAGCGTCTCGGTCTCAATACCAGAGGGATGGCTTGCAACGAAGGCGCCCGTGAAGTTGACAACGGCCAATTGCGCGCCCGGAGTCGCCTGCGCTGCTTCACCGGTAGTTGGGAGCAAGAATACCTGCGCAATTCCTGCAGCTCCGACGGCGACCGGGTGTGCTGCGTCGGGGGCCGCATAGAGGTCAAGGAGGTTGCCGAGGAGCACGCGGGCGCGCGTGCCGGGATCTGCGGGCAATGGCAGGGCGCGATCCTGGGGAAGAAGGGAGCCATCTGCGTCACTCGCGACGACCAGCGTGGCGGGCTCTGCAGCGGTGACCTCCGGTGCCTGCGTAGGAGCGGAGTCGCTGCCGGCGAGCAGCCGCTGATGAGCGCGGTTGCGCAGGTGCCACAGGATTCCCGTCATCGCCAGCGAAGCCACGAGCAGCAACACAAACAGGATTTTCTGGTAGCGCGGAATCATGGCTCGCTCTTCTCTGACCGGAATGCGAGCATTCCGGCGGCAATCGCGGAGGCGACTTTTCCCTGGTAGGCAGCATCGTCCGGCTCGGCGGTCACTGAGCCATCCTTTGCGCGGTTCGGGGCCACCTCAATGGCAACAGCCGGACAGGCGAGGCTGTCGAGCCCCGGCAAAAAAGTACGCTCAATGGTGACGGGCAGTTCCGCGTGGAGAAGCGCGGCATTCAGCGTTCCCGCCAGGGACAGGCTGCGCGTGACCCACGCAGACTGGGCGGTCTTCCACGGCAGGAAGAGAGCGGTTTGCGACGGCGCAATCGACGAGACAAAAAGGTGAATCCCGGAACCGCTCTCCGTGGCATGCAGGATGAGGCAAGCCTGTGCATGTGCGTGGTTGGCAATCTCCGCGCGGCGGTCGGGCGGCAGCGCCTGATCCGATTCGCGCGTTGTAACCACGGCCATGCCGCGAGCACTGAGCAGTGAGCGCAGCCGCACATTCATCGCGAGGGTCACTGCCTTTTCCACCTGGCCGCTGGCGATTTTGCCGCCGCTGTCCTGGCCGCCGTGCGCGGCGTCCAGCACGGCGACAAAGCGCGAGGACTGCACGGGTTGCGGCGCTTGAGCAGCCAGGGGAAGAGCAGCGGGCGCCATCCAGGCGAGAGCCCAGTTAATCCAACGCATAGATCGTCAGGCCACTCAGCAGTTTGGGGTAGAAGTCGGTGGACTTCTGTGGCATTACGTCACCAGCAAAGGCAACTTCTCTTAGTTGCTCCATGGAGACCGGGTTGGTGAGGAAGGCAAGATCCGCCTCGCCGCTTCGCACCTGGTGAACAGCTTCCGCCGCCTCGCGAACGTAGCGCAGGTTGCTCTGCTGGCTCACCGCTTCGGCATCCAGACCGAGGACTCGTTCGAGGATCAACGCGTGAAGCTGGACGAGATCCAGCTTGCGCTGATGTGCCGGGAGATGAATCAGCAGGTCCTCGGCTGCTCCAATTCTGGGGCGCACCAGCCAGGCCGCCTTCGTGGTAACGGCGACAAATGCGACTCCTCGCTGGCTGCGGAGCGTGGCGATCAGAGCATCAGGATTGTCCTCCGCCAGATCTTCTACTTCAAAGGCCTCTTCGAGCGATCGCCGGAAGGCCTGAGCGTTCCATCCCTTGAGGTCATGCAGCACGCGATGGGTAGGGAGGATGACCAGCCCATCGGAGTCCATGTTGACGAAGGTCATCATCACCGCAGCTTCAGGGAACGCCGGCTGCGGCAGTTGTCCGGTACTGGATTCGCTCGGCAGTTCTGGTTGCCGCACCCGTTCCTTGGCGTAGTTCAGCGCTGTCTCATAGCGGTGGTGGCCATCGGCGATGATGAGCTTCTTGTCTGCCATGGCGGTGACGACCAGGCGGATTGCGGCGGGGTCGCTGATGCGCCAGATCCGGTGCAGCACGCCGTAATCATCGGGGACCTCCACCTCTGGAGCAGAGCTGCCCTCGACGAGCAGGTTCTCGATGCTGCGGGCTGGGTCAGAGTACAGCATGAAAATCTGGCCAAAGTGCGCGTGCGTCGCACGCAGCAGATTCATCCGGTCGCTCTTGGGCTTGGAGAGCGTCATCTCGTGGCGAAAGATGACCTGCTCGTAGTACTCATGCAGTTTGCCCAGGGCGATAAAACCCGTGCGTTCCCTCATGATGCCGGTCCCCGGCACGGCAAAACGCTGCGAGTAGGCGTAGATGCAGGGCCGGTTCTCGCGGATGAGGATGCCATGCTCGCGCCAGGCTGCGAAGTCCCGCGCCGCTCGCGTGTACACGCTCTCTCCCCGCTCGGCATCAAACAGTTCGGGCAGGCCAAGAATGATGCGGACCAAGTTGTAGGGGCTGCGCTGATAATACGACTGTTGGAGAGCGGGCGAGATCTTGTCGTAGGGTTGAGTTACCACATCCGCCAGGCGTACTGTGGAAGGGTTGTAGCGCCAGGCGCGAAATGGGTAAATGATGGCCATTCGGGTCGTCTTGCTCCCACTGAATCGGCGCGATTTTCAGCCACAACCGCTCCCAGCGGCCTGGGATATCGCAACAGGGTTTGCTCAGGCTCGATTGTATCCCAACCGAGTGAGCGCGCCCGTTGTTTGACTGTACGCAAACAAGCCTTGGAAGAGAGGCGGAATGCAGCGCGGGCACGCCCTGGCGTGCTAGTATCGCCACATTCCCAGGTGTGTTGCAATGGCGAAGCTTCCCATTGAGCGAGTCGGCCCTGGTCGGGAGGCGGCTCGCACGCTGACGCGCGCCGCGCTGGTAGCGGTCTGCGCAGTGCCGTTCATTGCTGCGTTGGCGCCCCGCCTTTCGATTGCGCAGGAAGACCCTCTGAATAAGGCCCATGTGCCGCCGCCGGCTTCGTCTACGCCCGCCAGCGGCCCGCCGCCCGGCGCAGAGGCACCGCCAACGACTGGAACACCGGCCCTGCGCGCGAGGCCGGGCGCGCTGCTGCGCATGGACGTGAACCTGGTGCTCGTGCCGGTGACCGTCACCGACCCGATGAACCGGCTGGTAACCGGGCTGGAGCAGGACGACTTCAAGGTCTACGAAAACGGCAACCAGCAGAAGATTCGCTCGTTTGCGAATGAAGATGCTCCCGTTTCGATTGGAATCATCTTCGATCTCTCCGGCTCGATGAGTTCCAAGCTGCTGCGCGCGCGCGCCTCCATCCTCCAGTTCATCAAAACGGCGAATCCCGAGGATGAGTTTTTTGTGGTGGGCTTCAACGATCGCCCCGAATTGATTGAGGACTTCACCAGCTCGGTCGATGACATTCAGACGCGCCTGGCTACGGTGCGCAGCGGCCACCGCACGGCGCTGCTCGACGCCATCTATTACAGCGTGATGAAGATGAAGGATGCCCGGCACGAGCGCAGGGCCCTCCTGGTGGTTTCAGACGGCGGAGACAACCGGTCGCGTTATACCGAGGGCGAAGTGAGGGCACAGGTGCGTGAGTCGGATGTCGAGATGTACTCGATTGGACTCTTTGATCCGTATGCGGCCACCCCCGAGGAGCGGG
>JAJYAE010000304.1 GCA_021779695.1 Acidobacteriota bacterium | reverse complement strand
CACGATGATTGAAGGCATTCAGGTTCGCTTTGAGCGCGGCTGCATCGTCGAGGCCCGCGCCACCCGAGGCCAGGAAGTGCTGCAGAAGCTCATCGAGACCGACGAAGGCGCACGCCGCCTGGGCGAAGTCGCGCTGGTGCCGCATTCTTCACCCATCGCCCACAGCGGACTCACCTTCTTCAACACTCTGTTCGACGAAAATGCAGCATCGCACATCGCGCTGGGCCAGGCGTACAGCTCCTGCGTGCGCGACGGCGACAAGCTCACCCCGGAGCAGCTTGCAGCCAAAGGCGCCAATGACAGCCTGATTCACGTCGATTGGATGATCGGCTCAGACAAACTGGACATCGACGGCATCACCGCATCCGGCGCCGCCGAACCCCTGATGCGCAACGGCGAATGGGTTTAGCGCAGCAACCACGCTCCAAAGCAAAACGGCGCATTCACAGGATGCGCCGTTCTTGTCTTATCCCGCGCGATACAGACGCTGTCAGTCGCCCAACTGAATATTCACAAGCTCGGGCGCTTTCTCCTCCGGGTGGCACCCGGGAAACACAATCCGCTTCTGCGGCGCGCGCCAGTGGTCAATGTAGCTGATCCGGTGCACGCAGCCGATCGTGCAATTCGGCGCGCAGCTTTTGCCCGTCTTGAACTCCCGCTTCAGGTCCGCCTTCGTGTACTCGGCCAGCGGCACGCCGGGAAAGCCGCGCTGCTGGCTGCAATAGTGCACCAGCCCGTCCTCGCAGATATACAGGTAGCGCGAGCCCGCGCGGCAGCGCCAGTCGTTCGCGCGCCCCTGCACAATCGCTTCCTGAAACTGGTCGAACTGCGCGTAGTTGGTCTTCTTTCGATTGGTCATCTCAAAGTAGACCCTGGCATCCTCGGGCCCGAGCGGCTTCAGCTGCCCGTCGCCGTCGTGGATGATGCCAATCGTCGATTCAAAGCCCAGTTCCAGCGCGCGCTTGCCAATCACCAGCGCGTCATTGGGATCCTTGAATCCGCCGCCCACAACTGAGTTGATATTCACGTGAAACTCGGCGTGCTCGGCCAGCATTTGCAGCTTCTTGTCCAGCACCTTCAGGCTCTTTTTTGAAACCTCGTCCGGCTCAACGTTGTCGATGCTGATCTGCATGTGGTCGAGGCCGGCCTGGTTAAGCCGTTCAATCCGTTCCAGATTCAGCAGGTAGCCGTTGGTAATCATCCCCGCAATCGCGCCCGTGCCCCGCATGCGGCGGATAATGTCGTCCAGTTGCGGATGGGTCAGCGGCTCGCCGCCGCTGATGCCAATCATCGCCGTCCCCAGCCGTCCCAGGTGGTCGATGCGCCGGTACATCTCATCCAGCGGCACCGGCTCGCTGACCTTGTCGTACTCGTTGCAGTAGGCGCAGCTCAGGTTGCAGAAGCGCGCCGGCACAATCTGCGCCAGCACCGGGTGGCCGGTCGAGGCCAGAGCGCGCGCCACCATGGCGTACTCGCGCGCCTTGCGCTTCGCGGCAATCCACCGGCCGCGCGCCGTCGATCTCCGGGGAACACCCATCCCTCTATTGAACCACATCGTCTGCCCGCCCTCCACAGCGAAGTGCCGCAAACCGCACAGTACCGGTGGCTTGCTCCGGAAATGGGCGTATCCTCGTTTGTGGTAGATTCGGCAGGACAAACAATCGAGGGGCGCAAGAATGTCCAGAGGCAAACCGGAACTGCACAGAACGGATCGAATCGGCTGGCTGCGGGCGGCGGTGCTGGGCGCGAATGACGGCATCGTCTCCACGGCGAGCCTGGTGCTGGGCGTGGCCGCCGCCCATGCCACGCACCGGAACATTCTGGTGGCGGGCACGGCCAGCCTGGTGGCGGGAGCCATGTCCATGGCCGCCGGGGAGTATGTCTCCGTGCACTCGCAGGCGGACACGGAAAAGGCCGACCTGGCGCTGGAGGCGGCGGAGCTGGCATCCGACGCACCGGGCGAGCACAAGGAGCTGACGGACATCTATGTGGCGCGCGGGATTGACCGGCAACTGGCCGAGCAGGTGGCCCAGCAACTGATGGCCCATGACGCGCTCGGCGCCCATGCCCGCGACGAACTCGGCATCGTGGAAATGCTCCGCGCGCGCCCATTTCAGGCGGCGTGGGCCTCGGCGGCCAGCTTTGCCTGCGGAGCAGCCCTGCCCCTGCTGGTGACCGCCCTCACCGCCGGAGCGCTTCTGATCCCGCTGGTCTCCGCCGCCTCGCTGGTCTTCCTCGCCGTGCTCGGCGGAGTAGCCGCGCGCACCGGCGGCGCGGGTGTGATGGTCGGCGCATTCCGCGTCACCTTCTGGGGCGCCTTCGCCATGGCGCTGACGGCAGGCGTAGGCTGGCTCTTCGGTGCTGTCGGGTAAGTTCGGTCGCCCGCCGATCAGAACATTGAAGCCTCTTACGTGAGAACATCAAAATCGATGCCAACACCGCCGCCCGCGGATTACCGTGAGATTCGCAGAATCGCAATCACCGCCATCTTTTCGGACGATGTATTGTTTGAGCGCGTTGTTCTAAAAGGTGGAAATGCGCTTTCACTTGCGTTGGGCTTAAGTAACCGGACGTCTCTTGATCTCGATTTCTCGATCGAGAATGACTTCGAAGATTTGGGCGAAATTCGTAATCGCGTGCAGAAGGCACTTGAAAATCGGTTCCTTGCTGCGGGATTTGTCGTATTCGATTTCAAGTTTGTTGCCAAGCCGAGCACTGCCCCCGAGGGACAAAGCCTTCGTTGGGGTGGTTATCGGGCGGCCTTCAAAGTGATGGGGAAGCAGAAGCATGAAAAGCCAGGAGTTGATTTGGCTGCCCGTCGCCGCGATTCCCTTGTCATTGGACCGGGGCAGCAACGTGTATTCACCATTGACCTCAGTAAATACGAGTATGTCGCCGGCAAACAGGAAGTGGAGCTTGATGATTACACCATTTACGTCTACAGTCCGGCCATGATTGCAATTGAAAAGCTTCGTGCGATCTGTCAGCAAATGCCGGAGTACACATTGCAACGGCATCCTTCAGCGCGGGCACGCGATTTCTATGACATTCATCTAATCGCATCTTTGACAGGCCAAACCTTGCACTCCCCAGAGAATCTGGATCTGGTTCGGCATATATTTTCCGCCAAGGAGGTTCCGGTAAGGCTCCTAGGGAAGATCAAAGACCAGAAGGAGTTTCATCGTCCTGACTGGGACAGTGTGAAGTCCTCATCCAATAACGACAATCTCGCAGAGTTTGACTATTATTTCGATTTTGTGGTGAAGCAAGTGGACTCAATGAAGGCTATTTGGGATGAATAGGCGCCAGTCCGAATCATATTCCTTGTCTTTGAGACCGTACGCTAAATAGAAATCGTAATTGAGGCCAATGTTCTTCAGTCTGTCGTATTGACTCTTTGCGTAGCCCGCCTTTTGCATGTAGAACCCGATTGCCTGATGGTAGGGATACACATAATCCAGTTTTTTGAGCGTTGCCACCAAAGTGCCGACAGAGATGCGGTCCTTGGCTCCGCGATACGCGTCCAGTACCTGGAATACTCCCCCGGCGTAAGATGGACGGACGGCAATATCGATGAGCGTTCTTTCAAGCCCGGTCACCCTCAGTTGCGTCCCGGAATATTCCATATCGATCACTTCCAACTGGCCGGTGTTCTTTCCCCAAAGCAACAATGCCTCTGCATCGCCGAATTTGAAGATGAACTGAGATTCGCGTTGCTTTCCCGCAAAGGCTCGATTGATGCCCTCCTGGGTGAGGCGGCCGGAGCCTGGTTTGGGACTCTGTTCGCTGTTGACATAAATCCGCGACGGAATTTGCTCCGTTATGCCGTGCAAGAACACAGCGGTTCCGTGGCAGAGGTATGCTCCACGCTTCATGGAGAGTGCAATTTCATATGCAGATGCCTCTTTCCAAACGTAGCGTGAAATGCCTGGAGTATCCGGATGATTCAATGGTTCCAGATATTCGAGATGGAGCTCCGTCTTATTCAGAAGGAATTCCAGAAATTTAGCTGTCGTGGTGTTCTTTGACAATCTCCAGAAAGCTCGATTCTGCTCCCGAATCTGCGAAATATCGCTGGGCCAGAAGACTCGCTTTCCAGTTTCTTCGAAGGCTTTAACGATATCGGACTTGGCGATTTGTAAACGACTTTGGCCAGCCATAAGACCTTTCAGAAGCCGGTATTGAATACATTGTATCCTATTACTTTGTATATATACCTTGCGATACATGCTATGTCTTGGTCTTCAAATTCGTTATCCTTCTGATGAACAATGGCTTAGCTGACTGCTCCCGTGGCATGGTTTAGTGTCATACTAGGTATATATACCTAGTATGACTGATGGAAATTTAAGACCAACGGCGCTTGTTAGTTGCTGAAACTAAATGGGTTGGTCGCTCAATCCCGCTTGAAATGAGCATATGGTATATATACCATATGCTGAAGCTTCAGCATTATTCCGTGAATCGCTCTTCAAAAAACGGGCGCGAATAAAATCAACCAGGGAAAGACGTTGCCGGACACCCAGGCCTTGCTTTCGAGGCCTGGGAGGCGCTGCCCCAAACCGCAGCGAGGCCGGGGAGCGCCGCTACTTCGCCAGCGATTGCAGCAAGCTGAGATAGTGCACCACGTCTTCGCGTGAGAGCACGCCGACGACTTTGCCGCCTTCAAGCACCGGCAGCTCATTCACGCCGTCGCGGCCCATCTTTTCAAACGCGGACCACAGCACGGCGTCGGGCTCGGTGGTCTCCAGCTTTTCGAGCGGCACCATCACGGCGCGGGCGGGGGTGGTGGCCCACTCGTCGCGCGGGACGGCCTGAATCTCAGCCAGGGTGGCCATGCCGGCCGGGGCGTCAAAGGTCGTGAGAATGACATAGCTCACGTTAGACGGCAGGATGAACTGGTCAACGAGGTCCTGGAGGCTGACCTGGCTGGGCGCCTGCACAAAGTTGCGCTGCATGGCGTCGCGTACCTTGTGGCCGCCGAGCAGGTTTTTGAGCGTTTCCTGCTGCAACTGGCTGCCTGCGGCGCTCTCAAGGAACCATCCGATGAAGGCGATCCACATGCCGCCGATGAGGTTGGAAGAAAGCGCCTGCCAGACGCCGATGAAGATGAAGAGGAAGCCGAAGAAGCGGCCGGTGAGCGCAGCGCTGGTGGTGGCGCGCAGGTAGCTGCCCGTGAAGCGCCATACGATGGCGCGCAGCACGCGGCCTCCATCGAGCGGGAAGCCGGGGATGAGATTGAAGATGGCGAGCACCAGGTTGAGCGTGGCCAGGTATTCGACCAGCGCGAAGACGGGCTGCGAGCCGGCGAGCAGCGGCTTGAGGCTCCAGAAGACCCCCGCCAGGGCAAGGC
>JAJYAE010000303.1 GCA_021779695.1 Acidobacteriota bacterium | reverse complement strand
AGTCGTCACCATCGTCGACAACATCGGTCTGCCCTACTCCGGCCTCAATCTGTCTTACTCCACTTCGGCCCCGGTCGGCACCGCGGACGCCGATATCCAGGTGCAGCTCAGCAAGGACCATCACCCCACCGAGGCCTATGTCAATCACCTCCGCCAGGTACTGGCCGATCAATACCCCGGCGTCACCTTCTACGTGCTGCCCGTTGACATCGTCACGCAGATCCTGGACTTCGGTCTCGCCGCGCCCATTGACATTCAGTTTGTCGGGCCGAATCTCTACGACAACCGCGCCCTGGCCGAGCGCATATTGAACGAAGTGCGCTACGTCCCCGGCATCGCCGATGCACATATCCAGCAGCCCTTTGACATGCCCAACCTGACCGTAAACGTGGACCGCACACGAGCCCGCGACATCGGCCTTACCCAGCGCGACGTGGCGCAGAACCTCCTCGTGGCCCTCAGCGGCAGCTTCCAGACCTCGCCCACCTTCTTCCTCGATCCAAACAACGGCGTCAGCTACAACGTCGCCGTGCAGTCTCCGCAATATGGCGTGGACACCATGGCTGAACTCAAAAGCCTGCCCGTCAACGGCAGTGCCTCTTCGCTGCCCGCCGGCAGCATTTCTGCCGCCACCGCCGCGCCCGGCGCCGCAAGCCCCGTGCAGGTGCTCGGCAACGTTGCCGCCATCGTACCCGGCGCTGAACTCGGCACCGTCAGCCACTATGACATCCAGCCCGTCCTCGACATCTACGCCAACGTGGAGGGCACCGACCTAGGCGCCGTCACCCGCGCCATGGAAAAGATCATCGCCCGCCACGAACAGAACCACGACGTTCCCCGCGGTTCGCACATCGTCCTGCGCGGCCAGAGCGAGACCATGAACAAGTCGTATGTCGGCCTTCTTGCCGGTCTGGCCTTCTCGATTCTCCTTGTCTATCTGCTGATTGTGGTGAATTTCCAGTCGTGGCTTGATCCATTTCTCATCATCTCCGCGCTTCCTGCGGCGCTCGCCGGAATCGTGTGGTTTCTGTTCCTCACCGGCACGCGGCTCAGCGTGCCCGCGCTCACCGGGGCGATCATGTGCATGGGAGTGGCCACGGCCAATTCGATTCTTGTGGTCAGTTTTGCCCGTGAACAGATGGATATCCTCGTAGGCGATGCGCGCCGCGCGGCGCTGAATGCCGGCTTCGTGCGTCTTCGTCCTGTGCTGATGACGGCGCTGGCGATGATCATCGGGATGGTGCCGATGGCGCTTGGACTGGGCGACGGCGGAGAGCAGAACGCGCCGCTGGGGCGCGCGGTGATCGGCGGTCTTCTGCTGGCCACCGTGGCCACGCTCTTCTTTGTTCCCGCATTTTTCTCTCTGGTGCACGCCTGGCTTGAGCGCCGCCGTCCCTCGGCGCGCGGCGCGGCGCATGCCGGTGTGTTCGATGAGTTTGAACCGCTTCCGGAGTAGCTTCTATGACGAACCGATCCAATCCGAACCCTCCTCCCGCGGCTCACAGTCACGAGAGCGCACCGGAGCAGGCCTCTGTTTCGCCGCGTCTTGCGGTAGGCGGCGTTGTGGTGGCGCTTGTGGTGTTGGCGGTGCTGGCCGCGCTGGGCATCCTGAGCCGCATGCACAGTGACCGGGTGCTGGCCGAGTCTACCAATGAGCTGGCCGCGCGCACGGTCATCGCCCTGCCACCCAAACCCGGCGCGCCGGTCACCAGCCTGGTGCTGCCCGGCAACGTGACCGCCTATACCGATTCGCCCATCTTCGCCCGCACCTCCGGCTACCTGCTTCACTGGTACTTCGACATCGGCGCGCGCGTGAAGAAGGGCGCATTGCTGGCGGTCATCGACACGCCGGAAGTGGACCAGCAACTGCATCAGGCCGAGGCTGACCTCGCCACCGCCGATGCCAATGCCAACAACGCCCGCATCCAGGCCGAACGCTACACCGGCCTCGTCAAGTCCCAGGCCGTCTCCCGCCAGGACACCGACACCTACGTCAACCAGGCCGCCGCCACCGCCGCCGCCGTCAAGTCCGCGCAGGCCAATGTGGACCGCCTGCGCCAGTTGCAGTCGTTCGAAAAAATCTAGGCGCCCTTGGACGGCGTGGTCACCGCGCGCAACATCGACATCGGCCAGTTGATCGACCCGGGCGCGGGCAAAGAGCTGTTCCACATGCAGGCCATCCAGACGCTGCGCGTCTACACCAACGTGCCGCAGCTCTACGCGCAGACCGCCAAAGTCGGCGCAAAAATCAGCCTCGCCTTCCCCGAGCATCCCGGCCAGACCTTCACCGGCACGCTTGTCCGCACCGCCAAGGCCATCGACCCCGCCAGCCGCACCTTGCTGGTTGAAATCGACGTGGACAACCGCGACGGCAAGCTGCTCCCCGGCTCGCTCGCCCAGGTCCACTTCAAGACCCCCGGCGCCGCGCCCACCTTCGTCGTGCCCGCCGCCGCGCTCATCTTCCGCCGCGAAGGTCTGCAGCTGGGCACCGTCGTCCACGGCAATATCGCCCACCTCGTCCACGTCGTCATCGGCGAGGACGACGGCGCCAACGTGCAGATCATCAGCGGCATCAGCGCCACCGACCGCGTGATCCAGGATCCGCCCGACTCGCTCATCGAGGGCGAAAAGGTCGCCCCGGTGAACAGCCAGAACGACGCGGGAGGCAAGTAGGCATGCGGAGCGCGCCCACCTCAAACCCATCGGGTGCCCCAGGTCTCGCTTCTGAGACCCGCAACGACTCCCCGGGTGCCCCACGTCTCGCTTTTGAGACCTGGGAAACTAACCAGTTCCGCGTACCCGAGTTCTCGCTTTTGAGACCTGGGATCTTCATCCTCGCCTCCCTCACGCTTCTCGCCGGCTGCAAGCCCGTCGGCCCCAACTACAACCGCCCCACCTACCAGCCGCCCGCTGCCTACAAGGAAGCCGGCGCAGCCGCTGTCGTTCCGCCGCCCAGGCCCGCCGGTGGCGCATGGCAGCCCGCCACGCCCTCTGACGGCATGCTCCGCGGCAAGTGGTGGCAGGTCTACAACGACCCGCAGCTCAACCGGCTCGAAGACCTCATCGCCACCAACAACCAGAGCCTCCAGAGCGCCGTTGAGACCTACCTCGCCGTCCGCGACCAGGTTGCCGCCACACGCGCCCAGCTCTATCCCACGCTCGGCCTCGGCTCGTCCTATACGCACAGCAAGCTCTCCGCCAATCGCCCTCTCAGCCCGGCGGGCAGCCCCAGCCAGTTCAACGACCTCGTGCTCGCCGGCCAGGCCAGTTGGGAACCCGACTTCTTCGGCCGCATCCGCCGCACCATCGAGGCTGCCCGCGCCGGCGCCCAGGCCAGCGCCGCCGACGTCGCCATCGTCGATCTCGCCCTCCACGCTGAAATGGCCTCCGCCTACTTCGACCTGCGCGGTCTCGACTCCCAGACCCGCCTTCTGCAGGACACCGTCACCACGCTCGAGCAGCAGCTCGACCTCACCCAGCGCCTGCTCGATGGCGGCATCGGCACCGCCGCCGACGTCGCCCTGGCCCGCACCCAGTTGGAAACCGTCCGCGCCCAGCTTGTCGATGTGGGCGTCGCCCGCGCCCAGTACGAACACGCCATCGGCGCGCTCGCCAACCTCGACCTCTCCACCTTCAGCATTCCGCCCTCGCCGCTCGACGGGCCGCTGCCCAGAATCCCCCTCGGCGTGCCCTCGCAACTGCTCGAGCGCCGCCCCGACATTGCCGCCGCAGAGCGCCGCGCCGCCACGGCCAACGCCCAGATCGGCATCGCCGTCAGCGCCTTCTACCCCACCATCAGCCTCGGAGGAACCGGCGGCTTTGAAAGCGCCCACGGCGGCACATGGATTCAAAGCCCAAGTTCCCTGTGGAGTCTGGGCGCACAAGCAACGGAGTTGCTCTTCGACGCCGGCCAGCGCCACGCCCTCACCAGCCAGGCGCGCCACGCCTATGAGGCCCAGGCCGCCAGCTATCGCAACACCGTCATCACTGCCTTCCAGGACGTGGAAGACCAGCTCTCCAGTCTCCGCATCCTCCAGCAGGAATCCGGCGTGGAAGATCGAGCCGTCGCCGCCGCGCAGCAGTCCTTCGACCTCTCCAATCAGCGCTACAAAGGCGGCGTCACCAGCTACCTCGAAGTCCTCACCACTGAAGCCACCCTGCTCCAGAACCAGCGCACCGCCATCGACCTCGAAACTAGGCAGTTCGCCTCAAGCGTCGCCCTCATCCGCGCCCTCGGCGGCGGATGGGATGCAAGCCAGTTGCCTAAATAATGAAGAAGAAGGAACCGCTTCCAAAGAAAAGCTGAATCAATGATGCTGCCGATCGACTGGGCGTCAGACTTTCGACGGCAAAGGCAGAACGCGCAAACGAATGCGGTTTGGATCGATGGTGAGTAATGCGCCCTCTTCCAACTCGACAGTCATTTGCAGGAGAGCGGCAATGACCTGCTTCCCGATCACGTCGAGGCTCAGATCCTCGGCGCGAATTTGCGCGACGCTGGGCTTCTCGCCGTGTGTGACAGCGAGAATTGCGCTGAAGTCGAGGTCGTGTGTAAGCACCACGTAGTGATTCACCTTGGCGTAAGCCATGATCTCCGAGTCCAGTGCGTTGGCCTCTCCAATCGTCGACCAATGCGTCGCCTCGATGCCCGCGTTGACCAGCAGGCTCACCCAGCGCGGAGAAAGGTTCATATCGACGAGCAGCTTCATGCCGTAGCCAGCACAACCTCGCGTTCTTCAGCAAGCCACGCGGCGTAGCGAAGCGCCTGCATTACGTCCTCTCGCTCCAGATAGGGGTAGCTGGCGAGGATTTCGTCAACGCTGTGCCCAGCTCCGATCTGCCCGACAATCATGCCAACTGTAACGCGCATCCCGCGAATGCACGCCTTGCCGCCCATCACGTCTGGATTTTGTGTGATGCGATTCAGTTGTCCCATGCGCCGCTCCTTTTCGAGCCTCACTGTCATGGTAGCGGCTTGACAGCCGCAATTCAAAACAACTTTGGGATTGAGAACAGTCGGACCGGCGCCTTCCTTTCCCCTGTTCCCTGCTTTCTACCGCGTCACCTCCGCCTCGGCTGCGTGGCTGTAGGCCGCCGCCGGCACCTCCGCCAGCGGCAATCCCGGCCCCTCCCACATCAGCCGCGGCGAGCCCGGACTGGCAAAGTGCAGTCCCTCCATGCGAAAAAGATGCTTGCCCGCATGCAGCCCCAGCGAGCCCCGCGCATAGCGCGCCGCATTGCCCGGCGACCCGCACACCTGCGCAAACGGCGGCCCCGTCTTCGCCACTTCCATGCCGTCAATCACCAGCCGCGCCCCGTCCCGCGACATCAGGTGAAATGTGTAACCGCCGTCC
>JAJYAE010000302.1 GCA_021779695.1 Acidobacteriota bacterium | reverse complement strand
GCTTGAGCGGGGTCGCTAACGCGGCCCCGACGTGATTATGGCCGCGTTTCGGCGGCTAATTCCACATCTGCAGTTGGTCCAGACGCTTGTCCTCTGCCTCTTGGTTGCGGATGTATTCCCGTATCTGCGCCTCATCGCGTCCCACCGTCGACACGAAGTAGCCGCGCGCCCAGAAGTGCTGCCCTGTGAAATTCTGCTTGCGCTCGCCATACGTCCGAGCCAAATGAATTGCGCTCTTGCCCTTGATGAAGCCAACCACCTCCGACACTGCGTACTTCGGCGGGATCGAAACAAGCATATGCACGTGATCCGGCATCAAGTGCCCCTCCAGAACCCGACTCTCTTTCTGCTCGGCCAAGCGACGAAATACTTCGCCAAGGTGAGGCCGCAGTTGCACATACAACGTCTTGCGACGACACTTGGCGATAAACGCTACATGGTATTTGCACTCCCATACGGAGTGGCTTAAACTCTCAACTCGGTCCATCCAGTTTCTCCTTGACATGTGCTTTGGTCGGCTCACGTCTGGAGTTTCTTGGATGGACTACCGGAAATGTCAAACGGCTACTGCCACCCCGCCAGAGGCGGGGGATCTCCCGTTGCCTTTAGGCAATCGATCTCTAAGATTCTTGCTCAGCAACGCAGCGCAAGCCATGTTCGAATCCTTCTTTACGCGTGTGCTCTTAGCCTAGCAGCGCTCTCTCCCCTCCCGACACCCCACGGTGCGAGAAGGACATTTCGCATTTGTGGGAGGGGACCGCCGTTGTCATGCATCCCGGCCGTTGTCATGCAAAAAGCGTCCCAGGGGCCGAATTCGACGGAAAATGCGGACAACGCGGACAAAGCGGAAGCCATCCAACTTGCCTATTTTCTATGATTTGCGATTGGAATGAGGAAGATACAGGAAGCTGTGGCGGAGAGGGAGGGATTCGAACCCCCGATAGCCTTACGACTATGCCTGATTTCGAGTCAGGTGCATTCAACCGGGCTCTGCCACCTCTCCGCTTTATTTACAACGATATACGCCCCTGTGGAAAAGCATTCTCAGTGTCGGCTTAGGTTCCGGCCCCTTGCGCGACGCGTTCGCGCAGAACGCATCCACAACACCTCAGGCGATCTGATTGGCACCACGCATGAATTGAGCATATCGCATCGTCAACTGGGTCGTCGAATGGGCGGCGTACCTGGCGACGGCGACCAGAGGCACGCCTTCCATCACCCACACGCTGCGGGCCCCATGGCGGTTGTCGTGCTAGGTGTAATCCGAGACGCCGGCCTGGGCCAGCATCGGTACCGACGCAGTTCTCTACGTCTCAGTGGTCATTCATATTTTCGGCGCACCCCGTGAACATTTGCAGTGTGCGACATTTTCAAACTCGTAGTCAGACTTATGGGGTTGGCTGATGGCGAATCAGTGTGCAAATAAACAAGTCACCTCTCCGTTTTCCGATATCCAATCCGGTGTGATCGCCGGAGCGGCGGCGATGCCCGGCAACACCAATCTGCTGCCGGGTACCGAAATTTATTTCCTTCGTCTCAACCTCATTCGCTATTCGGCAGCGGGAATCGACCCCGTCACATTGGCCTGAACGGATGCCGTGACCACGCTGGAAAAGCTCGCCTGACCTGCAACAGTTGCTACGGAAACAGGGTTCGTTCCGGATGAAATAAATGGGCCAAGGGCCGCGGCGGCTGTCGTGCTACTGCTGCCGCTCACGCTGGTAATCAAACCGGTGAGTCCAGCATCGCTCTCGTAGTTCACGTTATTGGCTGGAATCAGATTGATTCCAGCATAGTTAGGCGAGGCCAATGTTACTGCGGGGATGGCCCGCACCAGCGCGCGATGTTCTGATTCGACTCCCAGAATCGATGCGGAGACTTTCGCATAGAGAATCAGGTCGGCCTGCGTCAGGTTAGCTCCACTCGATTCCGGATTTGTCTGAGTTGCGCTGTATCCGTTGTAGCCGGCCGCCATCGACGCGAACTCCTCGACGGCCGTCATGTAAGCGCCGATGAACGCTGTTTCGAGCGCCAGCAGAACCGGCAGAAAACCGGAGAGCGAAGAGAAAGTTCCGCTCGGGAAGTAGAACGTCTGTGGCACGCCGGCCTTCGCATCGCCGCTTCCGTCGGTTGGCAGGCCCAGCAGAGTCCTCAGCAGTTGCGCGTGCGCCACTTCTTCAAGAAGCGCTCCCTGAAGATAAGCCACATTTACCTGGTTTCCACTCGCGCTGACGTTCACGGCAGTGCCGCCTGCCCCTGCCAGATTCGGATCCGTAATTACGCCCTGGCTCGATAGCGCGGTGTAATAAGTGGTGATCGCCAAGCTTTCGGCGATCAACGCTGCTGACAGAATATCGGCAGCGGTGTCAGTGTTCGTGGTTGCCGAGACTGTGTTCTTGTTCGATGTGCCGCCGCACGCGGTCAGTATCGATGAGGTGGCAGCGCCCAGGCCAAACATGGTTGCGCCTGCCACGAAGGATCGGCGGTTCACGCCGCTGCGCTGGATCATTCGATCAAGAAGCTCCGGTGTCATAAGGATTCTCTCCTATACTCGTTGCTTGCGGTGATGGTTTGGAACGCCGCAGTGCAAAGCCGTCCACGGCGGCACAATCGGTGCGGGTGGGGTACGCAGTACCGCCTACATCGGCATCAGAACTGCGTTGATAACATCGATGACTCCGTTCGACTGAAATACGTCCGCGGTGGTGATGTTCGCCGTGCTGCCCGTCTCATCCGTCAGAACAATGTTTGCGCCGGACATGCTTGCCGTAAGCTTTCCGCCTTCCACCGTCGTCATCGCGTACTTGCCGCCGCCCTTCTTGATCCACGCCTTCAGTTCCCTTGAGGAAATGCGCTGCGCAACAACGTGGTAGGTTAGGATCTTGGCTAACGCTGCTTTGTTCACTGGCTTCACGAGGTTGTCTACAGAGCCAGAAGGAAGTTTTGCAAAGGCTTCGTCGGTTGGGGCAAAGACAGTAAAGGGTCCAGGACCATTCAATGTCTCAACCAATCCGGCGGCCTTCACTGCGCTTACCAGAGTTTTGTGGATAGGCGAGTTCACTGCATTCTCCACGATGGTTTTGGTTGGATACATGGCTGCGCCGCCCACATCCGGATCCTTCATTTGCGCGCTCGCTGCGAGCGCGCACGTGGAAAGCGCCAACATCAGTAGTGCTTTCTTCATGGTCTTCATCTGTGTCCCTTCTTTGTCGCCTTTTCCCTGAGAGGGATAATTGCCGTACATGTCAGGAACGCCTCAGCTTGAAATTTGGATTGATTGCAGATGGAGATTTTCGGCACAATCCCAACATTCCGCACCAGAAAATCGAAAAGATGCGCAATTCGTGAAGAAATTGCGATCGAGGCAATCCAAAGAATCAAGCCACGCGTTCTACATATTGGAGAGCGGAAGGTATTGCCCTGAGAGCGCAGAGGCTCAGCGTTCTCTCGCGGTGCAATCGATGAGTCGTTGTCGAGCGCGCACCTGAAGTGGCATGGTTGTAAGGCACTGCGGTAGTTCGCAGTCTGAGCATGATGGGATGAATGGGTGAAGATCTTTCCAATCCGGCAACATCGATGAAACGTTCTATGAGCAGCGATCTCAAGACACCGCTAAAGGGCGCTTCGATCTCAATGACCGACGAAGCGCTTCTTGATCGGGTGCGGTTAAGGGATCAGGACTCGATGAGCGAGATCTTTGACCGGTATGCAAATCTGGTGTATTCCGTTGCGTTTCGCGTCCTCAAGGACGCCGAATCCGCGGAAGATGTGATGCAGGAGATCTTTTTCAGGCTATGGGAGAAGCCCGGCACTTTTTCGTCCGGGCGGGGTTCATTCCCCGCGTGGCTTGCAGTCGTCGGACGCAATCGGGCAGTCGATATGCTCCGGCGAAGAAAGCCCACCGATCCGGTCGACGAAGTCGCTCTCGCAATGCCGTCTGACTTCGCCATGGAAACGGAACGTCATATTGTCTTGCAGAGAGTCCGCGAGCATCTTGATACACTGCCGCGCGATCATCGGCAATCCCTGGAGTTAGCCTTCTTTGAGGGGCTCAGCCACTCGGAAATTGCTGCTCAGACAGGCATACCCCTGGGCACCATCAAGACGCGCATCCGGTCAGCTCTTATCTCATTGCGGGAGGCCTTGCAGTCATGACCGACAACAGGCACATCCCTCAGGAAGACATCGCACTCTACGCCATGCAGGCGCTTGGCGCGGAGGAGCAGTCACACATCGACGCTCATCTGGAGAATTGCGAGCAGTGTCGCGCGCATCTAGCGGAAGCGTCAGGAAGCCTCGCATTACTGGCGATGAGCGTGGAGCAGCAACAATTGCCAAAGGGCTCGCGCGATAGATTCCTTGAGCGGATCGGGGCCGCGCCGCAGTCCGCGTCGCGCGTCTTCAACATGGCGGAACGTGTTCGGCCGGCGCAGCGCTCCACAAAGGCGCGTACCGCAGCCTTGTGGATTTCCTGGGTCGCAACAGCTGCGCTCATTCTTGTCACCTTGGGCTTGGGAGGAAGACTCCGGCTGGTGAATCGTGAGCTCGCGCGAGAGTCGGCACTTTTGGCGGCACAATCCGATGCATCCCGCCGCGCACAGCAGGTGCTCGAGCTGTTCACGGCCCCTGCCGCGCGCCATATACTGCTTACCGCCGGGACACCGCGCCCGGCTCCTTTTGCACGCGCCGCCTATCTGGCGTCCAGGGGCGCCCTCGTCCTCGATGCCTCGAATCTGGCAACCGTTGCCCCGAACAAAGCCTACGAGCTTTGGATCATTCCTGCGAATGGACACCCACCGATTCCGGCCGGTCTGTTCCGCCCTGACGCTGCCGGCGATGCGCATCTTGTGCTGCCGAAAATTCCTACAGGCGTTGAAGCAAAAGCATTTGGCGTTACAGTCGAAAATACATCCGGCTCAGCAACACCGACGCTTCCTATCATCCTTGCGGGTGCCGTACCTGCTGCCGGTGAGTGAACTTCTTCACCCAATGGACTCACTACGCTGAAACCGGCAGCGCGCCAGGTTTCCTGTGGCAAGCATCGAGGACATTGTCTTTGGCCGTGTTCCGACGCTCTGGTCGCATACCGGAGTCGGACTTTCCTAAACGGCGGCGCGGTCTGGAGCCTCGCCAGGCGAGAACGACGAAACCTGCGCCGTCGCCGAGTCCTATCTCGCCATCTTCGATTGCTGGCGTTACCCATCGTTTAGCGGCCCCGCCCCAAATCCCCTTGCCCGGGAAACAAACGGCGCTCAGGCGGTGCACGTCATGTTAGGGTTGGGGGCAAAGGAGCAGTTCGATCCCAGCTATGCTTACCAGAATTAGAGTATGTGTTCTTCTGGCGGTGACCTCCGGCGCG
>JAJYAE010000301.1 GCA_021779695.1 Acidobacteriota bacterium | reverse complement strand
GGCTATCGCTACTACGACACGAAGAAGGTCGAGCCACAGTTCCCCTTTGGCTATGGCCTCAGCTACACGACGTTTGCCTACAGCGACCTGAAGGTCACTCCGCGCAAGGCCGCCGGCGATCAACCCGTACAGGTCAGCTTCAAGGTTCGCAATACCGGCAGCCGCGCGGGTGCGGAGGTCGTTCAACTCTATGTGCACGACGGCCACGCGAAGATTGACCGGCCCGAACACGAGCTCAAAGGCTTCTCGCGCATTGAGTTGAAGCCCGGCGAAACAAAGACGGTCCAACTGACGCTGGACCGCGCGGCGCTTTCGTACTGGAATCCGGAGACCAAGGGGTGGCAGGCTGATCCCGGCGCGTATGAAGTGCAGATTGGCGCATCGTCGCGCGACATCCGCCTGCGCGCGCCACTGATGCTGGCGAAATGAGATTTACTGTTCGTATGGATTCGAATGAGATGAGACCCGCAACCGCTTCTCCTCTTAACAAGACATGGTTGAGGATGACGGGTAAAGACCAGTGGAGAACGACGACCGCTACTGTCTACTCCAGCGACTGGAGGGGTCTGTCGAACCAGGTTGACAGCGAGGTCGGCTTTTACGATGTGATTTACAGTTACTCTGTCGACGGCATCCGATACGCCGGCAAGTTCTCTGACTACGGCATGGAAGATGAGCACTATTTCAAACGGAACGACACCTTTGAAATTCGCTACAATCCCGCTGATCCTGCCAAGTCGTATTACCCGAATCTAAGAACGCGAAATCGGTATCTTCTTGTCTCGGCTTCTATCGGCGCGCTGCTTGGAATTCTTGCCCTGATGATAAGGTTCTTCATTTCAGCGAGGAGCCGTTAGCTGACTGCACTGGCGGCTTACCGGGCGGGATCGTAGGGCTCCACACTCAGCATGTTCGAGAGAATGCCGCGCTCTTCCGGGCTGAAGGCGTGCTGGTACTGCCCAGAGTTCAGCACGGTGGACCGCTGGTCCGGAGGCACCGAACGCAGATTGCGGAAGGCGCTCCGCATCGCCGTTTGCCGATCGGCGGGCAATTGCGTCCATTGCCGTCCAGCCTCCTGCACCTGTGCGCGCTGCTGCGGTGTCAGCCGCTCCAGGTTTTCGGTCCGTGCCAGCCTCTGGTCGCGCTGCGCCTGCGGCATCTGCTCAACGTTGTGCAACTGCCGCATCAACCGTTGCTGCGTGTCCTGTGGCAGGCGGTTGAAGCTTGGATCCCTTTTCAGAAGCTGCTCCTGCTGTTGCAGAGGAAGCTCGCGATGTTGACTCAGCCACGAACCCAGATGGCCCGGCCGCGCATACGCTGACGCGCCCGATCCGTTATAAGGCGCGCGAAAACCACTTCCTACGTTCGCGGGGCTGGCTGCGCGCGGCGCATAGCCCTGCCCCCGATACTGCATCGCTTGTCCTGCGCCTGCCTGGAAGCCGGATTGCGGCGCGCGCTGGCCCCAGGATCCTGCTGTACCTTGTCCATTCAGGCGCGGAGCCTGGGGCATCGCACGTCCATACTGCCGATAAGCCTGCTGCGGCTGCACATTCTGCGCGCGCGGAGCCTGATAGTGCGGACGTGCCGCTGGTGCGACGTGCTGCTGCGCAGCATGCTGACCGCGTCCCCATGCCATTGGAAGACACAATGCCAGCGACGCAGCTGCCAAAGCCGCGCGACAGAGCATACCCGCTCTCTTCTTCGCCTGCATCATGTCGCTTTCAACCCCTGCCGCGGACTTGTTGCCACGGTCAGCAATTCCTTAATTCTCGTTGCCGGAGATCGCATCCAACTGGTCCAGAAGCTGTGCATTGTTGTCCAGCAGTTGCAGATCCTGAACCACCGCTGCCTGTCCCGGTTTGGCCGGTGCCGGCTGATCCCAGTTTGAAATTCCCAGATAGGCGCCGCCCCCCAGCAGCAACACCATCGTCAAAGCCATTGCAGCCACTGGCCGCACATGCATCTGTGGCCCATACAACATCCTCGCACGCAGTCGCTCCAGCAAGCCTGCGCGAGGCTCCTGGCGCACTTCATCCAGCTGCGCATTCATCCGGGTCATGAAGTACGGGCTTGGCTCCGGTGCTGTCCAGGCGTCCATCAGCGCCATCGTCGCGCGCAGTTCTTCCAGCTTCTTCCGGCACGCATCGCACTCGGCAACATGCGTCTTCACCTTGGCATTTGCAGTCTCGGGCGCAAGCAGCATGTCAGCCAGCTTGCTTTCCATTCCAGCGCATTCGGTCAATCCAGTTGCCATCTTCATCACCCCCAGCATTCCGCCGGTTTGTTCCGGCTGTTTTCACTCTTGCTATACGAATTCCTTTAGCTTCTCCCGGAGTGTCTGATACGCGCGGAAGAGCAGCGACTTGGTGGCCGACTCGCTCAGCTTCAACACTTCGCCAATCTGCCGGTAATCCATGCCCTGGTACTTGTGCATCAGCACTGCCATCCGCTGCCGCTCCGGCAGGGCCATCACATGCTGCCGAATCGCGGCCATCCGCTCGTCGCGCAGCAGCTTCTGCTCAATCGAGGGCTCGTCATCCGCCACGTCCGGCGTCGTTCCGGTCTCTTCGTCCGGCGCGTCCAGATACACATTCTGCGCCGCTCGTTCGTGCCGCGTGTCGCGTGCGTGGTTCACTGCCAGGTTTGTCGCAATCCGGTAGAGCCACGTCGTAAACTTGGCTTCCGCGCGGTAACTCTCGCGCGAACGATACACCCGGAGAAAAACTTCCTGCGCCAACTCCTCGGCAACCGCCTGGTTATGCACCATCCGAAAAAGGAAATGAATCATCGGCCGATGGTACTTTTCCACCAGGTAGTTGAACCCTGAATCATCCCCCGCTGTTACCCGCAGCATAATGGCCGCGTCGCTCGACTCATCCGCCGCAGCATTTCCGCCGCGATAGCCACCCGGCCGTGATGCCGCGCTCGCTCCCAGGGCCGGGTTGTCCAGGACCATGGTTGCCATATCCTCTGAAACCCCGTAGCCCCCGGAAGGTTGCGCCAGATTCTCAGATTTTCCAGCTGCAGTTGACTCCTCGTCACGCTCCGGTGCGCCCTCGCCGCCCCCGTTGCCGGCTCGCCGGGCAAACCACAGCCCCGGCCGCAGAGTCGCCTCCGGCCAACTTCCCCGATCCCCAGCCAACTCCATATTTTGCTGCCACTCAGACTCGGGTAGGGCACAGAGCTCCCCGAGCGCAGCCAAACCCCGCTCCAAGGACCGTGCCAGGGTCCGAACCCTGCAGAATGGATTGTCGATCCTGAGCATGCGTCGCGCTTTGCAGCGGCTTTGGGCCCCGTCGCCGGCAACTGGCGTCGGTTTGGCCGCAAAGCCCCGCTGGTGTTACTCTAACCCAAGCGATGTGTACCTGGCATCGCTTTCCTCATACCCCTCTCGGGGGCGGTTAGCTCAGCTGGTTAGAGCGCCTGCTTCACACGCAGGAGGTCCGGGGTTCGAGTCCCTGACCGCCCACCATAAATCAAGGCATTTCAGCATTTTCCAGCCAAACGGTACGGGTTGCCTCCTACCGCCTCGGCTCCGTCCACTGGCCGTTGCTCGCTGACTCGAAGACCGCCTCAATCACACCCATGTTCAGGATCGCTTCCTCCAGCGGGACCGGCACCTGTCCGCCCTCCAGCACCGCCCGGGAAAAGTCATTCCCTTGCCGCGTGTACTGGTCACACACGGGAAACGTCTCCGTGGTGATTCCGCTGCCGGTCAGGTCTCCCGTCGCGTCAACAAGGATCCGCGTTGGCCGGTCAGGTGGCGCGTTAAAGGGAATTTCCACCTCGATGCGTCCCCGCGTTCCCAGGAGCTGCACCTTCTGGTAAGCCACCAATTGCGTGCTGCATGTAAAGATGGCATGGCCGCTCGGGAACTCCATCACCGCCGAGGTGAGCCTGTCAGTCTTCATCTCCGGATCACGGTCGATCGCCGCAACCACGCGCACCGGCTCCTCGCCAAACCCGTATCGCGCCGTGTGAATCAGGTAGCAGCCAATATCCAGCAGCGCTCCACCGCCGCACTCCACCTGATTCCGGATATTCGCAGAATCCACGTTGAAGTAGCTGAAAAAGCCCGCAATCGCTCGCAGCTCGCCAATCTTGCCCTGCCCCAGCAACTCCCGGACCCGCTGCCACTGCGGATGGCTGCGGATCATGAACGCCTCGCCGATCTGCACGCCCGTCTGCGCGCGCACTTTTAGCAACGTCTGGGCCTCGACTACCGTCAGGCTCAGCGGCTTTTCGCAGAGGACATGCTTGCCCGCCTCGGCCGCCTTGATCGTCCACGGCACGTGCAACTGGTTCGGCAAGGGGTTATAAATCGCGTCAATCTCGGGATCTGCCAGCAACTCCTCATACGAGCCATACGCCCGCGCAATTCCCAGCCTGGAAGCTGCATCTTTCGCCCGGCTCAGGTCGCGCGACGCAATCGCGTCCACCGTGGAATACGCACCCTGCTGCATTGCGGGCAGCACCTTGCGGACTCCGATATTCGCTGTACTCAATACACCCCAACGCAACTTCTTGTTCATAGCAGCCATCCTATCGTGTCCGCTTGACCTTCAGTCCTCATCCCCGCTAGACGGCATCTCGGAGGGTTGCCGCGTAAGATCAATCTCTTTGAGTTGGAGCTCGCGCAGTTTCTGATCCAATTGCGGAATGGTCACCTTCTCAAGCGGCGCCCACTCCTCCTGCGCCGCACGTAGCTCGCCGGCAATCTGACTGCTTGCCTTCAGCTGAGCCGCCGTAGGAGCGGCATCCGCCTGGCCCACCTGCAGGTAGAGCTCGCGCGCCTCATTTGTTACCGCATCCAACCCGGGCTTGTCTTCCGTTCCATTGGGCGCATCGCTTCCGCTGAGGAGTTCATTCAACGCGTCGTCGAGCCTTTGCAGCGGTTGCTTCAACTCACCCGGCGCCTGGGGCAGCAGATGCTCCGCCTGCTCGCGCGCGGAGTGGGCCGCCAACGTCACCTTCGCGCCAGCGTTTAGCAGTTCTTCAAGCTGCTTCTCCACAGCGTGCTGCGCATCAAGATCCGCGCCCGTCGCCACCACACGCGGATCCATCTTAACCGTCAGCGGCGCAGTCAGCGTCGTGTCACCCACCGTGAGCCGCACGGTATAGGCCCCAGGCAGAGCCAGCACACCTTGCGGCACCCTCGGCGTCGCGTGCGGCACCGCCGAAATCGGATACTCATAATTCGAAGCTGCCACCGGCGTCTCGTGCAGGTCCCACACCCAGCGATGCATCCCCGGCGTTCCCGGCAGCGTCGCAGGCATGCGCAGCCAGTAGAGCGGAATCAGCTGCTTCGCAAGGTCCGCTTCCGTCGACTCCAGCTTGTCATCGCTTGCGTAACGCCGCACCACG
>JAJYAE010000300.1 GCA_021779695.1 Acidobacteriota bacterium | reverse complement strand
TACCGGCAAGCTGGTCCCCGTCAGCGGCCAATATGACCTGCGCGCTGCGGCAGGCAAGGCTCTGGACCACAATTTCTATGACGACAACTGGAGCCATCTCAACTGGCAAAATGGTGCAGTGACTGTGAAGGTCATTGATCCTGCCGCGCATTACGCTGTCGACATCGAAGGGCTCTCACCAGAGATCAAAACGATCCAAGCATACGCGCCACCCACCGCAAAATTCGTCGCCGTTGAAGACCAGTTCAACTTCGCCAACCCATTCGGCAAAGAGTGGGGCAACATGAATACAGGCATGGTCACTCTGAAGCCCGGTCAAAGCACGAAATGGCATGTCCGCCTGCATGTCTACGTCCCATAGCCACGATCCCACTCGTGAGCCTCGCATATTGCCCCAGAGCAATCCGAGGCTCACGAATCTCAGGCCGTTTTCACCCCTTCAGAAGGCAGCCCTTCAATTCCTCCGGGCCATAAGACTTTTCTCTTCCATCAAAACAGATGAAACGGGTCGGCCACTGCTTCGGCAACAGCCCTCTCCAGCTTCGCATCGCAAGCGATTACAGGAGGTTGTTGTATGCGTCGAATCGTCTATGTTGCAGCTACTTTCGCTGCCTACACTGCGCTGATTCTTGCTCCCAGCAGTTCACAGGCTCAAATCACTGAAAGAATCGTTGCCAATGTCCCCCATTCCTTTGTCGTGAACAACACCACACTCCCACCTGGACGCTATACGCTGCACACGGTCCACCTGACCAACCAAACCGTCATGCGTCTCTCGAGCGCTGACGGACGCACCTCAACGGACTTCCTGGTTCGGGATTCCATTGACGATCATCTCCCAAAACACTCAGAGCTGGTCTTCAACCGCTACGGGAACAAGGAATTTCTGACACACGTCTATCAGGTAGGAACCAAAATCGGCGTCTCTGTAGTCGACGCCTCACGAGAAGAAACTGACCTCAAACACAACGGACAATCCGCTACGGCGCACACCGAGGAGCAGGAGAAGTAAAAGCAAGCGGGATGGATTGCCGAGCTGCGGACGCCCAGCGGGGATTCCATCCCCTTTCATTCACGTCGAGCATTTTGCGCTGCTGCTCATTCATTTTCCTGTAGCTTTGTCAGCCTAACGGTGCGGCTCGTGCGTGCACTCGTACGCGCCGCATCAAGGATTTGCATGACAATCACGTTCGTATCCAGAGCGGTCAGATCGCCCTTTGGCATTACTTTTCCTTCGAGTACGGCTGCAAGATAATCCAAGGAATCGTCGTTAGGTGCCAACAGTGGCGGAGCCGTCATCAATCGCTCCTTCTCGTCATTCTCCAACCGCATCCGCACCTGATTTGCATCAATCGTAATCGCGTATCCCTTTGCCCCATAGATCTCTAGATCCTTGCGCGCAAACGGCCAGTTCCACGAGCCCATGATGACAGCCTGGGCATGCGGATACGCCAGCACAATCGTCGAGTCGTCATCGACCCTGGGGTACAATTGCGGCTTATCCTGGTTCACCACCGCGGTCACGGTTAGAGGCGTTTCGCCGTGCATCAGCCATGTCATCAAGTCCACGCCATAGCAGCCAAAGTCATACAGCGCGCCCGCGCCATTCTGCGCCGGATCAGTCAGCCAGCGTAGGAACTCCGGTGGCACGCCAATCTCCGCTGGTCCCTGGTGTCCGTCGTGCACCACGACACGGCGGATCGGTCCCAATTCGCCCGATCCCACTGCGTCATACGCTGCCTTGTTGCTCGCGTACCAGGTCGTCTCATAGTTCACCAGCACCTGAATGTGATGCTCTCGCGCGGTCTGTTGAATCGCCAACGCATCGTCCAGCGAGATCGTCAGTGGCTTCTCCACCATCACCGACACGCCATACCGAGCCGCAGTTTCAATCACCCTGCGATGATCTGCAATCGATGTGTAGACCAGCACCGCCTGCGGATGTTTCGCCTCAATCAGACTGGCCGTATCTTTGTAAAACATCTTTGCCGCCAGCCCATACTTCTTCTCATATTTAGCCACCAGCGCCTGATCTGATTCGGCAATCCCCACCATTTGGACATTCTTGTGCTCCGGCAACTGGCCCAGGAATCCCTCCACGTGCCCATGTTCCAATCCCACAATCGCCACTCGCAGTGGCGCCCCTGCGCCCTGCGCCACCAGCATTCCTGGAAGCAGGAACACCGCAATCCCCATCCAACGGCTCAAGCAGAACATCCAGCAGAACTTCCAGGGACTCATTTTGGGCTCTTCCTCCTGGCCACTGATTCTACGCGAGCGATCGGAATCTCCCTTCTGGTACCTGCGAGTGCTGGAAGTGAGACAACCAGCACCGGGTTCGAGCCATCCTTGCTGTCATAGGTTTTCCATCGGCACCGAGGCGAACCCAGCCCGAAAGGAGTCATCGTTCATGCCCACCCCCCCGCGGCATTCTCTAATTCGCACTTTCGTTCTCGTCTCTGCATTGCTTCCCTGCATCGTGTCCACAGCGCACGCCCAGCTTCCCAAGGGCGATCTCTTCTTTGGCTACAGCCGTACCGGCTCAGACGTCTTCTATCCCAACACAGGCGGACTAAACGGATGGGAGGCTTCCGGGAGCCTGAAAGTCGCTCCCTTTGTCAGCGCCGACGCAGACGTGGCCCATTACGGTCTAGGTGCAAATTCCACGGTCCCACGAACGACAACCTTCCTCTTCGGCCCCCGCGTGACAGTCGGCGCCCTGGGTGTCAAGATTTTCGGTCATGGCCTCATCGGCGGTGAGCACTCTGCCAATGGCAGCCCCACGACCATCTCCGGCAACGCCTTTGCCTATGCGCTTGGCGCCGGACTCGATATTCCAGTTGCGCCCTTCTTCGGATGGCGCTTCCTGGTCGACCGAATCGACGCTCCCTCGATCTCACCATCCGGCGGCACCGATATCCGCTTTTCCACTGGACTTGTCTTTCATTTCTGAGCGGGCGCTTTGGTTCTGGCTGACCGCCTCGCGCTGTAAACCTGCGAGCCCCAACAGCCGTCTATCCGGCCGAGATGGCTGTTGCAAGCCGCTTTCGTTGCCCCTGTTGTGGCTTCCGGACCCTCGACGCCCCCGCGGCAATGGGGCTCTGCCCAGTCTGCTGGTGGGAGGACGACGGCCAGGACGACAGCGACGCCGACAAGGTACGCCTCACGGTGAACGGCCAACTCAGCTTGGCCGAGGCCAGAGAGTCCTTTGGGCACTGCGGCGCCGCTCATCCGCGTTACCCGCCATATGTCTACAAGCCTGACGTCTCAGAGCAGTAACGTGATTACAGCGATGCGCAACCCAGGACTGCCGGACTGCCCAGTTTGACCCTGTCCGAAATCCCTCTTACCATGAAATGAGATGTTTCCCTCGCCGCGCGGCGCTCGATGGCGTTAAGCCTCGTTCCTGCACGGCAGTTTCTTTGGCGCCGCTAAGCGGCCGGAAGGCAAAACGTTGAGTCCCACTGACATCCTCGAAAGCAATACCCAGCCAGAAGCCGCAAACGCCGGCCCGACGCACGATCACACCCATGAAGGCCACGATCATTCGCACGAACACCCCCAGGGCCCGGTTTTGAATCCGGAATGCACACGAGAGGTAGTCGTTGAGGCATCTGCCGAGGAGGTCTCCAAGGCCTTCCGCAAAGTCACTCGCACCTATCAGAAATACGCGCGGATCCCCGGCTTCCGCCCCGGCAAGACCCCGGAATCCGTCATCCAGCGGAAATTCGCGACCGAGATTCGCAAGGAAGTTATTGATTCATTACTACCCGAGCGCTTTAACCAGAGCATCCGCGAACAGAATCTCAAGCCAGTTGGGCAGCCGCAGGTGACTGAACTCACCGTCGAGGATGGAAAGCCGCTCCTCGTGAAAGCTGTCTTTGAGTACATCCCCGACTTCTCCATTGACGGTTACCAGTCCGTTACCGTAGAAAGGCCTTCCGTTGAAGTGACCGATGAAGAGTTTAACCGTGAGATGGAGGAGCTACGCGAATCCCGCGCCACCATCGAGCCAGTCGAAGAGGATCGCCCTCTTGTCGACGGCGACTGGGCCCAAATCACGTATACAGGCGTCATTCAAGGTGAAGACGGCGGGGATCCCGTGCAGGGCGAAGATGCCCTCGTCGAAATTGGCGGTAAGGATACGGTGGAAGCCTTCACGCAGGTGCTGCGCGGCGCCAAGCCCGGTCAGGAACTCAAAGCGGAAGTGATCTATCCAACCGAGTATCCGGACAAGCGCATTGCAGGCAAGACCGTCACATACGACATCACCGTCAAAGCCATCAAGAATCGGACAATTCCCGAGCTGAATGACGAGTTTGCGAAGGAAATGGGCAATTACGAGAGCCTGACCGACCTCCAGACTCGTGTCCGCGAGCACATGGCCCAGCGGAAACGCAACAGCGTAGAGTCAGAAACCAAGGATCGTCTCTTCGCCGCGCTCTCACAGAAGTTTGCCTTCGCCGTGCCGGAATCATTAGTCCAGGACCGCATCGATGCACGACTCGAGCGCGGCCTTCGTGCGCTGGCAGCTCAGGGCATGCAGGCCGAGCAGATGCGTAAGCTTGACTTTGGACGCCTCCGCACCGCACAACGCGATGGGGCCGTCGCCGAGGTTCGAGCGACGATCCTGATGGACCGCATCGCCGAAGCGGAAAACATCACCGTCACCGATGAAGAGGTCGAGCACGAGATTCAGATTGCTGCAATCCAATCCCGTGAACCAGTCGAGACACTCCACAAGCGATTGACGGAGGACGGTGGCCTCGCTAGAATCCGGGAACAGCTCAAGCGCGAAAAGGTTGCAGATTTGCTTTACGAGAGGCTGCCCGCTTAAGGGCCAAAATACGGGCTAAGTCACTGCTGCATAGCTAGTTAAGTATGAACAGCAGCCCCACAACACCGGGGACGGAGATCCCCGGACGAAAAGCGAGAAGAGCACTCTATGGCATTGGTTCCCATGGTGGTTGAGCAGACGAGCCGGGGCGAGCGCGCCTACGATATTTATTCCCGCCTGCTGCGCGATAACATCATCTTTCTTGGTACCCCCATCGACGATCAGGTTGCCAATCTAGTCGTTGCCCAGATGCTGTTTCTGTCTGGCGAAGACCCGGAGAAGGACGTTCAGCTCTATATCAACTCGCCGGGTGGCTCCATCACCGCAGGTCTTGCGATCTACGACACCATGCAGTTCATTAAGAATAACGTCGTAACCTACTGCATCGGCCAAGCGGCCAGTATGGGCGCTTTTCTGCTTCTTGCCGGCACAAAGGGCAAGCGATTTGCCCTTCCTAATTCGCGCATCCTGATTCACCAGCCATCCATGGGTGGGCTGAGCGGCCAGGCTACCGACATCGATATTCAT
>JAJYAE010000031.1 GCA_021779695.1 Acidobacteriota bacterium | reverse complement strand
GAAATCGCCTCCATGGGCGGCGTTTCGGATTGGGATCGATGGGGGAAGAAGAAGGCATACCTCACCTCTGTCTCCATATACACACAACTCGTCGAAAAGGAAGAGAGGGATAGCACTTTTTCTCTAACGTTCTGTTTCAACCTGGTGCAGGCAGAGAAGACAACAAAGATAGATGCGATGTGGAAAACTGGCCCTCTATTTCTATAAGGCATTTTGTTGATGCCTTTGGTGCACGTGTAACGAAATTTTTATCAATTCCTCTTGACGTGTCCCTTCTATGACGACGTCCCTCACCGCGCGGGCAAGGGCCAAATCGCCCTTCTCTGCGCCGGTCTGTCTTTCGGAAACGCGATGATCAGGCTAGAATCGACGCATCATCGTGGGCTTTGGCCCGTTCTTCGTCTTGAACCAAGCAGTGACAGCCAGTAATGAAGAGTTGCTATGGATTCCCGGCCATCCCTCCCCGCCGGCGATTACTGGTACCTGGGCTCGCCTGATCCGGCGATCGATCAGTTGTTTCGGCGGGCGTGCGGCCTTGCGTGGCCGTACGCCGTCTATTGTGCAAAGCATTATCACAGCGATCCCGATTTCGCCTACGACCTGATGGATGCGGCGGTTCAGAATGCGGAGCGGTATTACGAGCGCTTCGATGGCAAGCGCACGGCGCTGCAACTCTCTTACCGAATCATCAGCGTCATCAAGCGACTGTCAAAACAACGAGCCAGCAGAAATGAGTTGGCGGTCGGTTCGCTTTCCGAACTGGAACTGCTCGCGCGAAGCTTTGCTGCCAAACCTGAAATCGAGCAGGACGCGTTCATCCGTCAGGCTCTTGATCGCATGACCCCTCGCACCCGACGAATTGTCCGCTGGCGGGTCGCCGGGCACACCTGGCGGCAGATCGCGGACGAACTCGGCGCCGACC
The DNA here is from genome assembly GCA_021779695.1 of Acidobacteriota bacterium. Next base: position 21,648 of record JAJYAE010000031.1, on the reverse strand, counting down.
ACATCACCATATGGAGACAGGCAAAGAAAGAAATTCTTGGACTCCTCGAAGTCAAATCTGATACCCCTGATGCGGAAGAACGAGGTGAGAAAGATTAAGGGGAATATCAATCCCGAGCAATGGTTTGTTGAACAGTTGCGCACCTATACGCAACGACAGCCGCGGAGCGAAAGCACTCCGGAATGCCCCGACGAATCCTTCCTGCGCGAATATGCGGCAAAACCGGGGTCCTTCTCTCTCTCGGATTCCCGCGTGCAACATGTGACCTCCTGCGGCCATTGCCTGCCAGCTCTGCTTGACTTCCGCTCGGCCGCCGCCGTCCGTCGGCCGGGTCCTCCGCGCTTGGCCGCCATCGCTGCCCTGTGCGCCGCATGCATCATTATCGGATTTGTTGTTGCCAAATACTGGAATCGCCAAAACCCCATCGCCCCGAATCCGCCAACCAACCAGCAGGCGTCCGCCGCTATCGATCGAACGCTCGATCTCACTAACTATGGAACCTTTCGCGGAGCCGAAGAGCAGCCGCCAAAGTCCCCACTCAAGCTTCCCGCGGCCCTGCTGCACGTCAATCTGATCCTGCCGCGCTTCAGCGAAACCGGACTGTACACCATCATCGTCGTAGCGGGCCGCGAAGGTACGAACCGCATCGCCTATGCCACAGGAACCGCCAGTATTGCCAGCAATCTGACCAAGCTGACCGTGACCCTCGATCTGCGCCGGGCCAAGCCCGGAAGTTATGTTCTCCTCACTGAGCTGAGCGGGCAGGATGACTGGTACTCCTATCCGCTCCGAATTGAGTGATCCGAGCGACGCCGGGATCGAGCCCCGGAATCACCCGAGGCGCCTGCAAAGCGGAGTCGATCAAACCTCGATGAGCGACTCGATTTGGCGCTCGTTGACGAGCCGACGAAGATCGTTGGACCGAAGCCCGTATTACCGGGAGGTATTCCCAATCTGAACGCAAATTGCTCGGATTGAGTGAATTATCCAAACTTGGAAATTGATATAGTCCCGCCCGAACGGTTAGCTCCTGCGAGGCAACTGGCTGGTCGACCGAAAGCCAAATCCCGACATCCAGTTCACCAGCCGATCGGCAACAGCGCGTCCTGCGTCCTGCCTCTGTGTACGCTCTCGCACGGTGACACCGACCCTGCGCATCCAGTCCAGTTCATCTTCGTCCATTTTGCCGCGATCCAGCGCCTCGATGGCTCCGTCGAGTTCTGCCGCGGTCTTCGCACCTTGCCAGCATGCATCTATAAAAGGATTCGACAGCACGAAGCGATAGCAGTCGGTCGCCGTGGGTAACCGCTCCCCCGCCGGAACCAGCTTTGGGTTCATCAGCTCCCCCCAGCTTGTGGACGTGTACGTCACAATGCCGGGGCGCTCTGTCTCAAGAAAAGGAAACACATCGCGTTCCGCGCCGGGATGCGCCGCGTTATACCGGATCATGAGCAGCTGCACCCGAGGATCCTGGGCCAGTACAGGAAACGTCGGCCGATTATGACAGGAGATCATCACATACCGTGCGCACCCACGCCGCACCAGCTCCGCTGCGGCATCCATGAACCGCTCCGGCGGCGACAGATTCCACCAGCCCAGCAGCAGAACATCGGTGTAGTCAAACGCGAGTGTCCGCAGCCCGTTCTCGATCGAACGCGTCATCTTCTCGGGCGACCGGGAATACGACTGAATGACCGTGACTATCTTCTCGCGGTGCGTCGCTCCCAGTCGCTTCAGGACCGCTCCAAAATCGCCCGAGCGCGGCAGAATGGGAGCATACTTCGCTCCCCAGTAGAAAAAATTCAGGCCTCGCTCGAAGGCGCGCTCTACGCCCTTTCCCTCGATGCCGTACGAAGCTGCGAGGCCGATCGGGACCACTCGTAGCTCCGTCTTTCCAAGTTGGACCGGATTCCAGAAACCACCCATTGTGCCCTCTCCTCGCCATGCACTGTGCGGCGGTTGCCTTTTGTACCCTGATCAGAGTGCTGTTCTCTGAACGCTCACAGAATACTCCTGCTCGGATAAAGCCCCTCGGGTAAAAGACCCATCATCGGTCCTTGTCAGGCGCAATCGTCGCTTTCACAACTGATGGTCAGATCATCTTTGGGCTGTCCATCGATGACTAAGTATCAGACAGGCCAAAGTTGATGAACTCGCGGAAAGGGCTTGGCACTCATCCAGCCAGAAGTCAGGTCCGAAGCAAGCCCGCGCAGGAATTCCTTTTTATGCATCCGCCCTCCCCTCCTGCAGTGGTGCAGTGCGGTCGAAACTCTCGACCAAAGCCGACCAGTATTCAAGCCGCCGCTGGCAGCGGGAGCAGATTGCCAGATGCTTGGCCCGCTCCGTCAGGAAGAGCTTGCGCACATCAAAAGCAAATGCGCGGATCTCATCGTCCGTGTAGCAGGTGAGGTCCCTCTCCTCCAACGCAGGCTGGGCCGAAGCTGCCGCCAAGAGTTCCGTTTTGCGCCTGGCCACCATGTCCTCGAATTGAATCCGCCTGCACGGCGCCGTCACCCAGAGCGCGTCAGCCTGTGCCCAGAGGTCTTCGAGCAGGGCGCTCGCATTGAGAGCGAGATAGCGGATGGCATCCTCTCTACCTCCGATCGGTTTCCCCGGGTCTCCAAGGGCCGCACGTGCAATCTTCGCAAGGCCCACGAGTTCCTCATTAGCGAACGATCGGGCAAGCTCGCGAAAATCTCCGATTTCCTCCCGGGCGATCTCCGAAAATTCTGAGTCCCCGTCCGCGATCCAAGCCACATCGGACGTGAGCGCCGGCAGCTCGATTTCGGTTCCGGGAGCCGCCTCCCACGCCGGATGGTTCGCGGTGTACATGCCGGGATCGAAGATTTCGAGCAGCGAATCCTTGCGGTCCTCGGGACCGCGAAATCGGTTCAACAGATCGAGAAACCAGCTCAGCTGCGATGGACTGAACTCACGCGAAGCTGCCCCGGCGGCGTTTTCCCGCCAGGCGTCGAAGCATTCCATCAGCGAGCTCGGCAATTGAAATCGATTCAGTTGTTTGATCATTTCCTCAATGTCCGTGGTTGGGTTCTGCATGGTTCCGTCCCTCTTGGGGACTGTTTTCCCACGGAACCCAACCTCCGTCAAATGGCGCTGGAACCTCGCTGATCGCCCTCCCGGAAGCTCTTCAAAACACGCCGCTTGCCGCGAAACTCAATCAGGGCGCTTCCGCGCATCCCAACCTGCGGAGCAAGATCCCAGCAGAGGGCTTCGAAGCTGAACCTCCCCTGCCGGATCCGCACCCATCGGTTCCTGAGACTGGCCACTTCGACGCTGCGCAGAATGAATACCGGTGCGGGGTTTCCCTCCCCGAACGGCTCAAGCAGAGCGAGTTGTTCATCGAAGTGCTTTCCGGCCGTCGCCAATACCAGTTCCCCGTCCTCATGGATCTCTTGGTTGCGTTTCAGCTTGAGGCCCTCCACAAAGGTGGTGAATTCTCTTGCAAAGACGTCGACCTGGCCGATCGGCATGGTCAGTCCGACAGCCTGCGCATGGCCGCCGAACCGCTTGAAGAATCGACGGAACTTTTCGAGCGCTTCGGCCAGATTGAAATCGGCCACGCTCCTGCCCGAACCGACTGCCAACCCCGGTTCCGGCGATTGCGCCAGCACAATGCTAGGAACCCTAAAGCGTTCGACGCATTTGGCGGCGAGCAGGCCGGCAATGCCTTTGGGACAGGCCTCCCGGTAAAGCACCAGAACCGGTGGCGCCGGCTCCGTGATCTCCGCGCACAATCCGCCGAAATGACCTGCGACCAGCTGGCGCCGCTGGCGGTTGAGCGCATCCAGTGTCTCAACGCTCCTGCGGGCGGCGTCCTCGTCCCGTGCCGCCTCGAAAACCGACAGCGCCGCGGCGGGATGGTCGATCCGGCCGGCGGCATTGATACGAGGCGCCACGCCGAAGGCCAGATCATTGGAATCGGGATTCTCCGGGTCGGCGCAGGAGACCCGGAGCAGTTCCCGAAGCCCGCAGTTTTCAGCACAAGCAAGCTCGCGCATTCCCAGACGTGCGAGTGTTCGCGTCCCGTTTTGCAGTGGAACACAGTCGGCGACCGATGCGATCGCGGCATATTGACTCATGGCAGCCTGCAGTCGTTCGACGCGCTCGTCCTTCCAGCCGGCCCGCAGCGCCAGGGCCATAGCGAACAGTGCCGCAAGGCCAGCGCCGCAGAATTCCTGGGACCAGACGGCGAGCGTGTTGGCCTGCTCCTGAATGCGGTGGTGATCGATCACGATCACATCGACGCCCAGCCGCTGCGCCAGCAAGATTTCCCGCTGCGCGTTGATCCCGTTATCGACGGTGATGAGCAGGTCAGTGCCGCCCCGTGAGAATTTGTGGACCGCACATGAACTGAGACCGTATCCCTCGTCCCTGTGCGGCAGGTAAGCCCGCGCCTGAATTCCGAGGCTGGCCAGAGCCGAGCGCAAGATATGCGTTCCGAGGATCCCGTCGCAGTCATAATCGCCAAAGATCGCGATCCGCTGCTTGTCGCGGACAGCGGCCAGCACATGATCGACTGCGCCGGCCATCCCGGGAATTGACTCCGGCTCAGGAAGACCGTTCCAGGACGGAGGCTGAATGAATGAATCAATGTCCTCGATCCCGCGGGCGATGAGGACGTCGAGCAGTGGCTGGCACAGAAACATAGCTCCTCCTCGTGACCCACATCGGCCAATCTGTTGCTTATTGAATTGTGAAATGGATTTACGCGACGCGCAGGTGGTCGCCGCGGTAAACCTCGGCGCCGGGAACGGCAACTTGGTTCCGAACAGCCTGCTTGATGGCCTCATTGCTGGGTGAGGCGTCCTGAACCGCGGCCACGAGCAAACTCCTCATCTCCTCGGGGACGCTCTCGATTAACCTCTCCCATAAGGGCCCCTCGATGCGCACCGTAACAGTCCGATACAGCATGGGCACCTGCGTCTCATCGGTGAACCGCAGGGAATCCTGGCTGTTCTTCTGGATCCGCAGGGTGAACTCTCTGCCTTCCATCTTCCGGAGTTCGCGGCTCTTGAGGTAATACATCACCATGTATTTCGTCTGAGTCGCTTTGCGCTCGCTGCTGCGCGCGCGTTCCTGCAAACGGTTTGCTTCGCTCCGGCAGTACTGAACACGCGCCTCCATCATGCGGAGAAAACGCCCGATGCGGTCGGCCTTTTCGCTGTGGGCCTCGCAAGACTGCTGGAATCGCTGCATCAGTTCGGCCGAAGCCTCACCGCGGCTCTCGATCTCTTCTTCTATCTCGTCGAGGAGGGTGTCGAGTTCCCGATCAATTTCGAACAATGAATGCTCTTGTGCTATCGATGCCACGATAACCTCCTTCTGAGTGAAATGCCCATGCTGTTGTGACCCCGCAACTGACGAGTGCACTCTACGAATTCTGCTCGACTGTTTTTTGAGATTCAGAGTCACAAGCTTGTGTCCTGCGTCACGCCGGTAGTAACCTGAAAATCGGATGCACCGGCTCTTCACTTCCGCGTTCGCGCTCGCACTGCTGCTCAGTACGCAGATGGCGGTGAATCTGTGCGCCCTACGCTGTTATCTGTGTCAAACAGACTCATCCGCGAGTGGTGCTTTGATCTCAACCATGAAGGGAATGGAGCATTGTGACGGCGCTCAGGGTCCTGGAGTGCAGCGAATCTCGATTCAGGGCAACTGCAGCCATCGAATCTGCGCACATAACGATTTTGTGTTTCTGCCATTCCATCTGGATCAGCTTGCCGGGCAGGTTACCAGCGTTTCTGTTTCCCAGTTCGAACGCTCTGGCTATTTCGACTTTGGCTCTGTGCTAAGTGGGCTCTCCCTGCCCAAATTGCGATCTTTGCGCGCTCAAACACCTTCCAGACTTGAATCCTTCCTGAATATCCGCGTTTAGGCCGCGGTCCGAGGCATCTCTGCCATCGTTCGAATCTGTCTGCCGCTTGTCCTGACAGCCTGATGTGTCGCTTCGTTGCAGGCCGTTGGTTGATGAATGGCAATCTATCCCGCAATGGCGCAGAACGCATGATTCTTCGCCCTGCCGCTTTTGAGAGAACCTATGAGTAGAGTCAAGAGTAGAGTCGGCTTGCGCCGATTTCCCATAAGCCGTCGCCGATTTGTACAGGGGCTCGCTTCAGGAGCTGCTGTCTCCCTGCTCGGCCTGAAGACCGCGCCGCTCCTTGCCGCGAGCACCACAGGCAGTCAGCCTGTCGAACTATCGGGCAGCCACTTCGATCTCACCATCGATACGTTGCCAGTCAACTTTACGGGGCATCGGGCCATTGCGACGGCTGTCAACGGCTCCGTGCCAGGGCCGACCCTGCGCTGGCGCGAAGGCGACACGGTCACAATTCGCGTGACCAACCGGATGAAGGTATCCACCTCGATTCACTGGCACGCTCTTCGCTTACCGGCGGACATGGACGGCGTTCCCGGTTTGAGTTACGCGGGTATCGGGCCCGGCGAGACGTTCGTCTATCGCTTCCCGGTTCTGCAGAACGGAACGTATTGGTATCACAGCCACACCCGGTTCCAGGAACAGACGGGTCTGCTGGGGGCGCTCATCATCGATCCACGCAGCAAAGATCCGATCCAGTTCGATCGGGAATACGTCGTTCTGCTTACCGATTGGACGGATACGAATCCAGAGATCATCTTCAGCAACCTAAAAGAGGACAGCGAGTATTACAACTTCCATCGCAGGACGGCCGGCACACTGTTTTCCGACATTCGAAGGAAAGGGCTTCGAGCAACCGTCTCCGACCGCCTGATGTGGGGAAGAATGAACATGTCCCCGACGGACATCTCTGACGTATCGGGCTATACCTTTCTTCTCAACGGAAACCCGCCAGCGGCGAACTGGACCGGGCTGTTTCAGCCCGGAGAGCGGGTTCGGCTGCGCTTCATCAACGGGGCTTCCGACACCTTCTTCGACGTCCGTATTCCTGGCTTGCCGATGACGGTCGTTGCCGCAGACGGCAACGAAGTCGAACCGGTGACTGTTGACGAATTCCGCATGGGCGTTGCCGAGGTTTACGACGTGATCGTGCAGCCTCGGGAAGACACTGCGTACACGATCTTTGCGCAGTCGGAAGATCGGACGGGCTTTGCCCGAGGCACCCTCGCTACGAAGGCGGGCATGGCGGGCGCGAGACCGCCGATGGATCCCCGCCCCATGCGCACAATGACCGACATGGGCATGGGAGGCATGGCAGGTATGGCTGGAATGAATATGGCCGGGATCGATGGAATGACTCAACAAGATATGGCGGGTATGAATATGGGGCATGCGAGCTATAACGCCCCGCCCCCGAAGTCGCCAGAACCTGCAAAGAGTGTCGCCATGGCCGAGATGTCCGGCATGAAGATGACGGAGAGTCCAGGCACCACTCCATTTCCGCAACCCTGGACACACACGGGACGAGCGATGCCGCCGCCGGGCGCTCGCAAGCCACAGGAACTGGTGCCGTCCAACCCTGTGCATCTCCATCCTGGGCCGCAGGTGGACATGGTCTCCATGCATGTGACAGAGCGGCTCAACGAACCGGGCGATGGATTGACGGGCAACGGACGGCGCGTGCTGACGTACGCCGATCTTCGCGCGCGCTACCGAGGTGTAGACGGCCGCCCGCCGGTGAAAGAAATCGAACTGCACCTGACCGGCAACATGGAGCGTTTCATTTGGGGGTTCAACGGCGAGAAATTCTCGGACGCGAATCCGATCGAGCTGAAGCTGGGGGACCGAGTCCGCTTCGTGCTGATCAACGACACCATGATGGAGCATCCCATCCATCTGCATGGCTTGTGGAGCGAACTGGAGAACGGGCATGGAGAGTTCAACCCTTACAAGCACACGGTGATCGTCAAGCCGTCCGAGAGGGTCAGTTACCTGGTCAGCGCAGACACGCCGGGACGCTGGGCCTACCACTGCCATTTGCTCTATCACATGGAAGCCGGCATGTTCCGAACGGTGGTGGTGTCATGACCCCGAAACCGAATCGTTTCGCCCGCCGCGGAGTTGGGATGCCGCTCGTCATTGCACTCCTTTCATGGCTCATGCAATTCCCTGCAAATGCGCAGACGACGCATGACAGTTCCGGAAAGCGGGTTCCTGCGATCGGCCTCGGGCTACCGGTGATGGACAACGGCGTTTTTGCGCACGTTCTTTTCGATCAGATGGAGGGCCGCACAAATGGACCTAACAATGAATTTCGCTGGGATGGAGAAGGCTGGGTTGGAACGGATATGAATCGCCTCTGGCTTAAATCGGAGGGGTTCGCAGAAAACGGCGCCGTTCGCGATGGAATCCAGGAGGCGCTTTACGACCGTCCGATCCCCCGCATGAGGTATTTCGACGTGCAGGCGGGCGTAAGAGAAGACCTCGATTCCGGGCCGCGGCGAACCTGGGGAGCGGTTGGGATTGAAGGGTTGGCGCCCTACTTCTTCGAGTTTGAGCCGACATTTTACTTTCGCGATGGAGGGAACATCGCAGGCCGCATCAATGGGTCGTACGACCTGCTGATCACACAGCGCCTCATCGCTCAGCCTCAGGTCGAGATGAATTTCTACAACAAAGATGATCGCAAGCGAGGCATTGGCTCCGGACTGTCGGAGATCGATACCGGTCTCCGCCTGCGATATGAGTTCAGCAGAAAATTCGCACCATACATCGGTTACGCCTACAACGGTCAAGTCGGCAGCGCGGCGGATTATGCCCGGCAGTCGGGAGAGACTGCGCACGATTCACGCTTCGTCTTTGGCCTTCGCGTTTGGTATTGAGGAGAGATGATTCCATTCCAAAGATGGTCACGATCTTCGGCGCTTTCACGGAGCATTCGGATGTGCGCGCACCGTACAGAGGGGGCGAATGCCGCCGGTCAGCGCGCTTTTGGGCAGACTGAATCGGCTGGTTTGAAAGTCAATTGAGAATCGAGGCTTCCCATGGGTAAATTCCTTTTCGGCTTCTTTGCCGGATCTCTTGCTATTCTCCTGGGCGGATTTCTCTGGATCCGCCTCGGTCTCGTCAATCCCCGAGCCGACATTCCTGAGAGCATCCTTGAGAAACACCTCGCGATGCCGTCTCTGGACGCCGCCCTGGACCGGCGGGCGCCGGAGACCAGGAATCCACTTCAACCAACCGATGCGACTCTGGTTGCGGGAATGAATATCTATCAGACGAACTGCGCCAGTTGCCACGGAGATATTCAGCGGCCGAGGGGCATGTTCGCTGAAGCGCTTTATCCTCGCGCGCCGCTGTTCGTGCAGGACGCTCCCGATATGCCTGAAAACCAGAACTTCTATATCATCGAGCATGGCGTGCGTCTCAGCGGGATGCCGGCTTGGAAGCAAGTCCTTAACGACCAGCAGATCTGGCAGGTCACGACATTCCTGAGTCAGATGAACAAGCTACCGCCGCAAGTCCTTGTACAGTGGCGAACGGTGGCCAGTGCCGGCGGGACAGCAACACCTGACAAGTAGCTATGCCGGCGAGGTGGGCAGAGAAAGAAAAACTGGGCGCAACGAAATTTGCGGTCCAGATCTCGCTTGAATCGCTGCCTGATCTTCATAAGTAAGTTCTGCGACTGTTCGCCTCTTGGGTCGACGACCGGGTGGCTGCCGAGGCCAGACCTGTCCGCCGATGTGAGCAGGATCAGGGGTGAAAGACACAGCTTTGCATGATATCGGACCAGTGGCCGAAAATCGTCAAGTCTCTATCCACGCAGATCTGGAGTCACGAACGCAATGCTCAAGAGCTCGCCGAATTCTTGTTTCGGTATCATGCAGCATCATCGAGATCCCGATCGCTTCGTGCGCGGCGCGTCTGCCGGTCCAGTTGTCGATGGCGATCACGGTGGAGCCGCCATTTTCTCTCACTACGATATTGAAGGGTATCAGGAGGCCAGCGTTATCCTCGGTCAATACAGCGCGCCACGCTTCAAACTGACTCCAGACGACAAGGACGGTGTACTTTCTGCAGCTCACTCCCATGCTCTTCCGAAACGCGAGGTGGAATGGCACCTCCCGGACGATTTCAATATTCTCTGCTTGGAGCGCGGATCGCAGACTAAACAACGCTTCGTCGAACGTGCGATGTATGACAGCGGAGAGTGATTGCGTCTGTGTGACAGCGGTCATAATGTCTCCGTGCAGAGTTTCTTGCCAAAAGCGGAGTCTGTTTGCTTTACATGGCGAGATCCAGTTCTCGAGCAATCTGTTCGTGTTCGGCGTGCCATTTGTTGGCGGCTTTCCTCACTGCGTAGACATCCCAGGAAAGCTCTATGGACCACGGCCCCGGCCGAGCGGTCGCCAAGTCGCGGCCGATTTCCGAGCTTCCGGAATCGAGCTTCGCCCGCAACCGATCCAGCTTTTGAAGGCGCTTATCGAGCGCGCGATCATGCAACTCATCGAGATTCTTGCGAAGTTCCTCGTGGGCTGTCGTCAGCGCGATGAGTGCCGCATCCAGCGCCTGTTCACGGTGCGAAAAGACCGTGAGGTCGTGGCGGCTGTAACTCACGCGACCACGCCCCCATTGACTGCCCATCCGGGCCATCTGATCGACGATCTGCACAACCTGCTTCGTCGCCGTCATGCAATTGGCAAGATCGATGCGCTGCTCCTTCGTGACCTGGATTAAGTGCGCATGGCGCGAACGGTTGCCTGGCAGGTGGCGTCCGATGGTGTGCTCCCACCCTGCCCCATTCTGCGCGAACGCGAGCGCTGGCGCACAAGACAGCACAAGAGCCCAGAGCGCTTTTACTGGGATTTTCATGATGTTATCTCCGTCTCCAGCCGGGCTCGTAGCCGCAGCAGTTGCATGGTTACCCTTCCGTTTCCGGAAATGTCAGTGACCGAGGGGATTCAGGCGGCTCTCCTCCTGCGGAGACGGTCGTCCAAACTTGTCCCGATACCACTGCTCGAACCAGGTATTGACTGGACTCTGTCTCTTCTCCTTGCTGGCAGCGAAGCGGCTGGCGGATTTCCACGACGTCTGTGCGCTTGCTTCTGCAAGTGGTGAGGGCCGTCCAAATTTGTCGCGATACCAATTCTCAAACCATGTGTTTGCCGGCACCGATGCAGTGTCTGTCGTTGCGGCCAAGGCAACCTGCTCGGCGCGCCGCGCCGAATTAAGCTGCGCGGTCTCTGCCGGTAATGGACGGCCGAACTTCGCGCGGTACCATTGTTCGAGCCACGGGCTGTAGGTTTGGGCAAACATCGGGGAACTGGCGCCGATTGCGACGATACCGATAATGAGGATTTTGAATAGCGGATGTTTCATGGTCCCTCTCCAGATGTGCAATAACATCGCCCACTTGAAGTGCATCCGGGACGCCAAGCATGGAGAATGACGCCTCGCCGTCATATCTGTCTCATTTCACGAATAGTTGAGTGTCTGGACCCCGAGAGAGGGATACGCGATTCTTGACCGGCGTCGCCTCGGATCGGGCAACGGGTGCCGGAAATGGTCCAGTTTTGTTAAGCGAGGATCGCGGGCCGAATGAAGCAGAATCGGCGCCGTGACGCGGCGAAGAGCCTCTGCGAATGCAGCGCAACGGGTCTATCTTGCCGAACGCAATCAGCTTCGATCAGGCGCTACTGCGAGCTTTCGGAAGTTGGAGGCAGAAGAGCGAATTTCTCCATCCGGTAAATGAGGGTCTTCCGGCTGATATTGAGGTATCTGGCTGCCTGGCTCTGATTCCAGGAGTGTCTTTCGAGAGCCTGAAGCAGAATCTCCTTCTCAACCTGTTCGAGGTCGATGCCCTCTTCCGGAAGTTTGAGGCTGATGTTGGCGATTCGGGACAAGGAGACGCGAATTTCGGGGGGCAGCTCCTCGGCGCCGATTTTGTCGGTTCGCGCCAGAACCGAAACTCGTTCGATCACGTTCTGCAGTTCACGGACATTGCCGGGCCAGTTGTATTGCGCCAATTTCTCCAAAGCTTCGTCCGTGAGGAACAAGCCCGGGATCGCGTACCGGTCGGAGAACTGCTTGGCAAAGTGCTGCGCAAGCAAAGGTACATCCTCCCGCCGTTCGCGCAATGGCGGCACGTCGATGGTCACGACACTCAGCCGGTAATAAAGATCTTCGCGGAACTGGCCGTCCTCGACAAGGGTCTTCAAGTTCCGATTCGTGGCGGCAAGGATGCGCACATTCACCTTGATTGAGTGCGTATTGCCAATCTTGTCGATCTCCCGCTCCTGGATCACCCGCAGCAGCTTCACCTGGAGTGGAAGGCTCAGTTCGCCAACCTCGTCCAGAAAAATCGTACCTTCGTTGGCAGCCTCGAACTTGCCAGTGCGATCCGCGATGGCGCCGGTGAAGGAGCCCTTGCGGTGACCAAACAACTCCGACTCTGCAAGATTCTCCGGGAGAGCTCCGCAGTTTACGGTCACAAAAGGCTTGTCTGCTCGAAGGCTGTTTTGATGGATGGCCTTGGCAAGCAGTTCCTTGCCGGTTCCCGACTCTCCTGTCAGGAGCACTGTGGAATCGCGCCGCGCGACCTGCGCCGCTATTTCGAGGATGCTGCGCATCCGGCGGGATTGGGTAAGGATGCTTTCGAAACGAAAGCTTTCGCCGGCGAAGTCGCGCAGGCGCCGGTTCTCATCCACTAGCTCCTTTTGCTGGAGGGCCCGGCCCACGCTGAGTTTAACCTCATCAGGCTTGAGAGGCTTGAGGAGGTAGTCAACGGCGCCAAGCTTCATGGCCTCTACAGCGTCGTCCACTGTCGCGAACGCTGTAATCAGGATGAACGGAACATCCGGGTTATCCCCCTTGATCCTCACCAGTAAATCGAGGCCGCTCATCCCGGGCATGCGTACGTCGGTGATCACCAGAGCAGGAGCGTGCTGCTCAAACGCACGTAGTCCTGCCACTCCGTCCTCGGCGGTTACTGTGCGGTAACCGTCTTCCTGCAGCCAGAACTCAACCAGTCGGCGCTGGCTGGGATCGTCGTCGACAATTAAAATTGACGGTTTCGTCATTCGAAAACCTTCACATTCGGGCTCGCATCTGGCAGAGCGACTCCCAGAGGCAGGGTGACGGTGAACGTTGCCCCGCGGTCGGGATTATTGCAGACTGACAGTTCCCCTCCATGGGCATGCACAATCTGATGAGCAATTGAGAGACCAAGTCCCGTGCCCGCGGGCCGGGTCGTAAAGAAGGGATCGAAGATACGTTCGATATTCTCGGGAGCAATTCCCGGTCCCTGATCCACAATCTCCAGAAGGACGGACTCGTTTTTCTGACGCGAGCGCAGGAGAATCTGGCCGCCGTCCGGCATGGCCTGAACCGCATTGAGTACGAGGTTGAGCAGCACCTGCCTGATCTGCTCCGAGTCGATCGCAATTGGCTTGGTCTCTAACCCCTCGACACGGATTTCGACCTGGGCCAGCTTGGCCGTCTCGGCTGCCAGGCTGGCAATCGAGTTCAGCAGCATGGCGGGCTCAGTGAGGATACGCTGGGGCGGTTGTGGCCGAGCGAAGTCCAGGAACTGCGTGAGAAGAGATTTCAGGCGGCCAACCTCTTTTCCAGCCATCTCCGCGAATTCCTGGCGGGTCTCCGACGGCAGTTCCGGCCGCTGCAGGATCTGGACCGCACCCTCCAGCGCTCCGAGAGGATTGCGAATCTCGTGCGCCAAGCCGGCGGACAGCTCTCCGAGCGCCGAGAGGCGGTCGGCGCGGCGGACCTGTTCGATGGAAGCCTGGAGCTGGGCGTAGGTCTCGCTTAATTTGACAGCGGTTTCCTGAATCTTTTGCTTCTGCCTACGTTCCACGTCGGCGAGGACACCGATTAAAGGAGCAATCACAAAGAACATGCCGATTTCGACATACTGCGCAATGCTGTACTCCTCGTTCGATCCCCACGCCATGACGATATGAGGAAGGTAGAGAAATCCCGCTATTGCTGCTCCGAGAAGGCCGCCACGCCACCCAAACCACAAGGCCATCAGCAGAATCGGTATGTAGTAAGCGCGTTGCAGAAGCGGGTGCAGAATGACGTGGCTTGTCGGGGTGAGATAGTGCAGCAGGGACACGACTGCGATGGCGCCGATCAGCGTGGCCGCGCGCAAATAGCGATGACTGCCGTCACTCATGAGCCGCTCCTCCTTCCTCCTATCTTCGCCGATGGAGGCGGAAATTGGGATTCTGCACCTCTGCTTTTGATCGACCGGCCCCGGAACGCGATTTCTCTGCACGGGATTGCGGCGCTCTTGTTACCGACTCTTGCCGATCAGGGCAGTATTCCCCGAATGCAACTACGGCGGGTGCTCCGGTAGATTGCCCCGAATGCGCCACCGCCTGCCCGAAATGAGGCAGCGCAGCAAAACGCTGTCGCCGGCGATGTACGGCGATATGCAAACAACAGCCCGTTTGCGAGTCACTTAGCCGGCCTGGAGGAATGGCATGCGAGATGCTAAATGGTTGGCGAATGACGTGCGCGACAATACGGGCCCAGCCCCTGGCCGGGAGCCAAGGCGGCAGGCAGTAACCGGTTCGACTTCCGTTCAGGTTTATGCCGGATCAAGACGCAGGTAGTTCGCTGTCGTTGAACGTCAGGAGAAGATTCTATGCCACGGACGAAATCTCTCATCGGTCTGTTAGCCATTGCCCTGGCTCTGGGGACGCCGGCATTCGGCGCAATGGCTCAGACGCACGCAACCAATCAGGCGCGGGAACTGAGCAAGAAGGAAGTGAAGCTTCTGATCGTCAATGCCCGCACGTCCGAGGATCACGAAAGGCTCGCTGCGTATTTCCGCGCGGAGGGAGAACGGCTGAAGTCAGAGCAGCAGGAGCATCGGGAGATGCTCGATGCGTATCTCAAAAACCCCACAACTCATCCCATTCCCAAATGGCCAACGCTGGGTGAACATTGCCGCGACCTGGTCTTTTACTACGGCAAAGCAGCTGAACAGGCATTCGCGCTTGCGGACCTGCATGATCAGATGGCCAAAGGGGCTTCCAGTGGTAAGTAGCTCCTCCAATCCGGCGCTCGCTTTGACAGTTTCATGTTTGCGGGAACGCCGCCTCTCCGCTTTCCCTGTTGCTGGCCCTTATCGCGAGTATTTGGGGTTGGGTCGATTGGGTGATCGTGACATAGATCACAGACTGTGGAGAACGAGGCTCGGAATCATGGAGAGAAGAGGATGAGGCGATTCGCCAAATTCGTCGCAGTTTTGCTCGTAGTGCTTTCGGCGATGTCCGCGCTGGCCGTAGCGCCATGCCGCCAGGCGATGCACTCCATGAAGTGCTGCAGTTCCGATTGCCCGATGATGGCGAAGTCGACGAGCGCGAAACTCGCCGCCAAGACCGGTCCGGAGATCACCAGGCCTCTTTGCGGCGGTCCATCCTCTCAACAAGCAACATCGCTTGCCGTACAAACGATGACGGAGAATAGCTGGGAGCTAGTTGTGTTCCACAATCACTCTGCCGGCTCGTTGATTCCCGTCGCAGAAGCGCGTGTGCTGCTCGCAACACCCAAGGATCCACCCCTCTGTCCGGCTTCCCGCACCGCACTCTGCTCCTTTCTGATCTAATCCTTCCCTTTTTCCGGCGGGAGCACTCGGATTGTTGTTCCGAGATTCCAGCTTCTTTTGCCTGAGCCGCAGTGCTCGCACTCAAACAGCCACGTTATCATGCCCGCCCGGGCGGGCGAAGAGCACCCGAATACGGAGATTCAGCTTATGTTTTCTGGAGTTTGGACACGATACAAGAGCGTCATCCTCCTGTCGGCAATCGCCATTACTCTCAGCGGGGTTCCGATAGCCGCGCGGGCAGCACGACAGCCTGTATCGCCACCGGATCATCCCGTGGCGGCCTCGCTCCATTGGGAAAGTTCCGCGCGCATGCATCGCGCCGCCTTCGCTCCCAGCAACCATGGGACTCTTCTGATTGATGGGAACGGAGTGGAGTTCCGGGGAGAGAACAAACGCAGCCAGCGCTGGGCCTTCAGTGAGATCCAGACCGCCTTTATTGCTCCTCATCGCCTGGTGCTCAAAACCTATCTAAATCGCAGCCTGCATCGGCCTGGTGAGCGTAAGTATCGGTTTAGCCTGGCGCAGGCCGTACCCCCGGCCGTAGCGGCTCAGCTCGCAGGAGCTGTTGCGCGGCCTTCGCAGAATGCGGACCCGGATCCAGACGCTCCGGCGATCGCCACGATTCCGGTCCGTCACCGGGCAATCGCCTCCGGCACAAACGGCGTGTTGCGCATCCGGCAGGATGGGATCGATTATGTGACCTCTTCAAAAGACGACAGCCGGAGCTGGCGCTGGGCCGATCTTCAGACTCTTTCCAGTCCAGATCCGTATCACCTGTTTGTTTTCGGATACCGCGATACCTATACCTTCAATCTCAAGGCGCCGCTTTCCAGCAAGCTGCTCGACCGGGCATCCGACGAGATCTTCGCGCACAGCGAATCCGTGAACGGACCGGCGGTCACCACATTGCACGAAACTGGGCCGGGCGCGGCGGGAGGCCGCCATGAATAGCCTCCGCGGATCATTCTCGTGGCTTCTGGCTGGGGCAATGGTGTTGGGCGCTACGTCAGCCGGAGCGCAGACACCTCCCAACGGCTCAGGTATCGTTGATGCCCCTGTCGCGAATTCACGCGCGGCGGCGCCATCTGTACCGGCCGGCGTTCCTTCCGGGCCGACGGCCAAAGACGGCACACCGGCGAGCCAGGAAATCACCCTCCAGAAGTTGGTCGCGATTGCGCTCGAACGGAATCCGGCGATCAAGAGTGCAGCAGAGCGCTTTCAAGCGCAGCGCGCCCGCGCTCCGCAGGCCCGTGCACTCCCCGATCCGATGGTCTCCGGCGGCTGGATGGGAAACATCACGCCATTCAGCGTGCAGAAGGGCGATCCGTCGAGTTATCGGGGATTGACCGTCAGCCAGGCATTTCCGTTTCCCGGCAAGTTAGGCTTGCGTGGCAAGATTGCCGACCGCGAGGCCGAAGCGGGCCATTGGGAGTACGAGCAGACACGGCGTCAAGTTGTCGCGGACGTAAAGACCGCCTACTACGCGTACTTCTATGACTCGAAGGCTATCGAGATCACCGGGAAGAACAAAGATCTCCTCCAGAAACTTGAGAGCATCGCAGAGGCGCGGTATCGCGTTGGCAAAGGCATTCAGCAGGACGTGCTCCGCGCACAGGTCGAGGTGGCGCGGATCGATCAGAAGCTGATTGTCCTTGAGCAGGAAGAAGACGCGGCGCGCGCCCGCCTGAACACCCTGCTTTACCGCGATCCCGAATCTCCGCTGCCATTGCCAGCGCCCGTGAACGCGGCTGACTTTCATGAATCTCTCGAAGACCTTTATGCGATGGCGCATGCGAATGACCCGGGCCTTGAACGAGACAAGCGCAGGATCGAGAGCAATCAATACACCGTGGATTTGGCGCAAAAAGCATACAAGCCGGACTTCGATGTGGCCTACAGCTACGAGCAGCGCCCGGACATGCAGGACATGCACGGCGTCATGGTTGGAATCAATATTCCGGTCTTCTTCCGGAGCAAGCAGCGCGAGGGCGTGATCGAGGCCAGTCACGGACTGAATGCAGCCCGCCGCGAATTCGACGACCGCTTGACTGAAGTCAATTTCGAAATCAAGCAGCAGTATCTGGCGGCAACCGCGGCGCGCAATCTCATGAACCTCTACTCGAAGGCCATCGTTCCGCAATCGTCGCTGGCGCTGGAATCCTCGATGTCGGCGTATGAGGTGGGCAAGGTGGATTTCCTCTCCATGCTCGACAACTTCATCTACGTGCTCGATTACGAGGTGAATTACTACCAGGAACTCAGCAACTTTGAGACCGCGCTGGCCCGGATGGAGCCGCTGGTCAACACCGATTTGACGGAATAGGAAGGAACAGTCATGAAACTTGCTTTGACGACACGCGCACTGGTGATTGGAATTGGGTTCCTGGTTGCCGGAATCCTGATCGGCGGCGGGGCCGCGTATTGGTATGCGGCGCGCAAAGAGGCTGCCGCCGTCCGCCAGAACGCCGCCGCATCGGCGGCGCAGCAGGGATCCGCGAAATCCAGTGAAATGGCAGGCATGCCCGGGATGGATATGTCCAGTATGCCGGGAAAACAGAACAAGGCAGAGGCCTCCGGCTCGGTGCAGGATATGGGCAATATGCCGGGAATGGATATTTCCGGCAAACAGCCTCAGGGAAGCCCCGCCGCGCCCAGTCAGGGCATGAGCAACATGCCGGGAATGAACATGCCGGGAAACTCTGGGAGCCAGACGCCAAGCATGGAGAACATGGCCCCCGGCTCGGTGCTGCTCGATGCAGCCACCCAGCAGAAGATCGGCGTCACCTACGCCACGGTTCGGCGTGCCCGCCTGGAGCGGACGATCCGCACGGTGGGACTGATACAGATGGACGACGAGAAAATCTCCCGCGTCCATGTGAAGGTTGCCGGCTGGATCGAGAACGTCTATCTCAATTATGTTGGCAAGCTGATCAAAAAAGGACAGCCCCTCTTTACGCTGTACAGCCCGGATCTTGTCTCCACCGAGCAGGAGTATCTGATCGCGCGCAAGGGCCAGCAATATCTGGCGAAAACTCCGTACACCGATATCTCCTCTGACGCGAACTCACTTCTGAACGCGACCCGCGACCGTCTGCGCCTGTGGGACATCAGCGACGCGCAGATCCATGACCTTGAGACCAGTGGCAAGGCCCAGCGCGTCATGACGCTCTACTCGCCGATCAGCGGCTTTGTGATGACCCGGAACGCCTATGAGCAAACCTATGTGACGCCGGAGACCGATCTCTACGATATCGCCGACCTTTCCACTATCTGGGTCTACGTGGACATCTTCGAGTACGAGGCGCCGTTTGTTCATGTGGGCCAGACCGCCCAGATGCAACTCAGCTACTTTCCCGGCAGAACCTATCGCGGGAAGGTGACTTACATTTACCCGACTCTCGATCCGAAAACCCGGACCATCAAGGTTCGTCTGGAGTTTCCAAATCCTGGCTACGAACTGAAGCCCGACATGTACGCCGACGTCGAGCTCAATGTGAACTACGGAACACAGACCCTGGTGCCCAGCGAAGCGGTGCTCAACTCGGGCACGCGGCAGGTGGTCTTCATCGCCAAGGGCGATGGCTACTTCGAGCCGCGCGACATCAAGATCGGCGATCAATTCGACGGACAAACCGTGGTGTTGGCCGGCCTCAAACCCGGCGAGAAGATCGTCGCTTCAGGAAATTTCCTGATCGATTCCGAAAGCCGCCTGGGCGCAGCCATGCAGCAGATGATGGCCTCCATGCCCGGAATGGATATGGGGAAAGGCAAGAAGTAGGTGTGTCATGCGAATAAGACCCAACTTCATCGGCATTCTCGCGTTGGTGGTGGTCCTCGCCGTTCTGGGCGGCGCCTGGTATTTCGTAAGCCACCGGCAGCCGAAGGTTTGCCCTTTCTCGGGCCGCGAGATTCATCCGCAAACACGGGCGCTGGTCACGGTCGGAGGGCGGAGATATGAGACCTGCTGTGTCCGGTGCGCCATTATCGAGGCCCAGCAGACAGGGAAGCCGCTCGAAGTTCTCAAGATTGCAGACTTTGAAACCAGCAAGCTCATCGATCCCAAGAGCGCATGGTTTGTGGAGAACAGCAACGTGAACCTCTGCATGCGCATGGCGCCGGCTGTGGAGAGCCGCGGCAGGGAATCGGTTTACGTTCGCACCTTCGACCGCTGCTCTCCAAGCGTGCTGGCATTTTCAAGCGAGCAGCACGCGCGCGCCTTTATCGCGCAGCACGGCGGTGTGCTGAAGCGCCTCACTGACCTGCAGGCTGAAGCCACAACGACCACCCGGAAGGTGCAAAAGCCATGATTGAAAAGGTTATCGATTGGAGCAGCAGGAACAAGTTTTTCATCTTCCTGGGATTGTTTTTTGTCGTTGCCTGGGGGATCTGGGCGCTCAAGAATACGCCGCTTGACGCCATCCCGGATCTTTCCGACAAACAGGTGATCGTGTTTACGGAATGGGAGGGGCGCAGCCCAGATCTGGTAGAAGACCAGGTGACCTACCCCATCGTGACGGCATTGATCTCCGCGCCTCACGTCAAGGTCGTACGCGGGTATTCCTTCTTCGGCCTCTCGTTCGTCTACGTCATCTTCGATGACAATACCGACCTCTATTGGGCCCGCTCCCGCGTCGTCGAATACATGCAGGGCGTAAGAGGCAACCTGCCGGTCGGCGTCACGCCAACGCTGGGACCGGACGCAACAGGTGTCGGCTGGGTATACATGTACGCCCTGGTTGACAAGACCGGCCGGCACGATCTCTCCCAGTTGCGAAGTCTTCAGGATTGGACCGTACGCTACGCGATAGACAGTGTGCCAGGGGTCTCCGAAGTGGCTGGTATCGGCGGCTTTGTAAAGCAATACCAAGTGGACATCAACCCCGATACGCTGCTTGCTTACCATCTCGCCATCAATCGTGTGATCGAGGCCATTCGCCAGAGCAACAACGATGTGGGTGGACGGGTTGTGGAGTATACCGGCCGCGAGTACATGGTGCGGGGGCTCGGTTATATCAAGTCGGTTGCCGACCTTCAAAAGGTGGTCGTCGGCACCAACGGAGACGGTACGCCCATCTGCCTGCGCGATGTAGCGGATGTCCATCTCGGTCCGGACATGCGGCGCGGGGTTGCCGAACTCAATGGCGAAGGACAGGTCGCCGGCGGAATTGTGGTGGCGCGCTATGGGGAAAACGCGCTGGCCCTCATCGGCCGGGTCAAACAGAAGATCGCCCAGATCGCTAGTTCCTTGCCCAAAGGCGTGAGCATTGTGCCGGTCTATGACCGCTCGGAGCTGATTCTGCGCTCGATCGCGACGCTCAGGGAGAAACTCATCGAAGAAATGATCATCGTCAGCATCGTCTGCCTGATCTTCCTCTTCCATGTGCGCAGCGCGCTGGTTGCGATCCTTACCCTTCCTGTCGCGATTCTCATGATGTTTATCGCGATGTATTACATCCATCTCAATTCGAACATCATGTCGCTGAGCGGAATCGCCATCGCTATCGGCGCCATGGTCGACGGCGCAATTGTGATGATCGAGAACGCCCACAAGCACCTCGAAAAGTGGGAAGCGGGAGGAAAGAAGGAAGACCGCAACGAGGTGATCCTTGCCGCCGCCAAGGAGGTCGGCAAGCCGCTGTTCTTCTCCCTGCTCATTATTGCCGTGTCGTTCATTCCGGTCTTTTCGCTCCAGGCGCAGGAAGGGCGGCTGTTCAAGCCGCTCGCCTACACCAAGACGTTTTCGATGCTCTTTGCCTCGCTGCTTTCGGTCACGCTGGTGCCGGTGCTGATGACGCTCTTCATTCGCGGCAAGATCGCGCCCGAACATAAGAACCCGGTGAATCGCTTCCTGATCTGGGTGTACAAGCCATTTGTGCATCTGGCGCTGAAATTCCCCAAAACCGTGATCCTGCTGGCCCTGGCCGCCCTGGCCGTTACGGTTCTTCCCGTCCGCCGTCTCGGATCAGAGTTCATGCCGCCGTTGTACGAGGGCAGTCTGCTCTACATGCCCAGCGGCCTGCCGGGGCAGTCGATCACCGAGACGATTGCCGTAACGCAACTTGAGGACAAGATCATCAAGCAGTTCCCCGAGGTGGTTTCCGTCTTCGGCAAAGGAGGGCGT
>JAJYAE010000299.1 GCA_021779695.1 Acidobacteriota bacterium | reverse complement strand
TTCGCCATTAGGAGTGATTCATGCAGCGTTACCCCGGCAGAACACTCGCCAAGCAACAACCGACAAACGGAACCATTCTCTATGTGACCGACCTGACGAGTGATTCGGATGAGACCCTGGCGTCTGCTTGCGAGATGGCGGATAGAAACCGCGCCGTGATCGAGCTGGTCCATGTAGTCGATGTAGGGCAGGAGCGATCCAGCCCGGATGCGCAAATGGGTATCTTGTACCGCCTGGAGACAGTTGCCCGCAGGTTAAACAATCTGCGTCGGAACATTGTGCCCCTGCTCTTATTTGGGACTCTTGAAGATGCCATCGCAAAGAGAGCCCGCGATACGAAAGCCAGCATGGTCGTGCTCGGGAACGACAGTTCTTCTCCCACGGTTCTGCAGGAGAGGCTGGTTCGAATTCGACGAAGGGTTCCATGTCCAGTCATGATCATTTCCGCGCGTACCGCGTAGAGACTGAATCACAAAGGACGCGGGCGTCGGAAGTGGTGAGGATTGAGGAGAGCTAGATCACCGGTGCACATCGGCGTGGAGCAAACTTGCCCCGAGAGGAGAATCATGTTCAGAAAAATTCCTCTGAAGAGCAGTACAAAACTGAGACTCCTGATCGTGGACGACGAGCCGTCCATTCGAACGTTGCTGGCACACGCCCTGGTCCGCTCTGGATATTGCGTGCAATCCTGTGCGGGCGGTTTGTCCGCCCTCTCCACGATCCGACAGGAAATCCCGGACATCTTGCTCTCCGACCTCAATATGCCGGGGATGTCCGGTTTTGAATTGCTCGCTATAATCCATCAGCGGTTCCCGGGAATAAAAACCATCGCCATGAGCGGCGCATATTCCGGCACCGACATGCCGGCGGGCGTTGTCGCCGACGCGTTCTATGGCAAAGGAACCAATTTCCGTGCTTTGACCGAGATCCTGGATGCGATGGTGGTGGTGCCGCGCGCCCGGTGCTGACGCTCGGGACTCTTCTCATCCCGCAGTGGCAATTGTTCGCGCGGACCTTCCAATTGGGCTCGACGGAAGGTGAGCCGCGGGGGCCCGGCAACGCTGTTTCGCTGTGGCCCCTCCGGTTTTATTTTGCCGTACCACAGGGGATGCGATACGAATTGAGCGCCATCTTCTTGAACGCGCCCACCATCTGGTCCTTCGCGTAGGTTGGGCAGAAACGCATGTCTTTGAAGTCGGCTTTGTATTCCACCCCTCCCACCCATTTGCCCGCTTGAACCATGGGCGCGGACTGCTGGCAAAAGTGGTAGTTATAGCAGGACTCGAAGATCAAAGCCTCCATATAAGGCTGCAGCGCCGCAACGATGGTTGGCGCGTTTTCCCAGGAGGCGGAAAGCCCCATGGCATGTGCCTGGTTCGCCATCCACGCGGTGTAATAAGTGGATTCTTGCTGCGTGATCGGAATGCCGGTGGGATTATCCCAGTCCTGGACGTTGTCGAACTCGACGCCGTCGAAGCCTTTCTCGACGCAGACCTTCATGCGCGCGATCATGATCGGCGCCAGAATGCCCAGTTGGCGGATATCCAGCCAGCGCTCATGAGGCCATCCTATATAGCGTTTGCCGAGTACGCTCTCAGGAAATTTGGAGGCGTCGGAGCGGGTCTCCTCCCACGAACCGATATCCACGTAGCAATACGCATGCTCACCCCGCTTGTGAATCGCAGCCACGGTGGAAGCAGGATTCCCCACCGCGTCAATCACGTAAAACGGCACGTGAACGTCAAGATTGGTGCAGGTCTTTGCCGTGTCGCAGCTCAATTGCCACTGCCACTCCATCCCAAGGGTTGGCTTCCAGCAACTGCCCTTCTTTGTGTCGCAGGGAACCGGAGCGGGCAGGGCTGCGGCGAGCTGCGGAGTCAGGACGCGAGGCGTTGGCTCGCCGCCAGGGGCCTGGGCGAATCCCAATCCAATGCAGACAAATGGCAGAGTCACACATGCCAGGGCTTTCAAAATGGTTCGCATTTACCGGATCTCCGTGGAAGATTTTCTGTTTCCTGACGCGTCGCTCGAGAGGCCATCGGAACCAGGCGCGGAACACGGCGCTCGGTTGGTCGATGACGATGTGTACCAGAAACTGACCGCCGCAAGCTGAAAACCCTTCAGAAACGCGCTTCTCGACGATCAACCCTGAAGCGCGCCATTCCGAATTGTCTTGCGTGGCTATATTAAACGTCCAGTCGTAATCCCTCAAATACTGGGTTTCGGAAACGATGAGACCGCTTAGCGCCAGATCGTAGTCGGTGCATTCCGTAATTCGGTTGGCGCGAAATCGCTCGTGCACTCATTCAGGCAGGATTTGTACCGCCAGGTCGGCTTGAGTTCGCCGATCCAAAATGTGACCGAGACGCGCATCTGCCAGGAACCTCGCCTGCTTTAGTCTTTTCCATAGAAGATTTTGCTCGCGCGCGTTGTCGGTCATCGCGAGGGCGCCTTGCAGCTCTTCAATCGCTTCGGCATGTCGTCCCAGCTTCACAAGCAGATCTCCCCCGACGCTCGGTAGCCGATGATAGTTGGCCAGCGCGGGCTCAGCCGCGAGAGCATCCTGGATCCTCCAGGTGCGCTCGCGAGAAGATTGCAAAAGAATTGCCGTCATTCCTACTCGACGAACCGGCTCGGCCGCTTTCTATTACCCCAGGGTTAAAAAAGCTCTGAGCCAGCGCCGATGTCTAAAAAGATAAACTGGTCGGCAGAGATCGGCACACAAAACACATCGGTCCACCATGATGAAAAATCTCTTTGACCCCACTCTTGTAGAAGACATAAAGCAGCGCATCATGCGCCTCCATCCTGAGAGTGCGCCGGGGTGGGGCAACATGACCGTTGCCCAGACCCTGGCACACTGTACCTGTGGCATGTGAAGGCGATGGGCGTCACAATGCGATCCCATTCGATGGCTTTCCCCAGGGACGAGGGATAGGCGAGGGATAATTGATCTCCCGGTTTCGCTCATCAAAGCCGACCTTGCCTGTGCGATCCCGACATCGCTCTTGCTTCGCCCACCCCACGCGGACGTGATTTCATGTCACAAATTCGCTCTCCCCGACGTTGTATAGATGTAGAAACTATGAGCATGAGCGATCGCTGGGTTGACGCGGAGTTCGAAACCATCTTTCGGGAGCACTACCCACGCATGGTTCGGGTCGTCCGGCGAGTGCTGCAGCGCGATTCCGAGGCCGAAGAGGTCTGTGCCGATGTTTTTCTCCGGCTGTACAAAAAGGGTCCGGAGGTTGCAGCCGACGGACTCGTCGGGGGCTGGCTGTATCGGACAGCGACGCGCGCGTCGATCGATGTACTTCGCGCCCACCAGCGGCGCGGTGTGGAAGAAGAACTGGAAGGAAATGAGTTTGTTCTGGTCGACGGCCATGCCGAGAGTCCGCTCGCGGCCCTGTTGCGGCGAGAACACATCGCCGAAATACGCGGTGTGCTGGCGAAGTTGCAGCTGGAGAAAGCGCAGATTCTGCTGTTACGCCACAGCGGTCTCAGTTATCAGGAAATTGCGCGGGCGATGCAGCTCAGGTTCAATTCTGTTGGCAAGAAACTGGCGCGGGCGGAAGCGGAATTCTCCGCGCTCTACGAACGACGAAAGCGGCAAAGTCTCAAGCGACGGCCATGGCAAACGGCGAAGGAGGGGCAATGAAACACGGAGAAATGAACCAGGGAAAGCTGCGCGCGTATCTCGATGGCCAACTCGAATCGGGACAAGTCGATGCGATCGAGCAGCACCTTGAAGGGTGCGCGGCTTGCCGGGAAGAGCTTGCGATGCTGCGCGGACACGCGGCGCGTGTGCAGGACAGCCTCAACAAATTGCCGGAAGCGGCCGAAGCGCCGGACACGGCAATCGCCTGGGCCGCGTTTCAAAAAAGACGAGAGGACAAGATGGAAAACGAGCGGAATCGCTGGACCTGGCTGCAGAAATTATCCCTGGGAGGTGGCGGGCTTGCCGCGGTCGCGGTGGTTCTGGTGCTAACGGTAGCGCCGGTCCGGGCGTGGGCAGAGAGTCTGCTGGCCGTGTTCCGCTTCCAGCGAGTCAGCATCGTCGAGATCAACCCAGCAGCCATGAAGAACAACGGCCTGCAAAACAATCAGTTGCTGAATCAAGCGATCAGCCGGGTTCTCTCCGATGAGGTCACGGTGACGCAGAAGCCGCAAAGACCGCAGCTCATCGCGGATGCCGCAATGGCATCGAATGACGCGGGTTTTCCAGTGCGGCTTTTGCCCGACAAAACCCCATCCAGTCTTCTGCTGGAGAGCGGGGCGGGAATGCAGATGAAGCTCAATCGCGACCGCCTTCAGTCCATCCTGAACGAGGCGGGACGCAGCGACCTGCAGATCCCTGAGTCGGTGGACGGCGCAACTGTCGGGGTGCGCGTGCCTGCCGGAGTGATGGCATTCTACGGCAACTGCGGAGATGTAGCTTCGCGAATGGTGAATCCGGTAGCGGGCAAGCGTGGCTCCAGCCGTGATGCGGCATCCGTTCCGCCGGCCGATGCCACATGCGTTTCGCTGGTCGAGCTTCCCAGCCCCATCGTCTCCGCTCCTCAAGAGATCGATCCTGCCCAGATTGCGCAGGTCGGGCTTCAGTTTCTTGGGATGAGCGCCAACGATGCCGCGAATTTCACCCAGACTGTCGACTGGACCTCGACGCTGGTGCTTCCGGTGGTGCGCGGTGAATCGAAATACGAGCAAGTTCACATCAACGGAAACGAAGGGGCCCTGCTGCGGTCGACAAATCAAAAACAATCCGGCCACTACTCGCTCATGTGGGTGGACAATGGAATCGTCTATGCATTGAACGGATCCGGCGACGATACGAGCGCCATCCACCTGGCGTCGCAATTGCAGTAGTGAGCAGATTCCCGGGAGACTATGCCGAGTTTAACCATTGATGCAACCCGGCTTCGAAAGAGCTACGGAACCCGAGTCGCTGTCCGCGATCTGACGATTCAGGTGGGCCACGGCGAGGCCTTCGGGTTTTTGGGTCCGAACGGAGCGGGAAAAAGTACGTCGATCAAGATGCTGCTTGGGCTGGTGAAGCCGACTGGCGGCAAGGCTCTCCTGCTGGGTGAACCCGTGGGCACGCGCGCGGTGCGGGCACGGATTGGTTTTCTTCCCGAGCACTTCCGGTTCTACGACTGGCTGTCTGCTTCGGAGCTGATGCTGTTTCACGGCAGGCTCTGCGGCCTGGCGGAAGACACGCTCCGGCGCAAAGTTCCACGGCTGCTCGAACGAGTCGGCCTGGGCGAGCAACATAACAAGCCGATCCGCAGTTTCTCCAAGGGAATGATGCAGCGCGTCGGGCTGGCCCAGGCGATCGTCAACGACCCCGAGATACTCTTCCTTGACGAGCCGACCTCCGGCCTGGATCCAGCCGGACGCAAGCTGGTGCGCGATGTGATTGGCGAGCAGTGCAGTCGCGGCACG
>JAJYAE010000030.1 GCA_021779695.1 Acidobacteriota bacterium | reverse complement strand
CTCTCAATGCCGTTCCCCGATTACTCCCAAGCAGCGACGCTCTTGTTCACCGCGACTGGCAATAACTTTGAAGTGGCGATAGCAGTGGCAGTTTGGGGGCATATCGCGGACTCACATGAGGTTGTGTGGAGGCACAACATGCTTAACTTCGTCAAAGGTATTCTGTCCACGCTCGCTGCGCTTTTGGCGCTCATTGCCGTCTCGCTTGGCATAGCGTCAGTGGGTGCGGACGTGAAACCTTCTCGGATCGAACATTGGATCGCAACTGCAGAACTCAATACTGCGGTTGCTCGTCACGCGAAAGGGCTTCAGAATCCCGTTCCCCTGACCGATGAGAACCTTCTTGTTGGCGTGCGCCTTTACCATCAGCACTGTGCTTCCTGCCACGGTACATCGGATGGGCAACCGGCCGGCTTTGCGCAAGGCTTTTACATCAAGGCGCCACAATTCGCTATCAACGGCGTAGAAAACGATCCTGAGAACGTCTTATTCTGGGAAGCCGCACACGGCATTCGCTTCACTCCCATGCCCGCGTTCAAAAATACGATGCCCGATGAGGATCTATGGAAGATCAGCATGTTTCTGA
Organism: Acidobacteriota bacterium; assembly: GCA_021779695.1. Next base: position 22,169 of record JAJYAE010000030.1, on the reverse strand, counting down.
AAAGGATGGACAAACTGCCCTCGGCAGTCGATGCTGCATGGGAAAAACTTCCGAGCGCATCTCCGGCGATCTAATCTCTTCCGAGAGCAATGTGGACGGCGCGAAAGTGCCTTTCGACAACTCCGCCGTTTCGAGGCGAGACGCGATGCGGATCCTTGCGGTTGGTGTGGCGGCGGCCACAGTTACCGGTGCTGCCGGGTGCCGGGTCGCGCCCTATGAGCATCTCGCAATCGAGCAAGTGGCGAACGTCAAGCCGTGGATGCCGATCCTCTTTACCTTCCCTGGCAATCTACCAGCCATCCTGCTGGACGTTGACGAGTCTGCCGGCGGTGTTGGGCCAAAGCAGTCCATTGTGGCGTTTAGCGCCTTGTGCACTCACATGGGCTGCACCGTGCAGTTAAATAGCTCTCTTGATCTCCGCGGCAAAACAAAGTGCCTCGTTTGCCCTTGCCACACGAGCGCGTTCGATCCCGTCCAGCTTGGCGCAGCCATCGCTGGGCCTGCCACTTACGGCCTGCCGTTCATCGATTTGGAAATCCGAGGCGCAACAATTTACGCAACTCGAATTCGCCAGGGCCAACCTGTGTTTGGTCGGCCCATTGGCGAGCGCAGAGGTTGAAAATGAAAAAACCACCGCTTAATCGTCGCGCTCTGTTGACCATGCTCGTTGGGGCAGGCCCCACGGAAAACAATCCCGATCCACGCGGTGATGTGTCCGAGTTGCCGCCGTCGAACGCTGAAGTCTTCACTACGACTTGTCAGTATTGCAAGGTGCAGTGCGGATACAAAGTCTATGTCTGGGAGCGCGGTACTGGACGCCGGCCTGATCCGGCACTTGGCGAAACGATCAATCCGACTTTTGTCGCTCCCGCCTATAGAAATGGCAAGCCGGTGTACGTCGCCAGCATTCCTGACAGCGAATGCATCATCAACGAGGGTAACTACTCGGTTCGCGGCGGATCCATGGGTCTGGATATTTACAGCCCTGAGCGCCCCGTCCGCTTTCCCGCCAAGTCGCTCGTAGGCGACCGCCTGACAACTCCATTGATACGGCGAGGAGGAAAGAAGAGCGCTTTAGAACCTGTGGATTGGGACACGGCGATTGCTTTTGTTGCGGCCACGCTCCTAAAGCTAAAGAAACAGCACGGCCCTGACTCGCTCGCACTCGTTGCTGGAGACTGGCTCTACACCTTCCCGACCTATGCGATTTTGAAGCTCTGGTTCTCGGCAATCGGTTCCACTTCGTTCGCAGGAAACGGCTATTTCTACGACAACGAGAGCGCCGGCATCGCTGAGATTTTTGGCGAGGGTACTCGGTCGTTCACCGTACAGGACTTCGATGAGACAGATCTCCTCGTTACCGCAGGAACCAATCTGGAAGCCACCGGCAGTGTCTGGTATTACCGCTTCCTCGCAAACAATATGGGCCCGGGCACAGCGAAGCATATCGTGATTGATCCGCATCGAAATTACATGGCGCAGCTGGCCGAACTTCACGGCGGGTTGTTCCTTCAAATCCGGCCAGGAACCGATGCGATTCTCGCGGGGGCCCTCATCCGCCGTCTCCTCGATCTCGACCAATACGACCACACATTTGTCGCCAAATACACTACCGGGCTGAATGAGGTGCGCGCGGCCGTGATTCGGCCTCGCTTCACGATAGAAAATGCTTCCCGCGAAACCGGCATCCCTGAAGAAAAGATTCAACGCGCTGTTGCGTTACTAGCGAAACATCGTGGCAAAACGATGATTCTTTTCGAGAAAGGAATCATGCACCAGCTCGCAGGCTACTCGCACATGATCGGTTACACCGTGCTGGGTACAATCCTTGGCAACGTGGGTCGCCCCGGCGCAACGACTTCGCGTGCTGGCGGACACCCCCGGGGCAGTTTTGCGGTTCCCAACCAGCCGCCCCCGGGTAAGGGCAAGAATCTCTACGAACGCCTCAAAGCCGGAACTGTAAAGGCCCTTTGGGCTTTCGGAAGTAACGTCTTTCGTCAACTTCCGGACCCGACCCACTATGCGCCGCTCATCGGCAACACGTTTTTCATCGTACAAGACCGAATCCATACGGAAATGGACGCGACCGCAGACGTCATCTTCCCGGCTGCGAGTTGGGGTGAAACCGCTGGTATCCTCGCCAGCGAGGACCGGCGCATTCGGATCACTCATGGATTTGTGGACCCTCCAGGCATTGCCAGACCCGATTGGTGGATTGCGGGACAGGTCGCACAAAAGATGGGATATGCGGGCTTTCAATGGCTATCCGCGAAACAGATATGGGATGAAGTGCGAATGTTGAACCCCGATATCAGGGACATCAAATGGGAGATGCTCGAAACGAGCGGCACGAATGGCGTGCAATATCCATATCTGAATGGAAAGAGCATCGAGCGGCTCTACTCGGACCAATATGAGGCCGTGATCGGAAAGCGCTTCCCAACGAATGATGGCAAAGCCCACCTTGGGGCCATTAGCAACATCGCCGAATTTGCCACCCTGCAATATGAGTGGGGTGACGTTAATCACGCACACCCGCTGATGGCCTTCGACTTCCGTCTAAACGAGCTGTGGAATTCCGGCTACAGCTATTGGGACAATCCTTCCGCCTCGAATCGCACACAAGATGCGTTTGCGGTGCTTCACCCAGAAGATGCGCAGGCCCGCGGGATAGCCAACGGGGACTGGGTGAAAATCTGGTCGGTATACGGTGAAATGCTCGCCATCGCGGAGGTCTCCCGCGACGTTCTGAAGGGTTCGGTTGCAATACCAGCCATGTTTCCGAAGGCAGGCCAGGCCAGCGGAAATATTTGCTCCCCAAAGATGGCGAATCATCTCGGAGATGTGGACACTATGGTCGCCGTACAGGTGTCCAAACAGGAAAAATTGCCTTGAAGCCCAATCCACATCAACTCGATAGAACTCTGTCGTAATGGTTTTTGGCCCTACCACAGTCTCCACCGATCTCCGGTTGCGTGATGTTGAAGTCCAGTAATCTCCAATACACCGGCATGCAACGGCTCGGCACAGATGGATCACCTGTGCTCGCGTCGCATTACGATTCTAACCGCAGATATAGCCCCCTCTACTTCTCTTCAACTGTTGGAAGGTGCGAAAACTCGGGTCGCCCTTAATCCAGCAAAACTCCTTCGGTTGATATTCCGCAATGTTGTGATTCTCCGAGCACATAATGAGGGGCAGGACATGCTTGATCGCCGGAAGACCATGCCTTCGTAAACGCTTCGGTCGCTGGCCTTGCCGAGTTAAAAGATGTCGATGTGTTCGCGAGCAATATCGGCCTTTGTAGGCCATCTTAACAATTCTCGCATAACGCAAGTTTCAGAAGAGGAACCTTTCCGCCCTTTGCCTGGGACCTCCTTCGCGTGCTCAGCCGCCTTCATTACGGGCTGGTCTCTGCCAATAGGCATGACTGCACGATCCTCCTAAATCTCAGATCCCAAACAAAAAAAGCAAACCTTCGGTAGGCGCTTCGCGCGCCTTTTCTCCACTCCCGCGCAGCGGAATGTGCCCTTCGCTTGGCCGCTGCGGGCCGGGTCTTCGGGACAGCACGTCCGCGCGCCAAACGGTAGTGCGTGTTTGGCACTTGGCCGCGCCCGCCGCTCGACCCTACATTCCGCCTCTTGGTCGTTCACCCTGCGTGCCGTCTGGGGCGTTTTTTCCTTCGCTTCGCTCCAGTGTGAAAGAAAAAAACGCCCCAGACGGGCACTCAGGAGGTTTTTCAATGGAATATCCAAGCAACAACAACCGCAGCAGCAACGGCAACCGTGGCAGTCAGGAAAAAACTGCCACGCAGCAACTCATCAAGCAGAATGTAGACTCCCTCATCGAGCAGCTTGAGGCGGGAAAGAGCGAGGCGCTCACCGCCTACCTGAACGCCATGAGCCGTTTTCACAACTACTCTTTCGGCAACATTCTGGAGATCGCACGCCAGAAGCCGGACGCAACCCGCGTTGCCGGAATGTATGCATGGAACCAGCTTGGCCGCAGAGTAAAGAAGGGCGAGAAGGGCATCCGCATTCTTGCCCCCATCATCGGCGTCAAGCGCAAGCCGCAGGAAGAGGCCGAAAAAGACCTCACCAAGCAGAATGTCGCTGTCTTGGTAGGCTTCCGTAATGCCTATGTCTTCGATGTTTCGCAGACCGACGGGGCAGAGCTTCCCGAACATGCCAGCGTACAGGGCGATGCCGGAGAGAACCGCGAACGGCTGATTGATTTTATCGCCACTCAGAACATCGAGCTTGAGTTCAACGAGCGCATCGCGCCGGCAATGGGCGTGAGCTACGGCGGCAAGATCGTTCTCCTGCCGGGACAGTCGAAGGCCGAGGAATTTTCAACCCTTGTGCATGAACTGGCGCATGAGATGTTGCACAAGGCCGACCGTCGCACCACAACCACCAAAGTTGTCCGCGAAACCGAAGCCGAGGCCATCGCCTTCGTGGTGGGCAAGGCTGTTGGTCTACAGACCGGAACCGCTTCCGCCGACTACATCCAGCTTTACCACGGCAACGCATCGCTGCTGGCCGAAAGCCTTGAAGTCATCCAGAAAGCCTCTGCCGTCATTCTGGCGGCATTGGAAACGAAGCCGGAAATCGAGGAGCAGGAAACGCAGGATGCAATGGCCGTCGCCAGCTAGTCCGCTGCAATCACTGAGCGTATGGCGAACGGCTGTCCGCTCTCCCTATTCACGCACGTTCAACCACAGGAGAAGCGCATCATGTCTACTCAAAACATCGCAGCTACCGAATACCGCAATCTTCCGCTTTCGATTCTCACGGAATCGAAAACCAACCCGCGCCGCATCTTCGAGGATGCCGCGCTCAAGGAACTGGCCGAAAGCATTCGCAGCCAGGGCGTTCTTTCGCCCTTGCTTGTACGGCCTCTGAACGAGCGCAGCTTCGAGATTGTGGCCGGAGCGCGGCGTTATCGCGCCGCGCAGATGGCCGAATCGGAAACCATTCCCGTTCGTATCGTCAACCTTACGGATGCGGAAGCACTGGAGGCGCAGTTGATCGAAAATCTCCAACGGCGGGACGTTCATCCGCTGGAGGAAGCGCAAGGCTTTCGCGCATTGCTGAATCTTGACGAGCCGAAATACTCCATCGAACAGATTGCGGCCAAGACGGGGAAATCTCCCGTCTATTGCGCCCAACGCATCAAGCTGACGGAGCTTTTTCCGGCAGTGGTCGAGGCGTTCTACAAAGACGAAATCGGCGTAGGCCATGCGCTGCTGCTGGCGAAACTTCAGCCAGCAGAGCAGGAACAAGCACTTGCCGCTTGCTTCCGCGAGGATTGGGGAGGCGGCAGCAAAAGCAAGCGTATCTTGCTGCCCGTCCGCAATCTCCAGCAATGGATCGAACACAACATATTGCTCATTCTGAAAGACGCGCCATTTTCCAAGAGTGACGCGACCCTCAACCCGCAGGCTGGCGCTTGTCTGGATTGCCCCAAGCGAACAGGACACAACAAGTTGCTATTTGCGGACGTTCAGCAGGACGCTTGCACCGACCCCGCCTGCTACCAGACCAAAGTGGACGCGCATGTTGTGAAGACCATCGCAGCGAAACCGAAGCTGGTACAAATCTCCGCTGCCTACGGCCAACCAGCCGAAGGCAGCACAGCAATCCCGCGCAACAAGTACACCGAAATCAAACAGGAGAAGCCCACCGGCAAGCACCAGCAGGATTGGCCGGAGTACAAGACCTGCAAGTCCACGACCGAGGCCATCATCACGGAAGGCACGGAGAAAGGCGAACTCCGCAAAATCTGTGCCGACCCATATTGTCCGGTTCACCATCCCAAAAAGCGGAAGCCAACCGCCAATGCCAATGGGAAGGCCGAGCAGGAAAAACAGCGCCGCGAGGAAGTGCTGGCCCAGGCCACGGGCTTGCGCGTCCTGAATGCCATCATTGCCGCCGTTCCCGTGCGGTTGATGAAACGCGACCTGCTTTTCATCGTGGAACGGGTTGCAATCCTGCTGGACGAACGGCGGCTGGAGGTTGTCGCCCGCAATCATGGCATCAAGAAGGCAAAGGACAGTGACTCAATTCCGAAACTGCTGTCTGCCTACATCCGCAAAACCGATGAAGGCGAACTCGGACGGCTGCTGATGGAGATGGTCATTCTTCACACAGCACGGACACAGCCCGACGTTGGCAAGGCGCTCAAGGAAGCAGCCGAGCATTACAAGGTGGACACCGATGCCATCGCCCTCAAAGTGAAGCAGGAGTTCACTGCAAAAGAAAAAGCGAAAAAGGTGAGTCCGAAGGCGCAAGCCAAGGGAGCAAAGAAATCAACTGCTGCGTAATCACCGCTGCAATACTGACGGAGCCTGCAAACCACAGGCTCCACTATTTTTGGTCGCCACTTGAGAAGCTGGTAAGCCTCATGGACGAGCGCCGCATTGAGACGCTGGCGCGGCAGCATGGCATTCGCCACGTGGGAGATGATGGAGGTTGACGGCCATCCTGCTTGCAGCGTCGAGGACGAACCCGGCGACGGTGCTCCGCGATGCGGCCAACACGTACAAAGTGAACACCAATGCCATCGCCCTCAAGGTGAAGCAGGAGTTTGCCGCAAAAGAGAAAGCAAAGAAAGCGGCGCGGCTACCCCAAAAGCCGCAAAGAAAGCAGCCTAGCAATTCACAGACAGAGGGACGGCAGGCGCCGTCCCTCATGTTTCTCCCAAAATGCGGCAGGGCGAAACCGTGCTGGTTTCTCCCTGCACCCTCATCCCACCTCATTCCGGCCTCCGCTCGCCGGCTGCGCGGCAGGAGTCCAGTTCCTCCTCCTGCACCTTCCCCTGCGTACGAGAAGCGTGCCTGCTTTTGGGTAGGCCGTAGCTTCGCTGCAACTTAAACAACGATCAGTTTATCTAGAGCGATTGAGCAAAAAGGCTTTGGCGCGCAATGCAGCTCGATAGAGATTCAGTCTTGAATACACCCCAAAGTCTGAGCCATTGTCGAGAAAGCCACCGCCAGGCCCTTCGGTCTCGGTCAAAATCCGGTTCGCCTCGTCGAGACTCAAGGACGGGAATGCAACGGTCAGCAGGTATCCCGCTTCTGGAGCGAGCTTGGCCACATCTTCCAGTTCGGTCGCATTCTTGGGATAAACAACCGGCAGATTGTACGTTTGCGTTGAGGAGTAGAACGTCTCGTTCGCTGCCGGATTGTTCAGACGTCCAGTGTCCTCATTGGCACATGCCGCAACGCTCTCACCGCATGTGGCCTGGAGAGCCGTAAGTGTTTCGGAGCGAGCCGCCGTGACAGCAGCTCGGAAATCTTTGATGGTGAGGCCGCGTCCTACGTTCTGTCCTACATACGCGGGATCATTCGCAAGCAGGTGCGCCATATCGTATAGAGCTACAGTTCGTCCGCCCAACACATCCATCGCGTAGTGCGCTCCCACGAGGATGCGATCGTTTCCGTATTCCGCGCCGCGTGCGATCATCTGCTCATAGCGCTCCGGCACAAGCAGCGCAAGAAGGATCGAGCCCGTATATCCGTAAGTAGTGTGGCCACTTGGATAGGACGGGCTGTTGGTGAGGTTCATCATCGGCCCTCGGTTGTACACTCTGTTATCCGAGGGTGTGTTGAAGTAGTCCGGTCCTACAATGGGAGCGATGACTGGTTCCGTCTGGAAGGGGCGGGAATTTCCGTACGCGTCAGCCCCAGCACTGCCAGCGGGATGACCGTAATTCTGCCCGAAGATGTCGGAGTGACCGTTGATCTCGGAAAGAATGTTTGTGGCCTCTTTCGAGACCGGCTTCTTCCCATCCGTGGTCGCATTCGCAAAGAAGAACTTGCCTACCCCCGCATGATGGGAACTTGTTGACTCAGCGTACGCGATCAGGTTAGCAATAGTTTGCGAGATGCTCGTGAAGTGCGTGCGGTCTACATAATGCGCCCGCGCCAAGTATGCGGAGCCTAGTGTTGTTCCTAGGCCATCCGCCAATTGCGCGAGATTGCCGGATGTAATAAAGACATCGCGCAGCGCCTGTTGTTGCTGCTCTGCAAATGGCAACAATGTCGACTGCCTCAGAGCTCCCGTTTGGATGCTACCAGTGACCGTATAGTTTGCGGCGAGGGCGGCGCTCCCTTCCCGCGTGTTGGCTAACGTGCTTACAGGCGATAGACCCTTCAACACAACGAGATCGCTTTTCGACTGTGCCCATATGTGAAGGGGTGCAATCGAGCAGAGAGCAAACACAACAGGCAGTAGAAACTTCTTCACAAGAACTCTCCAAGAGGGGCTTAACTTCGCCGTGAGAACCGCCACTTGCTCGGTGCTTTGGTTACAACGATCAGATGCGACACAACATCATCGAGTAATGGAAGGAGCTTAACAGCAAACTCGCAGCTATTACGGCGCATCCTCCTCCGGATAAACATCGAATGTCTCCATAGCGGGCGCGGACTTGAAGTACTTCCTACGGATCCAGAACGCGACGTTCACGAGCCCAATCAGTGCTGGCACTTCGATGAGTGGACCGACCACTCCTACGAAAGCCTCCCCTGAATTCAGTCCAAAGACAGCGACGGCGACGGCAATCGCAAGCTCGAAGTTATTTCCCGCTGCTGTAAAGGAAAGAGTCGCAGACTGCTCATAATCCGCGCCAAGCTTTTTGCCCATCCAGAAACTCACCAGAAACATGATGAGGTAGTAGAGGGCTAGCGGAATTGCGATTCTGACGACATCGAGCGGAAGTCTCACAATCAGATCTCCCTTCAGGGAGAACATAACCAAAATCGTGAACAGCAGCGCGATGAGGGTGAACGGGCTAATTCGCGGAATGAACTTTGTTCGATACCACTCTCCGCTTTTGAGGCGAATCAGGACAAACCGTGTCAGGAAACCGGCGACGAACGGTACACCGAGGTAGAGACCGACACTCTTCGCGATATCGGCGATACCGATCTGCACGATGCCGCCCTGGAGACCGAAGAATCTCGGCAATACTGTTAGGAACGCCCACGCATAAAGGCTGTAGAAGAGCACCTGAAAGACGCTGTTGATGGCAACCAAGCCAGCCGCGTAGTCCGTGTCGCCCTCGGCAAGTTCATTCCATACAAGCACCATTGCGATACAGCGTGCGATTCCGATCAGAATCAAGCCGCGCATATAAGCCGGTTCATTGCGCAGAAATAAGACCGCCAGACCAAACATGAGAATCGGACCGATGATCCAGTTCTGCACGAGCGACATTCCCAGAACTCGCTTGTTGCGAAAGACCTCGCCCAGTTTCTCGTACCGCACTTTCGCCAGCGGTGGAAACATCATGACGATGAGACCAATGGCAATAGGAATGTTGGTCGTGCCCGTCTGGAAGCGGTTCACGAAAGATGCCGAACCTGGAACGAAATGACCTATAGCAACTCCGATGGCCATAGCGAGGAAGATCCAAAGCGTAAGAAAACGGTCCAAGAAGGAGAGCTTCTTTCGCTGGTGGGGAGCGCAGACCTGACCTTGCGTGTAAGGTGCCGTAGACATTTATTTACCCTCAATGCTGATTAGCGTTTGGTTGGGAATGGGCGGTGGCGCTCCCTGGAGTGCCACGAACTTGGCCGGACTGCAACATGCTTTGGAGAGACGCGACCGGTCTGCCTGCATCTCCTTGTCATCTTTGAACCACAGAAGAGTCTGCCGCAGCACCTGGGCTGCGCCGATGTTCTTGGGCATCACAATCCGATAGTGAATCCACTTTCCGTCACGTCGAGCTTCGACGATACCTGCTCGGCGGAGATATGCCAGGTGCCGCGATATCTTCGGCTGTGCCTGCTCCAGAATCTCCACGAAGTAGCAGACGCAGATTTCCTGGTCACCCATGAGGTTCAGGAGCCGCAAGCGGGTCTTGTCCCCTAGTGCCTGAAAGAACAGTTCTGTGTTGTAAGCGGAAACCTTCATCGACATAAATTACTTATACGCCTTGACAGATGTGTTGGCAAGCCATATAGTCGCTTAAACAGATGTATCGGTGGAGGTGGGCATGGCAGAACAGGTTCTCGAATCAGTCCAATCGAAATATGGCGCGGTCGCGGAGAGCACGTTATCCAGCAATGATGAAGGTGTTCGTGCGGTCGCAGAGGCGTTTGGCTACAGCGCAGAGGAACTGACCTCAATCCCTGCCGAGGCAAACATGGGGCTATCCTGCGGCAATCCCACAGCTACCGCCAACATCCGGACGGGTGAAGTGGTGGTGGATCTCGGTTCCGGAGGTGGACTCGACGTATTTCTGGCTGCCCGTATGGTGGGACCGACGGGTCGTGCAATCGGGATTGACATGACTCCATCGATGATCGAGCGCGCCCGCGCAAATGCTGTATCGGGCGGATATACGAATGTTGAGTTCTATCAATCCACGATTGATCGCATTCCTCTACCGGATTCTTCGGTCGATTGTGTCATCAGCAATTGCGTCATCAATCTCGCCCCGGACAAACAGGCCGTCTTCCGTGAGATCGCTCGCGTGCTGAAACCCGGCGGGCGGGTAGCCATCAGCGACATCGCCCTAAAGGAAGAACTACCCGAGGCGGTCGCAACAAGTATGGCGGCGTACGTGGGGTGCATCGCGGGAGCCATCCTGATCGAGGAGTATCGCAACGGCCTTGCGCAAGCGGGTCTGGAGCACGTCCAGATCGTAGACAGCGGTGCGGACCTGAACGCATACGCCAAGGTCGAGAACCAGGCTGGCTGCTGCTCACCGGCAATGGACGGTGATGATGGCTCATCCTGCTGCGCCCCGTCTTCGGCAACCCTGCATGAAGAACTGACGGAAGTTCTTTCCAAGTACAACGTGAATCAGGGCGCGGCCAGCGTGAAAATTTACGCGCTGAAACCCACAGCGAAGACCTGCTGCGGACCCAACTGCTGTGCTTAACGGCAGAGCGAGACAATCATGACAACGCGACACTTCAATGTACTGTTTCTCTGTACGGGGAACTCTGCCCGTTCGATCATGGCCGAAGCCCTCATGAACTGGCGCGGCAGACCGAATTTTGCGGCCTTCAGCGCCGGCAGCCATCCTTCCGGCGTTGTTCGGCCCGAAGCACTGCGGCAGATTGCTAGTGCAGGTCTGCCAACGGAAAACCTTCGCAGCAAGTCGTGGGAGGAGTTTGCCCGGATTGATGCGCCGCATCTCGATTTCGTTTTCACGGTTTGCGACAACGCGGCCAATGAGGTTTGTCCCATATGGCCGGGACAGCCATTAACAGCTCATTGGGGCATACCCGATCCGGTTCTCCTGCCAGAGAGCACGCCAGAATCCGATCGGGCGTTTAGTCAGGCTTTTCGCACGCTTGAACGGCGGATTTCATTGTTCCTTTTTCTTCCTCTGGCAAGCTTGGATTCGATGGCGATCAAGAAAGAGATCGACAACATCGGGAAGCAGTGAGACAGTCCATGCGATTTCTTATCATCGGCGGCAGCGATGCCGGAATCAGCGCTGCCTTGCGCGCCCGCGAAGTCAATCCCAACGCGGAAGTCGCGCTCATCTTGGAAGATGAATTTCCGAACTACAGCATCTGTGGGCTGCCTTTTTTCCTAAGCGGCGAAACGCCCGACTGGAAAACGCTTGCGCACCGAACGAAATTTGAAGGAATCGCAATTTACCGGAAGCATCGTGCCGAGCGAATCGACCCTGTAGCAAAGAAGGTGACGGTTTCGACAGATGAAGGACAGGTGCAATTCGACTATGACAAGCTACTCATTGCTACAGGGGCAAGACCAATCCGTCCGAACATCAACGGCTGGAACCTTCCGGGCGTGTTCCTCCTTCACACGATGAAAGACAGCTTCGAGCTGCGTGAATACCTTGAGACGGCAAATCCACACCGCGCGGTCATTGTTGGAGCAGGTTATATCGGTCTTGAAATGGCGGATGCGCTGACGCACCGCGGTATCGAGGTGGTTATAGCAAGTAGGACGCCCACAGTCCTGGCGACCGTCGATCCCGGATTCGGTGAAGTAGTACAAGAGGAGTTGAAGCGGCACGGCGTGGTGGTTCGCACAGGTGTAGGAATTGATTCAATCACCTCCAGCGCCAATCACCTCCACGTCACGGGCAATGGCTTCGATGAAAACTGCGATATGGTACTGATCGCAGTGGGTGTAACTCCGAACGTCGAACTTGGGATAGAGATAGGCATACCGACTGGCGTGAAGGGAGCCTTACAGGTGAACCGGCGCATGGAAACCACGATCCCCGACATCTACGTCGCTGGCGATTGTGGGGAGACTTGGCACCGACTCCTGGGGCGCAACACTTATCTGCCGCTTGGCACGACCGCTCACAAGCAAGGCCGTGTTGCTGGCGAAAACGCGGTGGGAGGAGAGCGCGAGTTTGCGGGCTCATTGGGTACACAAGTTGTGAAGCTGTTCAACCTCGTCATCGCACGTACAGGGTTTCGGCAGGATGAGGCTCGAAGCGAAGGGCTGGACGCTGTGACTAGCGAAGTAGCCGTAAACGACCATAAGGCCTACTATCCGGGTGCTACCACTGTCCGCTGCATAGTAACCGGCGACGCAAAGACTGGACGCCTGCTGGGCGCACAAATTATGGGAACATGGGGAGCGGAGATATCGAAGAGAAATGACATCTTCGCCGCAGCCCTCTTCAACGAGATGACTGTGGATCGAGTGTCGGATCTCGATCTCAGCTACACGCCTCCGCTTAGTAGCCCTTGGGACCCTGTCCAGATGGCCTGCCAAGCGTGGAGCGTGGAACACACAGTGCGAGATTAGGGAGATTTGATGTTCAAAGTGATTTTTGCCTGTATTCACAATGCGGGACGCTCGCAGATGGCGGCAGCGTTCTTCAACCATCTCGCAGACCCAGCCAAGGCTCAGGCTGCGTCGGCGGGTACAGAACCTGGTACTCGTGTTCATCCTGAGGTTCAGGCCATGATGCGGGAGGTTGGGATCGACCTCAGCAATGCGAAGCCGCAAAAGCTGACGAAGGAACTGGCGAGTGGCACGCAATTATTGGTCACCATGGGATGCGGCGATAAGTGCCCGTATGTGCCCGGCCTACGTCGAGACGATTGGCCGCTCCAAGACCCGAAGGGCTTGCCTATCGAAGAGGTGCGGGCAATACGTGATGAAGTCGGGCGTCGGGTGCAAGACCTTCTGAGGCGAGAAGGGCTCGATTAATCCTCATAAACGATAGGACCGTATCAAACTGCCCCGGCCGGAGATGCAAGTGGGCAGCCTCGGATTCGATTCAAACAACCTTAACGGAGCCTGTAACAGAGGCTCCGTCTTTCTTTGGGGCGCCCGCCTTCCCGCCCTGGCAGTGACCCGCGTTTTACGCGAGCGTCCTTGCCTGCCCAGCCGACGGGTGAATCCTCCAAAACAAACATTTCTGGGCTTTATCGCTTTGCGCTTGACTCTATACCTACGTACAGGGTTTACCGTGGATTCATGGACAGCTTGAGCATCGGACAAGTGGCGAAGCGCGCGGGTAGCCTCGCCGACCGTGTGCTGCAACTGATCGGACAGCAGCAGATGGCGGATCGCGGCGACGTCTTCGCAACCCAGATCGAGAGCCTGTTCGACGGCAGCCGTCAGCTTCTCGTAGCCGAACTCGCGACCCATGCGGATGACGTCACCATGGCACGGGTACCGGGCTGGCGTCCTTGCCGCTCGATCATCTGCTCCCAGATCCGGTCATAACTCTCAGGCCACCGGCCCTGCGCTCGCCACTGCGCCAGCGGCGTCGAGCCGCGCAACGCTCCAGGCTTCCGGTCCAGCACGTCGAGGTAGTGTTCCAGATCGAAGATCTTCTGCAATCGGCTGTAGCAGCGTTCGTGGCTGGCGATCCGGTTGCCGTGGTGACGGAACTCGACCGTGCAGGAATAGACGCGGGCTTCAACGATCGAGCCCGGCTTCAACGGCACAGAATACGAGTTCGTCCGCACCTTCGCGCATCCCGTCTGGTCGACGCGCGGAAAGCTGACCTCGGCCAGATCGAAGGGCTCGGCGGCCAGCGGCAGCAGGTGCTCCTTCTCCATCAAAAGCCGTGCTCCGACACACTCGCTCTGGTCGGACACGATCCGGCTCTCATCGGCGCGGCAGTCCTCCAGCAGCTTCCGGTTCAACGCCTGAAGATCCGCCGCCACCGGCACAGGAACCCAGTGGTTGCGGCGGAAGTAGCCAACTTCGCCCTCCACTCCGCCCTTCTCATGGCCTTCGCCCGGAGTGCAGAACTCGGCCTGATACTGCCAGTGCGAACGGAAGGCGATGAACCGCGAGGTCAACTCGCGCTGCTGGCCGCGAAGGATCTTCTTCACCGCGCTCGAAAGGTTATCGTAGCGAAGCCGCCGAAAGACGCCTTCGAAATACGCGAAAGCAAGTTCATGCGCCTCGAGAAACGCCTGCTGCGTCGCACACGGATAGGCCCGATGAAAGGCCGCTCCGCTGGCCATCGAACGCATCGAGAAGACCTGCAGCTTGATCCGTTCACCGTCCAGATCGGCATACGCTTCGTACCAGTCGACCTGCGCCTCGACGCCCCAGTCGTAGCTCTGCGGAACGAACACCTCGTGTTCGGCCACGCCCAGTGCCTGCTTGCGCCGCTCCACATACTGCCGCACCGTCCGCTCCGCTGGCGTGCATCCTGGGAGCTCGGCACGGATCCGGTCATAGATCCGCCGCGACGTATGGCGCTGCTTGCGCGGAGCCTTGCGGTCCGACTCCAGAATCGAGTCGATCAACGACACCGCCGGTGCCATCTTCAACGCAGGACGTTCCGTCTTCTTCCGCTGCGCCGGAACGCTGTTATCCCTTGGCTATGACATGACGCAGCCGCTGTTGGCCGGTATCGTGACGCAATTGGGAGGCAAACGGTCCGGACAGGCGATGGGGCTGAATGTCTTCATCCTCTTTACAGGGTTCGGTGTGGGCAGCATGGTGTTCGGCGCTGCAGTTCGACTCGGCTTTGGAGCGGCTTTTGCTATCTTCAGTTCCGTTCAACTGCTGTTCGGTCTGGCCGCTCTTCTGCTGTTTCGAGGTGAGACCGCATCGGCCAGGATGAATGTTGCTCGATAGCGCGAAGCGATCTCATAAGAGCCGCTCATTTTTGTCCCGTACCAGCGATTCGATGATCGGACAGGTTCCTCGCTGGTGTTTGAGTTCGCACTGACGCACCATCTGCCTCAAGGCGTCGCGGATACTGGCGAGCGCAGCAATCTTGTCCTCCACAAGGTTCAGCTTATTCAAGGCCAGATCATGCGTCAGGCTGCAAGTCTGGGGGCCATCCAATTTGAGCAGACCTGCAATGTCGTCCAAGTTAAATCCGAGGGATTGCGCCCGCTTGATGAAACGGATACGCTGCACATCGGCTGGGCAATATTCCCGATAACCCGACGCAGGCCGTTCCGGCTCGGTTAACAACCCACAGCGTTGATAAAACCTTACCGTCTCTACACCGACGCCAGCAGCTTCCGCCAATCTTCCGATGGTCAGTCTGGCTTTCATACTTGACTCCGTACCTATGTACGGAGATTACAGTGTTGATAGGCAGAAGAAAAGAGAGCATATGTCATCGGAGAAATCCAAATCCACAACGCTTGCGGTCGGCGGTCTGGCGGCGATTCTCGCCTCTACCTGCTGCCTGGGGCCGTTGGTGTTGATTGCCATTGGATTTAGCGGGGCCTGGATCGGCAATCTGGCAAAGTTGGAACCATATCGTCCCATCTTCATCGGCATCGCTCTCATTGCCATGTTCTTTAGTTGGCGCGCGATCTACCGCCCCGCCGCGCAGTGCAATCCCGCCGATGTCTGCGCTCTGCCGCAGACGAAACACCTCTACAAGGTCCTGTTCTGGGTCGTCGCAGTCTTAGTGCTGATTGCACTATCCTTCCCTTACATAGCACCGCTTTTCTACTAAAGGAGCTGCACATGAACCGGAAATTTGACCTCATTGCAATCGGGACTGGATCAGCCGCATCGGCGGTGACTTCCCGGTGTAACGCGGCCGGATGGCAGGTGGCGATTATTGATTCGCGGTCATTTGGAGGTACCTGTGCGCTACGTGGATGCGACCCCAAGAAAGTGTTAATCGGTGCTGCCGACGTGACGGACTGGGCTCGCCGAATGCAAGGTAAAGGAATCAAGACTGAGCAACTCAAGATCGATTGGCAGGAGTTGATGCGGTTCAAACGTTCATTCACCGAGCCTGTTCCGAAACATCGCGAAGAGGGCTTCGCGAAAGCTGGTATCGCGGCTTTCCATGGCCGCGCTCGCTTCGTCGGGCCATCCACGGTTCAGGTAGGCGACGAAGTGCTGGACGGACGCTACGTCGTCATTGCAGCAGGGCAAAAACCAGCGGATTTGAAGATTTCGGGCGTTGAGCACCTTACAACCAGCGAACAGTTTCTTGAGCTAGATGAGCTCCCGTCACGCATTCTGTTCATCGGGGGCGGGTACATCGCCTTCGAGTTTGCCCATGTGGCGCTGCGGGCCGGATCGCAAGTCACCATTGTGCATCGCGGCGCTCGTCCGCTTCCCCTCTTTGATCCTGACCTGGTCGACCAACTCGTCGAAGCAACTCGTGAATTAGGTGCTGACATTCAACTGGGGACCGAGGCAGTCGGGATCGAAAAAAACTCTGGAGGTCTGACCGTCCGAGCTTCGACTTCAGGCCAGGAGCGCATGTTTGAGGCCGATCTGGTAGTCCATGCCGCGGGACGCGAACCCGAGATCGATGATTTGAATTTGGACGCCGCAGGCGTCGAGTGGGACAAACGAGGCGTGAAGATCAACGGATTCTTGCAGAGCGTGTCGAACCCTGCTGTTTATGCAGCGGGCGACGCTGCGGCCAGTAAGGGCGCGCCGCTCACTCCCGTGGCTGCCTATGAAGGCATGATAGTTGCCAAGAACCTGCTGAAAGGAAATCGTCAGAAGCCGAATTATCTTGGCATTCCAACCGTTGTGTTCACGATTCCTCCGCTGGCTTCGGTGGGACTCAGTGAACGCAAGGCGCGCGAGCAGGATCTGAAGTTCACGGTGAAAAAAGAGATGACGTCCGATTGGTATGCATCGCGCAGAATCGCTGAGACGTATTCCGGCTACAAAGTTCTCGTCGAAGAAGAGACCGATCACATCCTTGGAGCGCACCTGCTTGGCAGCGGGGCCGAGGAAGTCATCAATCTCTTCGCCGTCGCAATGCGGTCCGGGATGCGTGCCTCCGATCTCAAGCACATGATCTTTGCCTATCCGACGCACGGGTCCGATCTGCCGTACATGCTGTAGTTGCAGAGTTGATCGAGAAACGAAGTTCTTCGGCACGTAGCGCCCATTTTCTATTACAAGGAGTGAAACAATGAATACCGTTAAAAAACTGTCCCTCTTCCTGATTCTTGCCACCGCGCTGCCCGCTCTGGCGGCAAACAAAACCGCCACGCTCGCAATTCCCTCGATGACCTGTCCGGTCTGCCCCATCACCGTGAAGAAAGCGCTGGACGCAGTCCCCGGTGTTTCCAAAGTAGATGTCAGCTACGCTAAGAAGGAAGCTATTGTGACCTACGACGATGCCAAAACCAATGTGGACGCGCTGACGAAAGCGACGACGGACGCTGGCTTTCCTTCCACGGCGAAGGGTCAGGAGAAGAGGTAGTGAATTCCATCACAGCGTTACCTCCAGTTCCAGGAATGCCCGTAAAAGATCACGAGTGCTGTAAAGTGCCGGAATCCAAGCCATTGCAGGTTGCGGTGATCGGTAGCGGCGCCGCAGCCTTTGCAGCCGCGATTCGCCTTCAAGAAGAAGGGGCGGATGTGACGATGGTGGAGCGGGGCACAACCGGAGGCACCTGCGTGAATATCGGCTGCGTGCCTTCCAAGATCATGATCAGCGCTGCTCATGTCGCACACGTTCGCGCTTCCAGCCCCTTCGATGCTGGAATATCCGCAGCGCGGCCCAATGTGAATTGGGCGGTATTGCAGGCGCAACAGCAAGCTCGGGTGGAGGAGCTGAGGCAAGCCAAGTACGAGTCCATCGTTGAAGGTAGCGCCAATATCCGGCTGATTCGCGGGGAGGCGCGATTTGCCGACGACCATACGTTGCAGGTGAAAGACGCGAATGGACAGGAGCAAGCCCTGTATTTTGACCGCGCGTTGATCGCCACCGGCGCATCTCCCGCAGTTCCATCGGTAGCGGGCCTGGCCGATACCCCATACTGGACCTCCACCGAAGCGTTGGCTGCGCAGGATTTGCCGGAACACTTGATCGTCTATGGCGGCTCTTACGTAGCGTTGGAACTGTCGCAGGCATTCCTGCGGCTCGGCAGCAAAGTCACGATGATCGTTCGCTCCAAAATACTGTCGCGCTATGACCACGAGATCGGGGAAACGATTCAGGAGATTCTGACCGAGGAGGGTATGCGCATCCTCACCGGTCAGACAATCCAAACGGTTCATCACGATGGACATGTTTTCACCGTGGACACAGGTCATGAGAGCATCCGTGTCGATCGTCTACTGCTTGCAACCGGACGCAGCCCCAACACTGCCGGTCTTTCTCTCGAAAATGCCGGAGTCGTCACCAACGACCATGGCGCGATTTCCGTCGACAAATTTCTGCGCACCTCGAACTCTCGCATCTACGCTGCCGGAGACTGCACCACGAACCCGGAGTATGTGTATGTTGCCGCTGCGGGCGGCACACGAGCGGCGGTGAACATGCTCGGCGGAAACGAACATCTGGATTTGTCCGTCGTGCCGGGCGTGGTATTCACCGATCCGCAGATTGCTACGGTTGGCTTGGATGAATCCGCTGCTCGTCAGAAAGGGTTCCATGTGGACACTCGGATCCTTACGCTCGATAACGTACCGCGCGCCCTCGCCAACTTCGATACGCGCGGGTTTATCAAGCTGGTTGCGGAAGCGGAAAGCGGAAGGCTCCTCGGCATACAGGCCGTCGCCTCCCAGGCTGGAGAACTGATCCAGACGGCGGCGCTGGCCATTCGTGCGCAAATGACGGTGCATGACCTCGCAGGCCAACTCTTTCCTTACTTGACGATGGTGGAAGGTCTCAAACTAGCAGCGCAGACCTTTACGAGAGATGTTAAACATCTCTCTTGCTGTGCTGGATGAAGAACTGATGCGCGACTGTGCTAGAAAATGAAAGCTAGAGAAATGTTCAAAAGGTCATCTGGGAATTAAAAAACTCAGCCAATCGGCAATTGCAATTGTGCTGGTGGCCTTTCCTCTTCAATTCGCTTCATAAACGTGCGGACAAATTCGCTGACCAGCCGCGATTCATTGCTGACCAATGTGGCGAGATGTATTTCGAGATGAATGCGTTCGTCCAATAGAGGGATACGGATGAGACCATCACGCACAACTCGGTCAGCCCCAGCCGGCGTGAACCAGGCGAGCAGAGCGTTGTCCGTCAGCAACGCAGCGGCTTGGTCGGACTGGCTAACTTGGTGAACGATATTTGGTTTCAGTCGTTCAATTTCCATTCGCTGCAAAATCAGGTCGTGAAGCGGAGGATGTACGTGGCGATTGAAGAACACCCAGGGATATTTCGCTACTTCATTCAACCTGACAACGCTCTTTGCCGCGAGCGGATGTTTGGGGCGAACCATGATGATGAATGGTTCAGTTGCCACTCGCACGCTTGTTATGGACGAACTCGGAGATGGTGAAGTGATCAAAGCAAGGTCAACTTGGTGATGTTGCAACTGCTGGAGAATCTCGCAGGAGTATGCTGTGGTGATTTCGCGGGAGAGATGACGATACAGGCGCAATTCGGTGGAATGGAGCAGTTCGATCAGGTGCGGGGACAAGAACGCGGATGCACCTATTCTCAGCTTGTGCTGCTCGTCATATTTTGCCTCTTGTGCATCATGAACGCCTTGATAGTACGACTGAATACTTATTTGCACCCGTTCCACGAAAAATCGTCCTGAGTCTGTGACCACAGTGCCGCCAGGGCCTCTGGCAAATAGTTTTGCTTTTACACGTCGCTCGATCAATCGCAGTCTTTTGCTGAACGCCGGTTCAGTGATGCCGACTCGCTCTGCCGCCTGGGTCAAGTTGCCCTCTTCGTGCAGGGCGACAACCAGTTCGAGGTCCCGAATTTTGATGTGACCCGACATCGCCCATGCACCTCTGCAATTTCCCACTCCTGTGCATACTCAAGCTGAACAGCCGACTACTCCGGCAATCTATGGACGAGTGATACAGGAAGTTGTACGGGTACACAAGATGCCGAAAGTCCGTTTTGTTTACATCATTTCAACTAAGTCTCTAAAGTTTTACTGTAATTTGTCGAACGAACATGGCGCGTCCGCAAATCCAAAAGGTTATGACCAAATTCCAAAAGGTTATTGGACTGGGATATGGCACCTGATGCAGGGTTAGGAGCAAGGAGCGCGTGGGAACATTTGGCGCTCTGCGTAATTTATCGGAGGTCAGAGCATGAGCCCGATACCTGCACCCAGTGAAGAGAAATCCGCATCATCCAAACGCCCATCATCCCGTTATGCCGACGCTCCTGAGCGCCTGATCGACAGCGAGGAGGCAGCAGCCATCATCGGCATTCATCCGAAAACGCTCCAGAAGATGGCACGCCGGGGACAGATTCGCGGTGTGCATGTGGGCAAACTGTGGCGCTTTCGCGCCTCGACGATTGAAGAATGGATTGCACGCGAACTTGCGAGCTGAATCTGCCCACTTTTGCACCATAAATCCTTTGGTGACGCATGGCTGTTTGGACTAGGCTGAATGTAAGGCCAACCGTGCTCGCCAACGGAAAAGGAGAAGTATATGAGGCGTGCACGACATCAAAAAGGAAGTTTGCAGCGAGTCAAGCGTCAGTCTGGCGAAGCGGTTTGGATCTTTCGCTGGTATGAAGTGCAACTCGACGGGACCAAACGCTACCGCAAGGCGGTGATCGGATCGGTACAGGAATACAAGACTGAAGCCGAAGCGCAGAAAGCAGCGGATACGTTGCGGTTGGAAATCAACGAACAAACCCCGCGACAACAGTTGCAGGCGATCAGTATGGAAACGCTGGTTGAACATTATCGGCAGCATGAACTGCCGGACATTGTCCAGGGCACGCGGCCCTTGGGCAGTCAGGCCGGGGAAGATGAGACACGAAAGGCCTATTCGACACAGGCGACGTATGCAGGCTATCTACGCAAATGGATTCTTCCACGCTGGCGATCGTACAGACTCGCCGACGTGAAAGCAGTCCAGGTTGAACAGTGGCTCAAGTCGTTGCCGGTCGCACGAGGAACGAAGGCCAAAATACGGAACATTATGAGTGCTCTTTACAGTCACGCGCAGCGCTGGGAATGGGTCACAACCAATCCCATAACGCATGTACGCCAGAGCGCCAAACGTTCCCGTGTTCCGACGGTACTCACGCCTGTCGAACTGCAAGACTTTCTGGCGAATCTGGCAGACCCGGCCAAGACGGCGGTGCTGTTAGGTGCGTTGACGGGCTTGCGTGTCGGAGAACTGTTGGGCCTCAAATGGTCGGACATCGATTTCGAGAAGTTGGAAATCTGTGTCGTCCGCGATGTGGTCAAACAGCGGATTGAGCGCTGCAAGACGGAAGCATCGAAAAAGGCGATTCCGATAGACGCGGAGTTGGCAGAAACGCTGTGGTCCTGGCGGCTTCGCTGCGCTTACAACCAGCCGGGGGATTGGGTTTTCGCCAGTCCTCAAACGAAAGGGAAGCAACCGTATTGGCCAAGCTCCCTCTATCGGGTTGCTTTGCAGCCGGCACTCAAGGCGGCGGGCATTACGGAGCCGGTGGGCTGGCACACTCTGCGGCATACTTTCGGAACCTTGATGAAAGCCAACGGCGAAGACGTGAAGACGATTCAGGAACTTCTCCGCCACGCCAACTTCAAGGTGACGATGGATGTGTACACGCAGGCGGTCACGGATGTGAAGCGCACGGCACATAGCCGTGTGGCACGGCAGATCATGGGACCGATCAAGGAGGGAGAAAAGGACGATGAATAAAAGCGGTTTTTGCTTATCGAACCCTTTCAAACCCTCGGGTTTTGGCTCGATTTTCACTAACTTGTTTGTTTTGTTGGCGTCCCCGACGGGATTTGAACCCGTGTTATCGCCGTGAAAGGGCGGTGTCCTAGGCCGGGCTAGACGACGGGGACGCATGGTGAACTACAGTAGGAG
>JAJYAE010000298.1 GCA_021779695.1 Acidobacteriota bacterium | reverse complement strand
CTGGATCTTCCAGGACGTCCACGCGGGTGGTGCAGCTGCGATCGCTGGTATTGAGCCGGGGAATATCCTGCTCAGCATCGATGGCCGCGACATCGTCCCGCCTGAGCACCCTGTCTTTCCGATGGGGAAACAGACCAAAGTAGAGTTCATCGACAACCACGACAAGCAGCGAACCGTTTCGGTGGATGTGGCGCGGCCCAAAGGAAAGAAACTCCACTTCATCGAACCGACGCTCGTTGAGGCACGCCCGCTCGGGGATGGGCTTGGCTACCTGAAAGTGGCCATGTTCCCCGGCATGGTCGGCGTCGTGGTGGCAAATGAAATCTCCAAAGCTGTCGAACAATTGGGGTCGGTCCAGAGCTTGATCATCGACCTGCGCGGCAATACAGGAGGAGGAATCGGCGCACTTCGCGTGATGAGCCTGCTCACGCCGAGCCAGATCCCGGTCGGGTTCGCCCTCGACAGGCGCCGCGTTACGGCCAATCTCGAATCCGAGAAACAGGCATTCCGGCGGTTCTCGCGGATTCCTTCATCGACGAAGACGCTCTGGCGTCTCGCGTTGCAATTTGCTCCCGCGATGATGGTGAAGAAGCCCATCGTTCTTCAATCTGAGGGGCTGGGAAAACAGCCATTCCAGGGACGTGTCACTATCCTCGTTAATCGGCACACTGCGAGCGCCGCTGAAATGATCGTCGCGTTCGCGCGTGAAAACAACTTGGCGACGATCATTGGTGAAAAAACTGCTGGGCGTTTGCTCTCGGCGACATCCGTCAAAGTAGGCAAGGGATTCCGTCTTGCGCTTCCAACAGGCGCTTATTACACATGGAAAGGCACAGTTCTTGAAGGAACACCCATCGAGCCGGATCAAAATATCAAATTCGACTGGCGAGACCGACGTATTGGAGCTGACCGGCAACTCGATTACGCGATCGAATCACTTCGAAGCGATGCTGCCACGAAAGCGAATTGAACACCCCCACCTCAATGAGTGACCCCGCGATGATGCGCTCGTTGACGCCCGGTGCGAGAAGGAAGAGGCGTTTCTCGTTCTCAATTGTGGATGTTCCCGCCAGTTACCAACGCAATCTTCTTCGCGATTGTCATTTGACGGGGACTTTTCCTGACGCCATCCTTTCATTTGCTTCGCCAGTGGAAGATGTAGATCCTATCCTTATTCCTGATCCAGAGTTCCAGGGGCGAGTTGCTCGATCCACGCTGCCATCGATTTCTTCGGCTCGCCCATCGCCGCATTCGACACGTTCTCCCACGCTTCCCATGTCTCCAGCCGCTCCGCATACGCGGCGCGGGCCCTGGGCAGAATAGAAGTGCCCAGGCCAAGTCGCAGCGGCGGATTTTCCGCGTCCACAAGCTTCAGGATGGCTTCTGCCGTCGCCTCCGGATCGCCGCGTTCAACATTCGCCAGATGCATCAAAAACTGCTTCCGGAATTCCGCGTATGGTTCCAGAACATCCGCGATCTGTGAGGACTTTCCGAAGTCGGTTGCGTAGGCTCCGGGTTCAACGAGTGTCACCTTCAACCCGAACGCCCTCACCTCCGGCGCGAGGGCTTCGTGGAGCGCTTCGACGGCCCATTTCGTAGCGGAATAGAAGCCGATCATCGGCAATGCCGCTATCCCGAGCCCGCTGGAGACGCCAAGAATGTGACCGCTCCCTTGTTTCCGCAACAAAGGCAGAGCTGCTCGGAGCACCCGGACCATGCCGAAGTAGTTCGCATCGAAGAGCCCGCGGATCTGCTCATCGCTCGCTTCCTCTGTAGCCGCGAACAGGCTCGCGCCGGCATTGTTGACAAGGACGTCCAGCTGGCCGAAGTGCGCGTATGCCTGATGAACTGCCTGCTGCACCTGCGCGGAATCTGTGACGTCGAGGGCAAGGGGCAGCACCGTGTCGCCAAAATGTTCCGCGAGATCGGTGACGTCTGCCAGTTTGCGCGCGGTCGCTGTAACCCGATCACCGCGTTTAAGAGCAGCCTCAGCCCAGATGCGTCCGAACCCGCGCGAGGCGCCGGTGATGAACCATGTCTTTTTCATGTCGATTCCTCCGTGATTGTGGGGTTGTCTTCAGACCTCGGAATAGCGCATGTTCCCGAGGTCGGTCAGAAGCGAGGGGCCGGTAGGGTCCCATCCGAGCTTTGCGCGAGACTGTGCACTGGAGATGTGGGCGTCCCTCCCCGCGAAGAACCCGAGGAAGCCGAAATGTTCCTGGGCCTGTTCCTGCGCAATGGAAATGACCGGCACATTCAGGCCTTGGCCGATAGCCGTGGCAATATCTTTGAGGGGCACACCCTCTTCGGCGACGGCGTGGTACCGGGCCCCCGCTGTGCCATTCTCCAGAGCAAGCAGATAGAGGCGTGCGACATCCGAAACATGCGCTGCAGGCCAGCGGTTGTGACCATCGCCGATATACGCCGAGACTCCCTTTGCGCGTGCCACCGCAATCAGCGGCGTAACAAGGCCCTGCTTTACGGTGTCGTGGACCTGCGGCAAGCGCATCACAATTGCGTGGATTCCGCGCTCCATCAGTGCGACAGCCGTCACCTCTGATACCCGAGGAAGGGACGGGGAAGATAGCGGTGGATCGTCCTCGGTGGCGGCGCGGCCCTGAGCCACTCCGACTCCCGAACTGACGATGAACGGACAGCTTGAACCCTGGAGCACGGCGCCGATGGTCTCGATGGCTCGCTTGTCCAGCTCACAGCTCTCCGCAAACTTCGACCAGTCATGCCGGAAGGCTGTGTGGATGACGGCATCGGTCGCGGCTGCTCCGCTGCGCAGGCTTTCCAGGTCCTCCAGATCGCCTCGATGCACCTCCGCGCCGGCGGCTTTAAGCGACTTTGCCCCCGCATCCGATCGCGCCATTCCAAGTACGTGGTGGCCCGCGCCGACGAGTTCTTTCACGACGGCGGAACCGATGAATCCGGTAGCGCCGGTCACGAATACACGCATATGTGCCTCCCTGATCTCATTCGAGCTAGATTGACGAAAGGATGCGGCCTCGACTAAAACGGAGGTAGCCTCCATATCAATAGATAATCGGAGGTAGCCTCCGGTTGCAAGAATTTTGGAGATGACGAAGAAACGTTCCACGACCGTCCGGAAACCGCGCACAGACGCACTGCGCAATCGCGAGCGCATTCTTGAAGTCGCGAAGGCAGCCTTTACCCGACAAGGCGCCAATGCCAGCCTGGAGGAAGTCGCAAAGCAGGCGGGCGTTGGAACTGGTACCCTCTATCGCCATTTCCCGACGCGCGATGAGCTGATCGAAGGTGTTTACCGGAATGAAGTGGAGAAACTTGCGGCTGCTGCTGCCCGCTTCGCCGAGACCATGTCTCCGCTCGAAGCGCTTCGAGCCTGGATGCTGCTGCTGGTGGATTACATTGCGGCAAAGCACATCATTGCGCCTGCTCTCAATACCATTGCCGGAGGCCCGTCCAGGCTTCATGAAGGTTCACGCACAATTATCCATGCCGCAATCGATGGGCTGGTGAAGCGGGCTAAGAGGAATGGCGATCTGCGAAGAGATCTGGATGCATACGACCTCCTTCGAGCGCTGATCGGCGTCTCGCATGTCGGCTCCGGTGCTGACTGGCAGCAAAGCGCCAGGAGACTGGTAGACATCCTGATCGCAGGCTCACGCTCGCTGAGATAAACCGCATCTCGCAGCACACGATCTCTGGCAAGTGGACATCCGTGCCTTCCTCATGCCACCTCAACAGCAAAAGCCAACGGGCCTCACGCTTTCGATTCGTGCTAACAGGCCGCCGAGTCATTCATTCACCCGTGCGCCTGCTTTTATTTGATCTGTAGAGGGTAGTAGTACGCAGCCTGATCCTGCTCGTGCGTGGTCGAAAGGAAATATGGTCCGGCCGCGGCCTTTCGGAGATCGAGACCGGTCGTGATCTCTTGCTGCTCTCCATTCGCAATCGTGGCAGCAGTTGCCTCGGCAACGAGCCCATTCCCATTCTGATCGCGGGTGACTGCGACCAAGTACTGTCCGGACGCACTATGGCGTGGCAGAATGATCGTCACCCTTACCAGAGCGGCCGGCAGCGATACCGATTCCAGCTGACCCGGCTGCTCGCCGCGAACAGTTCCGGAATCCCAGAGGTTCACCGTCTGTGCGACGACCGCAGTATTGGTTGTCGAAGCATTTCTGTCCATCCCATATCGGATGGCCACCACTGCCACCGCTATCAAGGCGCAGGCTGCGATGGCCATAGCAAAAGCCACCCGCTGCCGGCGAGAGCGGTTCTTCCCCCGGAGTTCAAGAAGGCTACTCATGCATTTGGGACAGTTTGCTGCGTGATCGATCCGAGGATCAGAGAGGGCAATGTTCTTGGACTTCCGGGCAAGGTCCTGAAGGAAACCCTCATCTGGGCATGGTCCGGAAGGAGTGGTTTCGCCGGCGAGGACTCGTCGCTGATGTTGCTGTGTGATCCAAGTCTCAAAGCGGTCCTCCGTGCGAGAAGACCGGCGCCAGCTTAGTCGCATTTCGGGGAATCTCCAGACCGGGACAGTCCTTGGAGCAACGACTCCAACTCCCGCAAGTATGCACGACGGACCGCCGTGTGATCCATGTCTAATTCTCCTGCAATTTCTCGCCAGGTGTATCCGCTCCAGCGCCGGTTGACGATGGCCCGTGAGAACGTCGACATCCGGGAAAGCAGTTCTTTTGCAAAGACGCCCTTTTCCGCTTCCAGTTCACCGGCGAGAAGCGATTCCATATCGAGCATCGACCCAAATGACAGTTCGTGGCTCCGCCTTGCCGAAAGCTGTCTCGCCCGGCGACGAATGACGCTTTTGATACGGGCGATGAGTTTGTCCGGAGGAGGATCTGGGTGACGCGTGACGTACCGGGACGCATTATGGACAGCGTGCTCCATCAATTCGCGCGCGGCGTCCAGGTCGTTCAGGTAGGTCCGTGCGCACAAGAGAGAGTACGACCATGCTGCTTTCGCAGCGGCCTCCAATTTCTGATCAGAAGCCGGGTGCCCGGTCGTATAGGCCCAACTCCAAGTCAGCTCTTCCCAGCTAGGACCAGTTGGCGGCATTCGCGAGCATCTGCCCGTGGGGGGATTTAACCACCGTCTGAGCAATAGTATAGGCGAATCCCTATCTCACCCGTCGAAACAATTCTCCCGAACTGTGCCCCAAAACGCCTTTCAGAGTGCCTTTAGTAAGTAGGAAGGCCTCCGCACGGAGGTCTCGACGGCAATCAGCGCAAGAGTTCCAGACATTAGGGGTTTGACGGTGTCCTCGATTCGAAGAATCGGATCGCATATCGCCGGGCGACGTTGCGCATGGCCCGCGCTTTGAGAGAGCGAATCAGTCAGGGGTTCCGCAGACTAGACCGCTATCGGCTTTGTCTTGGCAGTGACCGGAAGGTCGGTTTTCGAGGCGCATATGGCAACTCTCCCCAAATTGCCAGAGCGCTCCCCAGAGTGGAGTGCGGAAGCCATGGCCATGGCTGCTCAGGCCAAAGTGCTTTCT
>JAJYAE010000297.1 GCA_021779695.1 Acidobacteriota bacterium | reverse complement strand
CGCAATCCGGGCTGACGCTCAATCAACTGCAATCGGATACGCAAACCGCACGGAATGAGTTCCAAAAGACCCGGAGAATGGCCCAAACGCCATCGGGGCCTGCCAATTGTTATGGCAGGCCCCGATGGATCCGGTTGGGATCTGGCTACTTCAATGAGTAAACAACCTTCAACTCTGCATCGACAAGATTCTGCGGGAGAGGCGCATAGGACAATGCCGAGACCTCGCTCTCACCAGACTTGAGGATCCAGCTCAGCATGTCCTTGAGAACCGCACGGTTCGCGGGCTTGCCGGCTGACTCTGGAATCAGAAGGTAGGTAAAGCTGGAAATGGGATAGGCTGTGGCACCGGGTGCATTGGTAATCGAAACCCGGAAATCCGAGGGCATGGACTTGATGCTTCCGGCCGCTTCCGTCACCCCTGCAATTGAAGCCTTGACCCAGTTGCCGGCTGCATTGCGAATGCTTCCAAACTGGATGTTGTTCTGCAGCGCGTAGATCAGCTCCACGTAGCCAATGGCGCCCGGCAATTGACGAACAAGCCCGGCCACACCCTCATTGCCTTTGCCACCCACCCCAACCGGCCAGCTGGGCGATGTGCCTTTCCCCGGACCTTCGGCCCAGGTCTTGCTCACCTTGCTCAAATAATCCGTCCAGATAAAGCTTGTGCCGGACCCATCCGAGCGGTGCACCACAATAATTTTCTGATCCGGCAACTTAACGCCAGGGTTGTCCTTGGCGATGCGCGCATCATTCCAGCTCGTGATTTTGCCAAGGTAGATGTCCGCCAGCACGTCCGGGCTGAAGCGGAGGTCTGTCACGCCGGGGACGTTGAAGACCGGTACAACCGCACCCAACACCGTGGGAAGGTGAACCAGTTTCACGCTGGATGCGGCAAGCATCGCATCGGTCATCGGCATGTCCGAGGCGCCAAAATCCACCAGACCCTTCGTGACCTGCGCGATGCCGCCACCGGACCCAATGGATGCGTAGTTCACCTCCACGCCTGAATGCGCGTTGCTGTACTCGGTAAACCACTTGGAGTAGATCGGATACGGGAATGTCGCGCCCGCACCAGTGAGCTTTTGGGCCTGCGCAGCGCTAAGGGCCAGAACGAACAAGCCGACAGCGAACAAGGTCTTTTTCACGGATGTCTCCCCTGCAAATTGACGAACAACTCCATTTTCCGGAAACATTGTTACGGGCGTTTGAATGGAACCCAGATTTTATGTTGGATTTGCAACATATTCCTCACGCCCAGTTGCTAAGCGCCTGCATTTTCCGGCTGGGGCTGCGGTTCGGGCTTGGGTGCCGGCTGTGGGGCCAGAGGCAGTGTGAAATGGAATGCCGCTCCAGAGCCGAGTTCGCTCTTCACCCAGACCCGCCCCCTGTGGGCCTCCACAATGTGCTTCACAATTGCCAGTCCAAGCCCCGTCCCGCCCGATTCGCGCGAACGCGCTTTGTCCACCCGATAAAAGCGCTCAAATATCCGTTCCAGGTGATCCGAGGCAATACCCGAGCCGAAGTCCTGTACCCAGAATTCCACCCCGTCTTGCGAAGGCCGCCCACCAACGACAATGCGTTTGCCTGACTTGCCGTACTTCACTGCGTTCTCAATCAGATTTCCGAAGACCTGATTCATCGCATCGGGATCCGCCATGACAACAGTATCGGGAGCTCCGGCCGACTCAAGTTCAATTCCAGAATCAACGACGATGCCTCCGAGGGACTCGATTGCATCCTTCACCAGGGCGCTGGCACGGATGGGTTGAGCGGCCAGTTTGTAGTCCGGCCCCTCGACGCTTGCGAGAGCCAGAAGGTCCTCCGTAAGTCGGCTCATCCTGCTTGCATTCTTCTGGATAATGCCAAGAAACTCGCGCGTCGTCTCTGGATTCGGCCTTTGGTCCTCAATCAAGGTCTCAACATAGCCTTGGATCGATGTAAGTGGCGTGCGCAGCTCGTGGCTCACATTTGCGATAAAGTCCCTGCGTGACTTCTCCGCTGCCTCAATGCGCGTCACATCGTGCAAGACTGCAAGCGCGCCGCCTGAGGGCAAAGGAGCAGCATTAATTTCAAAAGTTCGCCCCGGCGAAAGCAGACTCGAGCGGCTGAGGCGCACTTCCCGGCTCTCAATCGCACTCCGGACACAAGCCAGCAATTCAGGGTCGCGGATCGCATGGACAAGCGGGCGGCCTACGCGGATCTCTGTGCCTGCGATGCGTTGCATGACGGCATTCGACCATAACACCTGCCCCTCAGCTGTCACCGCCACGACCCCTTCCTGCATGGAGTCCAGCATCGTGGCCAGTTCGTGTCTGCGACTCTCGATCTCCGCGAAGTTACTCTCGAGCCGCTCGGCTGTCAGGTTCAAAGCCGACTCAGTGGCCGAGAGCTCGTCTTTACCTTGCGGACGAAGGCGTGCCGAAAACTCTCCCTGGGCGATACGACTGGCAAAGTCCACCACGCGCTGCAGTCGTCCTGTGACTCCGCCCGCTGCCCACGCAGCCAGGGGAAGCGCCACCCCAAGAGCCAGTAGGCCCGACCACACGGCATCGCGATCGAGCCGGCGCAATGTTTCTACCGTGGTGTGCTCCATGAAGTGACGAAGAATCAGCTCCATGGCGACTGTTTGAAATACCAGAAGCAGGACAAAAAGTCCCAGCAGCTTGGAAAACACTTTGCGGGTCAAGAGAAACCGTCCCATCCGCGTCGTTGCGGTGTATGCTCTCGCAAGTCGCGCCGCTACTCGCCCTTTGGGATTTCGAATCGGTAGCCAGCACCGCGCACGGTTTTCAAATAGCGCGGATTTTCCGCGTCTATCTCAATTTTCTCACGAATGCGGCGAACATAAACGTCGACAGAGCGCGGCGTGACAAAGCGGGCATCTCCCCAGACTGCGTCCAGCAGATGATCGCGGCTGAAAACCCGTCCGGGGTGCCGTGCCAGATAATCGAGCAGCCTGAATTCAGTCGCCGTTGTCGTGGTCAATGTGCCACGCACGCGAAGCTGCATTGCATTCGCGTCGATCACGATCTCTTCAAAGCTGATGACCGCGGGAGTCGTTGGACGCTCAAATCGACGGAGGACTGCTTTGACTCGAGCCACCAATTCCCGCGTCGCAAATGGCTTTGTGATGTAATCATCTGCGCCCTGCTCAAGGCCGAGCACCCGATCATTTTCCCCAGCCCGCGCAGTCAGAAAAATAATCGGAACGGTAGAAAGCCCAACGTGCGCACGGAGCCTGCGGCACACATCCAACCCATCTCCGCCTGGCACCATAATGTCAAGCAGAAATAGGGCGGGTGGTTGCCTCTCCGCGTCCGGAATCAGACTGGTCGGCGTGTGGAAAAGCCGTACTGTAAACCCTGCGGCCTCAAGATGATGCTGCACCAGCCGCGCAATGTCCGTCTCGTCTTCGAGTACAAAAATGGTCTGGCTCAACCCAAATGTCCTCGCCCGGCGGCCATTTCCCTGCTACTCCGCAGACCGCACAGGACCACCATCAGACTAATGCAGCCAGGCAAATGGATTGCAAACGTTGTGTGAATTTGGAGAATTCCTGCTTAGTTCGGGGTCAACCGCTCATCTCCTTCTTTTCGCTTGACCCGCCCCGCGCACCTCTGCGAGACTCCCTACGCGCCTGAGGCAGCGGTCTGGCGCGTCTCTGCAATCACTGGAAGATCGGTCCGGTGCCCTCGAAATATCTCCTGGACCGCCGTGTAACCTCACCAACACAGATTCAGCCATGGGAGGCACCATGAAGAAGTATCTCGCAGAGTTGGTCGGAACTTTCATTCTGGTTCTTTTCGGTTGCGGAACCGCTGTCGTTGCCGGCGACAAGGTAGGAATTGTCGGAATCGCCTTTGCATTTGGATTTGGGTTGATTGCCGCGGCCTACGGAATCGGCCCGATCTCTGGCTGCCACATCAATCCGGCAGTGAGCCTGGGGGTCTGGACAGCGGGCCGCATGTCCATCAAGGACATGTTCGGATATTGGGTCGGACAGTTTCTCGGCGCCATCCTTGCATCGTGGGTCCTTTCGGCCATCATCGGCGGAATTGCCGGCGGTTATAGCATTGCGGCCAGCGGCCTGGGACAAGATGGATGGGGGCCGGGCTATCAGGGCGGATTCAATTTGACTTCGGCCATCCTATTTGAGTTCTTTGCCACCCTCATCTTTATTCTTGTCATCCTGGGATCGACGCAGAAGAGCGCCCCATCCGGTTTTGCCGGACTCGCAATTGGCATTACCCTCGTGGCCATACATATCTTTGGAATTCACATCACGGGGGTTAGCGTAAATCCTGCTCGCAGCCTTGGACCAGCGCTGTTCGTCGGCGGAAAAGCCTTGGCGCAGGTCTGGATGTTTCTTCTGATACCGAGCATTGCGGGCATCGCTGCCGGCCTTCTGTTCAAAACCAGAGCTCTGGAAGCCGACTAAAAGCCGTGACATGGACTTTGGGCGGTAATCCTGGCTTCGAAGTTCACAGGCTACCGGTTGCAGCCACATTCCGTCCTGCTGGGGGTCGTTCACGTCTCCAGCAGGATGCAAAGGGTGCCACTTCCCCTTTGCAACTCACGGTACCTCAACAGGCCCGCGCCGCAAAACGCAAACGAACATAATCAGCGGTCCACCGTCCCTGCTCATCGCAAAGAACGGGAAGAAGCATCTCCACGGTGTCATTCAGCACCTTTTGCCGCTTCTCAATCGGAATATCATCCAGTATTCCCCGTCGAAAGGTGTTGAGCCAGCCGACCATACCTGTCTCCGGCAAGGGCGTCGGCCGGGGGAAATGCAACATGCGCTCGACCGAGAAGCCGTGCTTCAAAAGTTGCTCTCCATACGCTCCCTGCGTGGGGTAGTAATTCTGATCTCCCGCGTTCCCGTCGACTCCGTAGCGCTCCAGAGCAGCGGCGAACGCAACTCGTATGGCTGCAATGTTGCCATGGCCACCCATCTCTGCCACAAAGCGGCCCCCAGGACGAAGGACGCGGCGGACCTCTCGAAGCATCGCATCCTGATTGTGTATCCAATGGAGCGCGGCATTGGAAAAAACTGCATCGAAGGCCGCATCGGCAAACGGTAATGCCGTTGCATCTGCTTCCACTACAATCAGGTTGCGCAAACGGGCCGCCTCAACCATTGACGGAGACCTGTCAACTCCCATGACGTTGGCCCCTGCTGCCTGCAAGCGCGCTGTAAAACGTCCGTCCCCGCAACCGAGATCAAGGACGCGTTCATTTGGCAACGGAGCAAGCCACTCCATCAGATCGGCAGCGAGATCCTGCACAAATCCACCGCTCTGGCCTTACAGTTGGGCGTCCCATCTTTGCATCTGCGACGACTCCGACTTTCAGTTCTATCCACACTCCGTGCCCGTTGAAGCGGCACCGATATAGAAAGTCAATCCACGCTTTCTATATCGACTGAACAGGCAGAAGCGTCAAATCGTCCACCAATCCCACTTCCTTCTGGACAAACGGCTCCCCGTAACGGACACCCGCCAGCAGTCCATAATGGCGTGCTTCG
>JAJYAE010000296.1 GCA_021779695.1 Acidobacteriota bacterium | reverse complement strand
TATACCAACGCGAAGAAGCTTTCGACCGACCGAGAATTCGCCAACCTGCATGGGCAGCCTGCGTTTGAGGAACTGCTGGTGGAGAAGAGCAATCGCTGAATTCCGAGGTCCTGCCGGGCGCAGGCGGTGCGTTTCCAGACAGGGGAGATATCGGTGTTGTTCCGGACTACACTGCAGGTTGGAGGTGTGTCCGGATGACGAGGGGCTGGCAAGCCGTGCGAATGGGTGTTGCAGCGTGTGTGCTGGCGTTGAGCGGGGGCCTGCACGGGCAAGACGTGGCCACGACCTCCGGGTGGCACGCGCTGGGCAACGAGGGCCGCGCATTGCTGGGAACGGTGAGTGCGGTGAGTGCCGATCATTTTGCGGTAAAGACTGAAAAGGGTGTGCACGCCGATGTCTACTTCAGCGCAAATACACGCATTCTGGAGCAGGAACTAGCAGCCAAGGCGGGAGTGCCGGTGGACTGCCTGGCGATGGCCGAAGCGGGGCAGATGGAAGGTACATTGCAACCGGTGAAGGCGGTGGCGATTCAGCGGCGAGACGTGATTGTGGCCGGCGGGCGCGTCGACGCAAAGACCGGCCAGGTGGGCGCTGTGGTGATTGCGAAACTGGACCCGGTTTGCGCCAGGCAGGCGAAGGAGCGGGCGAAAGAGTACGGGAAGACCTGGCTGGCGGGGCGCGTGACCGCGATTGCAGGGAAGCGAGTGACTCTGGAGACAGTGATGGATCCCGCGCCTGCAAGCTTCACGATCACGGACGCAACCGTGGTGAAGCGGCAGCAGATGGTGGTGCCGGTGAGCGCAATGCAGGTGGGGGACCTGCTGCGCGTGGATGGGGCGCGGCGGCACGGAGAGTTTGCGGCGCATTCAATTGTGCTGATGGAGCGATCGCATTATCCCCGGCCCCATGGAGGGCCTGTCCTTCCGCACGGCAGTGAGCCGCCGCGGTAAGGCGGCGCAGTCAACGGACAGATTGCAGGATGGATTGCGTCCAGCGGATGGCCTGCTGCGCAGCTTGATGGAGTGCGTCTGGATGGACGCCGTGGTGCGCGCAGAGGGCATCGCAGCGGAGCCAGTCTGCGAGTTCGTAAGCCTCAATCCAGGCAAGGGGCGTGCGCTCGGGGCAGGCTTCTCCGCGGAGCGCATTGGAGATGGCCGGCCGCAGGGGGAGCTTTGCCGCGATGTCCTCGAGCGACGCACGGAGCATGGTGGGGAGCAGGCTGAACATGCCGAGGAGATATTGCTCGGTGGCGTCGAGACCGCAGGGGACGGCGGCGAGCTCGCAGAAGCGGGCACGCACGAGGGCCATGTGCAGAAGCTCGCTGTCTGAAGGGCTGGCAAGATTGCTGGTGGCGAGGAGGATGGCGAGGCGGCGGAATGCGTCTTCGCCTACGGTGAGAATGGCGGAGCGGATGGAGCGGATTTCGCCGTGGTGGGGATAGATGGGTGAGTTGACGAGTCGGAGCAGTCGATAGGTGAGGGCCGCATCGCGCTTGATCATGGGGCAGATGGCGTTCAGATCCAGTGGCTGCTTCTGGATGTGGGCGATGAGCCGGAAGTATTCATGGCTGTTGGCGGGGACGCTGCGCTGGCTGAGCAGTGTGGGGCGGCAGAAGTAGTATCCCTGGAAGAGAGTGAAGCCTTCGGCGCGAGCTTCCTGGAACTGCTCCTGGGTCTCGACTTTTTCAGCGAGGAGCTGAATGGGTTTGCCCCGAAGGCGGCGGAGAAGGTCTCGGCGGACTTCGGGGCCGGACAGCAGGAAATCAATCTTGATGTAATCGGCGAGCTCGATGAGAGGCACGAAACGAGGCTCCCAGACAAAGTCATCCAGCGCGAGACGGAAGCCCCGGGCCTTGAGGCGGTGGCAGGCAGCGAGAAGCTGGGCGGTAGGCTCAACGGTTTCGAGGATCTCGAGGACTGTGAGATGTGGCGGCAGAAGCTCGACGAGAGTGCCCGTGAGGGCTTCAAGGGTGCAGTTGACGAAGGCGGGAAGGCCATCGGTGAGGGATTCGAGGCCGAAGACGACGGTATTGTCGAACATGGTCCGTGTGGCGAGTTCGCTGTCGCCGCGGAAGACGGCGTCTGGTCCGCTACGGAAAAGCAGCTCGTAGGCGTGGAGCCTGCCGGACGCATCGAGGATGGGTTGGCGGGCGACGTAGCGCAGGGATTGGTCTGCGTCTAGAGAAGACGTGGGGACGCGCTGCGCGAATGCGGATTGCGGCGCCATCGGGGTCTCCTTTCAGACCTTATCGTGCGCCAGGCAAGCAACCTTCAACTGCCCGCATTGCAGGCGGGCAGTTGAAAACGGGCGTCAGGCGCCCATGAACATACCGCCGTTGACGTCGAGGACGTGGCCGGTGATGTAGGCTGCGGCATCGGAGGCAAGGAAGGCGACGGAATGCGCGATGTCTTCTGGGGTTCCGGGCCTTCCGAGGGGAATGGCGGCCATCATTGCCTCGCGCTGCCTGTCATCGAGCACAGCGGTCATAGGTGTTTCGATGTAGCCGGGGGCAACGGCGTTGGCTGTGATGCCGCGGGAGGCGACCTCGCGGGCGATGGAACGGGTGAAGCCGATGAGGCCAGCCTTGGAGGCGGCATAGTTGACCTGGCCGGCCTGGCCGGTGCGGCCTACGACGCTGGTGATGTTGATGATACGGCCCCAGCGGTTTTTGAGCATGGCGGGCAGCAGAGCCTGGGTTAGCAGAAATGCGCCGGTGAGGTTGGTGCCAAGGACGTCGTCCCAGTCGGCGCGCTTCATGCGCATCATGAGGCCGTCGCGGGTGATGCCGGCGTTGTTGACGAGGATTTCGACCTTGCCGTACCGCTCGAGGACGGACTTTGCGCCGGATTTAAGGGATTCTTCGCTGGCGACGTCAAGCGTGAAGACGGCTGCCTGGCCTCCGGCAGCGGCGATTTCATCGGCGAGAGCGGCGAGCTTGTCGGCGCTGCGCGCGGCGAGGGCGACGGTGGCTCCGGCGCGGGCGAGTTCAAGGGCACAGGCCCGTCCGATTCCCTGGCTGGCTCCTGTGACCAGCGCGATTCTTCCCTGCAAGGCTGTCATGGTTGTGCTCCGTGCGTGGCTGCGATGCGGCGCGATGCCGTGTTTGATTATATGGGCGCTGAGTGGAGGGCCTAGCTGGAAGGCGCAACGGCGATGGAGGTGCTGCCTGTGGTTACGGCGCGACGCACGGGCTGCGCAGGCCAGACGTAAACCGCGAGGCGGCGGGAATAGTGCAGGACGGGCGGCACGTCGGGGAGAGTGACGCCGATGGAGGCGGCGAGATCGTTGCGATGGATCTCGGCCTCGGCTTCCTCGAGCGGCCAGGGAACGTGATGGATGTTCGCGCGGACGAGGTTTCCCATGCGGTCGTGGGTGAAGAGGCAGTAGCGCTCGGTGAGGAAATGCTCGAGGGTGCCGGGCCGGCTTTCAGCGAGGCGGCGGGTGGGGCCGAGGCCGCGGTAGCGAGCGATGAAGAGCACGGGACGGCTGGCGAAGCGGCGGCGGGAGTAGTAGGAAAACTCGCGCTCGGAACGCTGCTCGATGCGCATTTCGGACCAGTAGTAGGGCAGGTGATAGAACCCGCGGGCAACGGCGACGGCGAGGAGGCTGGCGGCGTCGAGGGAGAAGAAATAAACGCCTTGCGCGCCGGTGCGCGGATCGCGGACGTAGGTGCGGAGGTTGAGCTCGGGAAACTGGCGGGCTGTTGGGACGGGCGGAACACCGCGAATCTTGATGCGGTCCATCCAGAAGGGAACGACGCCGAGCCATGCCGAGCCCTGGAAGGTGTCAACCTGGAGTCCGTCGGGCAGGTGGGTTGCGATCTGTGCAGGAGCGATGGGCCAATGGGCGAAAAGGAGATCGTTCCACCGCTGGGTCATGATCCAGTGGCCTGAGGGCAACGGCCGGGGGCGCTGTGAAGTGCGCACTTTAATCTCCCGCATTGGACCCCTTCTCCCGCCTGCAATCCTTAGACGCGCATCGCCAGCTAAGAGGCTCAGGAAAACGCCGGCGCATTCATGTCGTATTCTGTTCGCGAGCCTACACAGATGTCCAGTAAATCTTTTCCGAACGGAAACGCCCGTAATCAAACGGAAGTTTATGCGGTGCATGGGGCTGACCCCGAAGTAATGGCCTACGCGATGGCCAAATATTCGCGGTCGGCGCTCTCGATGCGGGAGTCGCTGGCGGAGATCAGCGCGCAGCGGGCAGAGCAGTTCCTCAACACGTTTTATTTTCAGTACGGACACCGATCGATTGCCGATCTGGCGCACATCGCGTTTGCGGTGGAGCGGCTGAGCCTGCTGGCGGCGATTGTGCTGGTGGACGAGCAGCGCTGGGATGGGCAGGAGCGCTCGACGCGGTACCAGAATTTTTTGAAGTCGGGCTGGTATCTACCTGATTTTGGGGAAGATGCTGCGTCTGGGGCGCTGTATCGGCAGACGGTCGAGGACTTGTTTGCGGCCTATGAGAGGACGACGACGGCGGTGCTGTCGGCGCTGGAAAGGCGCGTGGCCCGGCCGGAGGCGATGAAGCCAGAGAGCTATGCGCGGACGTTGAAGGCGCGGGCCTTTGATGTGGCGCGGTATCTGCTGCCGCTGGCGACGAATACTTCTCTGGGGCAGATTGTGAATGCGCGGACGCTGGAGACGCAGGTCTCGCGGCTGCTGTCGCATCCGGCGGCGGAGGTGCGCGAGTTGGGACTGAAGCTGCGCGAGGCGGCGACGGGAGCGGCGTGGAATGTGCAGGCACAGGCCGGGGCAGCACTTGTGGAAAAGCTGGCCGGTCAGCCGGAGGTGGCAGCGGAGGCGGCGAACCTGCTGACGCGCGAGGTGAAGACCGCGCCAACGCTGGTGAAATATGCCGAGGCGAACCCATACCTGATGCAAACGCAGGCCGAGCTGACGCAGGCTGCGAAGGAGCTGCTGGGTGGCGTCGCGATTGCCGCGGCTCCGCTGGTGGACCTGGTGGAGCGAACGGAGTCGCTGGAAGTGGAAGTGGCGGCGACGCTGCTTTACTCGGCGAGTCACTATCCGTACCGGCAGATTCGCGATGCGGTGGCTGGGCTGCCCGAGGCGCGGGTGAACGAGGTGATCGAGCTGGGCCTGAAGCATCGCGGCAAGCATGATGAGCTGCTGCGGGCATTTCATGCGGGAGCGGCGTTACGGTTTGATGTGCTGATGGATGTGGGCGGCTTCCGCGATATGCACCGGCACCGGAGGGTGACGCAGATTCTGCAGGGGTTCACGGCGCTGCATGGGTACGAGACGCCGGTGGTGGGCGATCTGGGGCCGGATGTGAATCTGCTGGCCGAGGCTGGAGCGCTGGAGGGCTTTCAGGAGTCGGTGGAAGCGGCGCATGCAGCGAGTGCGCGGATTGCGGCAGGAAGCGCGCCGGAGGCAGCGGAATCGGCGCAGTACCTGCTGCCGCTGGCGACGCGGGTGCGGTGTCTGTTCAAGATGGACTTTGCCGAGGCGCAGTACATCAGCGAACTGCGGTCAGGGCCGGCGGGACACTTCAGCTATCGGCGCGTGGCATGGGAGATGTACAGGGCTCT
>JAJYAE010000295.1 GCA_021779695.1 Acidobacteriota bacterium | reverse complement strand
GCGGCGACGTGGGTCTTGTAGGGCGTCTTGTCGGCGCTGAAGCGCGTGTCGCGATAGATGCGGAAGAGGGATTTTTCCGCCGGGCGCACGTGGCTGGGCGCGAAGTCAAGCATGGCGTCAGTGATTTTGCGGATGGCCGCGAGCATCGGCTCCTTCAGGAACGACTCGTATTCAGCTTTGCGCGGCGTGAACCATTCGCGGTCGTTGTGTCGGGCGAGGTTGCGCAGGAAGGTCAGGGCTTCCGGGCGGAAGTAAGGGAGTGCAGCTGCGGGAGCGGGTTTTGGGGAGCGCGGCATACGACGGACAGTTTAGCGGATTAACTTGAGTGCGCCGCGGAAGAGTCCGTCGAAATCGTCCTTGAGTGCCGCATCTTTGGCCACCGCCTGTTCGATGGCCTTTTCCGCGGCGGGGCGCTGGTAGCCGAGATTGACGAGGGCAGAGAGCACGTCTTCCACGGCAGCGCCACGGACGGCTGTGGGAGCGGGGGCGACGGCGAAGTCTTCGAGCTTGTCTTTCAACTCGACGACGAGGCGCTCGGCGAGTTTTTTGCCGACGCCGGGGATGCGGGTGAGCTGCGCGTGGTCCTGCGCGCGGATGGCCTGCACCGTGCGCTCCGGCGACAGGCCGCTGAGCATCTTGATGGCGAGCTTGGGGCCGACGCCGCTGACGGTAATCAGCCTCTCGAAGAGGCGCTTCTCTTCGCGTTCGAGGAAGCCGAAGAGGGCGATGGCGTCGTCGCTGACCTGGGTGTGGATGTAGAGCGCGGTCTCGGCGCCGAGCGAGGGCAGTGCGGTGAAGGTGGGCACGGAGATGGCGACGTCGTAGCCGACGCCTGCGGCCTCAACGATGGCCTGGCCGGGTTCTTTGTGGATGAGCTTGCCGCGCAGGTGAGCGATCATTGGTTGCTATTGTATTTCTTCGTGTCGATTGAAGGGGCTCATGAAGCGCTTGAAGCCCGCAAAGGGCATATTACCGATGTAGATTACTATGCTGCCCG
This sequence comes from Acidobacteriota bacterium, assembly GCA_021779695.1. The sequence continues at coordinate 4,566 of JAJYAE010000295.1, read as the reverse complement.
TTGTATTGACCTTGTCTTTCGAACCCTTCTATTCTGACGCAGCGTGCAACCTGAGACATACAACTCTACGCTGGCCAACCGCACTTTGTGAGGACATTCCCCGAGGACCCATGAGCTGGTACTACGCCTTTTTCTTCATTTCGGGTTTTTGCAGTCTGCTCTATGAGGTTGTTTGGCTGCGGCTCACTGCGGCCCAGTATGGCGTGACGATCGCCATGACCTCGATTGTTCTTTCGGTATTTATGGCTGGCATGGGCGCTGGCTCTTTGCTTTCCGGAATTGCCTCCCGCCGGTATGGTGATCGGCTTTCGTGGTCTCCTCTGCGGCTGTATGCCGGAGCAGAACTGATCATTGGTTTTGCGGCCTTCACTGTTCCGCATGAACTGCTTCTCGGTCGCCATCTGCTTGAGTCGTGGGGCGGTGGATTCAGCTCTTCATCGGCGACTTACTACCTGGCATCGGGTGTGCTTGTCGCTCTCACACTCATCCCTTGGTGCGCATGCATGGGCGCTACTATTCCGTTGGCCATGTGGGCGATCCGCAGCGAGTCTCGACCTGAATCGGGTCGCTCATTCAGCTTTCTGTACACGGCCAACGTCATCGGCGCCATGGTTGGCGCAATCATTCCTGCCGTCCTAATCGAGGAATGCGGATTTCACGGCACGCTCTACATCGGCACTGGTTTGAATGCCGTGATTGCAGGCAGCGCGTTCGCGTGCTCGTTCCGCTGGCGCAGGCCGATCTCCGGTTCCGCGACTGCGCCGCCGGAAGTGATTGCAGCCAAGCCGCAATCGACTGCCGTGGATGGACCCCGCGTGATGACGCTGCTTTTCCTGACGGGGTTTGCCACCATGGGTATGGAGGTGATCTGGATCAGGCTTTACATGACTTTCATTGGCCCTCTTGTCTACTCGTTTGCGTTAATCCTGCTGGCGTACCTGGGAGCGACGGCGGTCGGAGCACGGCTTTACACGCGGAGGGGCGTTGCGGGCGGATCGCGTCTTCCCTGGATTCTGCTTGGCTTGTTGAGCCTTGTGCCCCTAATTACGGCCGATCCAAGGGTTCCCTTGCTTGCGCCGTTTCGAGTTGTTCTTGGCGTCCTGTTCGTTTCAGGGGTCATCGGATTTCTCACACCCATGCTGGTCGATCATTGGTCGGGTGGAGACGCAGACCGGGCGGGCAAGGCTTACGCAGTGAACGTACTTGGCTGCATTCTTGGTCCGCTCTTTGCGAGCTTTGTTTTGTTGCCGCATCTGAGCGAACGCCATTCTCTGGCGATCTTTGCCTTCCCCTGGTTTGCCATGATGGTTCCGTGGCGGGGTAGCAAGTCACTCACGGCTCGATCGAGCGTCGTCGGTTTCGCCAGCGTGGCCGCGGCGTTGCTGGTATTCATTTTCACGCGCGACTATACAATGTTGTTTCCACGGGGCAAGATTCTACGCGATAGTACGGCAACGGTGATTGCGGCTGGAAGTGGAATGAATCGGAAACTCCTGACTAACGGAGTGGGGATGACTTCCCTCACTCCGATCACCAAAATGATGGCACATTTCTCGCTTGCCTCACTCGATCATCCCCCGCAGAACATGCTCGTCATTTGTTTTGGAATGGGCACAACTTTCCGTTCCGGTCTCACATGGAACATCCCTGTCACCGCAGTCGAACTGGTGCCTAGCGTTCCCAAACTGTTTCCTTACTTCCACGAAGACGCAGCGCGGGTGATGGCATCGCCCCATGCACATGTCGTGATCGATGATGGGCGTCGGTACCTCGAGCGCACGGATCAAAAATTCGACGTAATTGCTATCGATCCACCGCCCCCTGTGGTTGCCGCGTCTTCAAGCCTGCTCTATTCAGTTGAGTTCTATTCCATCGCAAAGCGGCATTTATCTCCGCACGGCATACTGGCGCAATGGCTGCCCCTTGGCGATGATGCCGATCTGGCCTCAGTTACGAGAGCGTTGGTCTATTCCTTTCCTAATGTGCGCATTTATCGATCAGTAAGCGGCTGGGGATGGCACTTTTTTGCCAGTATGGATCCGATTCCCGAACCGAAAGCCGATGAATTGCTCGGGCGCATGCCTGCCACAGCCGTGACCGACATGATGGAGTGGGGGCCGGAGAAAACGCCTCGGGAGCAGCTTCAGCTGATGCTTGCGCATAGCATCGCGCCTGAAGAATTCATTTCGCGTGCTCCCAAGTATCCTGCGCTTCGCGATGATCACCCAGTGAATGAGTACTTCATTGTTCGCACGTTCCAAGCGGCTTTGGCAAGGCAAAGTAGTCCGATGCATTGACGGCTCGCGGTCACTGTCTGTTTCCCTCGCCGTCCTTCCTCTAATTGAGAAGACCCATCTTCTTGGCGACGCGCTCCAGCGTTTCGAGGGCGCGGTCCATCTGCGCTCGGGTGTGCTCGCTGGTGAGGATGAGGCGGATGCGGGCCTTGCCTTCTGGCACGGTGGGGTAGGCGATGCCGGTACCCATGACGCCTTCGTCGAAGAGCGCGCGGCTGAATTCCATGGCCGCGCGGCCCTCGCCCACGATGATCGGCGTAATCGGCGTCTGCGTCGCAGGCGTGGTGACTCCGCCGATGTTGAAGCCCAGCTTGTGCAGCGCGCCCTGGAAGTAGTGTGTGTTGTCCCACAGGCGCTGAATCCGCTCGGGCTCTGCCTCGAGAATGTCAAAGGCGGCGATGCAGGTGGCGGCGACCGACGGCGGATGCGAGGTGGAGAAGAGGAATGGGCGGGCGCGGTGGTAGAGGTAGTCGATGAGGTCGCGGCTGCCGCAGACGTAGCCGCCGAGCGCTCCGATGGCCTTGGAGAGCGTTCCGACCTGGACATCGACGCGGCCATGCATGCCGAAGTGGTCAATGCTGCCGCGACCGTTGCGCCCGAGGACGCCGGAGGCATGCGCGTCGTCCACCATATTGATGGCGCCGTACTTTTCGGCGAGCGCGGCGAGCTTGTCGACGGGACCGATGTCGCCGTCCATGGAGAAGACGCCGTCGGTGATGACGAGCTTGTGGCCGGGTTCGTTGGCAACCTCTTTGAGCAGCTCTTCGCAGTGGGCGACATCTTTGTGCCGGAAAACTCTGATTTTGGCGCGGGAGAGGCGCGCGCCGTCGATGATGCTGGCGTGGTTGAGCTCGTCGGAGAGGATGAAGTCCTCTTTGCCGAGGATGGCGCTGACGGTGCCGGCATTGGCCGCAAAGCCGCTCTGGAAGACGACGCAGGCTTCCACGTTTTTGAAGCGGGCGATGCGCTCTTCGAGCTCCATGTGGATGCGCATGGTGCCGGCGATGGTCCTTACCGCTCCGGAGCCGACGCCGTAGGTGCGCGTGGCGGCGATGGCGGCCTCGATGAGTTTGGGGTGGTTGGCCAGGCCGAGATAGTTGTTGCTGGCGAGGTTGATGACCTCGCGGCCGTCGTAGTGGCAGACGGGGGCCTGCTGGTCGTCGAGCACGCGCAGGCGGAAGTGGGTGCCTTTGGCCTTGAGTTCGTCGAGTGCGGCGGTGAGATAGGCGAGCTGCGGGCGGGTAGCGGTCTCAGGCATGGCGTTGCACCTCAAAGAGAAAGCATAGCGCGGCGCGGCCCGGAATGGATGTAAGGGGAACGGGTGTGAGGCACGCATGTCAGGAGCGCGTGTGAGGGCGGCGCGGTGCGGCCGGGTCAGGCGAGGAACCAGTCCCACTGCTCCTGTGTGAGCGGGACGACGGAGAGGCGGCCGATGACGAGCAGCGGAGAGCCGGCAAAGAGCGGCTCGGCCTTGATGGCGGCGAGGGTTTTGGGATGCCTGAGGCGCTTGCCGGCTTTGACCTTGACGATGGGGACTTTGGGGTCGGTGGCTTCGACGCTGGCCACGGCGCCGGTGCCGACGGCGGTGCGCTCGTCGCCGGTGTGATAGAAGATCCACTTCGTGCCGGGTTTCATCTCGCGCAGGTGCTTGACGGCGGTGGGGTTGGTGACACCGTCCCAGATGGTTTCCCGGTCGCGGAGGAAGTCGTCGAAGGAGTACACATCGGGCTCGGTTTTGAAGAGGAAGCAGGCCATGGGGGCAGGATACATGAGGGCGGGGCGGGGCGCGGGAGACGGTAAGAATGCAGTTTCCGGTTAGGCGGTTAACAGGGCATCTTCCGGCGTAAGCGACTTCCCTAAATATGTCACGATATTAATATGATATCATATAGATATCGCACTCGAGGAGGCTTTATGGGAGAAGATCGGTCAGTAATCAGCCGGGAGAAGGTCGTGTCTGTTTTAAACGGATGGGTGGTACTCATTCCGCTGCTAACCATTGCTGCGGCCGATTTCACCTACCTGGTTCTCTTGAAACCTGAGGGGGCCGGACTGCTGCTGGATATGTTCGTGCTTCTTATCTGCGTGTTCATGCTTCGCGGGTTTTTCAGCCTTCAGCCGAACGAGGCTCGCGTACTTGTGTTGTTCGGCTCCTACAAGGGGACGGTGCGGAAAAGCGGGTTTCACTGGGCCAATCCCTTCTATAGCGGTGACCGGAAGGGTCAAATCGCCCTCGAAGGTGGGACATTTCGACTCAAACCAGCCTCGATTG
>JAJYAE010000029.1 GCA_021779695.1 Acidobacteriota bacterium | reverse complement strand
TGCTGACTGACCAGAGTGGATAGCGCTTCGCTATCGGTATCGAGTGCCACGCCTTGCGCCGTGACGCTCATCGTCTCGGTGACTTCACCGGGTTTGAGGGTGATGTTGACGCGAACCTTCTGGTCAACTGTGAGGGTGAATCCACTGGTAACGGCCTTTTGGAACCCCTTCGCCACCGCAGTGACTGAGTAGGGACCGGGGAGCCGATCTGGGGCCTGGTAGTCGCCCGAGGAACTGGTGACAGTCCGGAAAGCTACGTTGGTTGATGTGTTTGTAACGGTGACTGCCACCCCGGGTACTACAGCACCCGTACTATCGGTCACCGTTCCAAGGATCGTGCCTGTCTGCCCCGCCTGTCCAAGCAAGCTGGCTGCCGAGGTCAGAAGAATCATCAGGGTAAAACCGAGCCGGAATGTGCGCATCGGTGGCCTCCTTTAGGGTTCCTTTTCTTTCAGTGCAGAGAGTTAAAACAGTGCGCCGCAAGCGGACGGTGATCAGGGAATAACATCGAGCACACACCTACGCCAGAAGCACAGTTGTTCCAATGCCGCCCCACATTACGCATCATGGAGAGCGAGTGTCAAGAGAAAATTTAATTCTCTTTTGAAATATCTTGAGGCAGGGCAGGAAATGGGGTTCCGAACGGCTGAAACGCTGGGGCTGCCGGAAGATGAAGACTGGATTCCGGGGCTCAAGGGCGGGAGAACCACACACATTTCGCCGGACTCGGCGGGCCTTCCGGTGAGGATTTCGAGTCCAAGCTAGCGTCCGCGCCGGTGCAAGTGGATTTTGGATGGTCAGGAACGCGCCCAACCGCATGCCGGCTTGGGTTGCGAGGGCCTCGGATTCTGGAAAATTCTAATAGAAAATCATTTCTGTTCCGAATTCAGCATGCGACGTGTTAATGTTTTTCCGCTCTGCAATCCCCGCCCCAAGCGGTCTTGAGCGGAACAGCCGGAGACCGGCTGCAATGCCCTCGTACACCACGAAGGTTCTGACTACCCAGGAGAGATTCAATGAATAGAACGGCTGCAAAGTGGGCGATGACGACCCTAACGATACTTCTTTGCATTCCCGCGTCCCAAGGCCAGGCCAAAACCGATGCGCTCAAGAGCGGATTTGCGGATCCGCCGCAAAGCGCCAAGCCTCGAGTCTGGTGGCACTGGATGAATGGCAATATCACCAAGGAAGGAATCAAGCTTGATCTGGACTGGATGCATCAGGTCGGACTCGGTGGATTCCAGAACTTCGACGCGGCGCTTTCTACTCCGCAGGTGGTGAAGCAGAGGCTGGCATACATGACGCCTCCGTGGAAGGACGCTTTCAAATACGCGATCGAGACGGGAACGCAGCTCGGGATGGAGGAAGCGATCGCAGGCTCGCCGGGATGGAGCGAGTCGGGCGGACCTTGGGTGCCACCCTCCCAGGGCATGAAGAAGTATGTGTGGAGCGCGACAGTGGTGGAAGGCGGCAAGCCGTTTACCGGCACGCTGGTCCACCCGCCGACCGTGACGGGAGCGTTCCAGAACATCGGGATTCGCGATGCGCTGGGTGCGCCTCCCGGAGCAAAGAAGGCGCCACAGTTCTACGCGGATTCAGCCGTGATTGCCTATCGGCAACCAGGGGATGACGTGTCGATCGAAGACCTGCACCCGACGATCACGGTCAGCGGGGGAGATCTGAACCCTGCCATGCTGACGGACGGAGACCTGGAGAAGACGACGGGGCTGGCGATTCCTGCGGCAGGCGAGAAGTCCTGGATTCAATATGCATTCGACCGGCCGACGACCATTCGGGCGCTGACGCTTGTATCGAAGGATCCGGACAGAATCGTGGCCATGGTGTACGGCATTGCCGCGCCCAAGAAGTCGCTTGAGGCCAGCGATGATGGGCAGACCTTCCGCGAGGTGGCGACGATGCCTGCGGGTGGTGCACCGGAGCATACGCTATCGTTCCCCGCCGTGACCGCGAAGTATTTTCGCGTGACCTTTGAACGCGTACCTCCCCCGCCGCCACCGGCATGGGCCAAGGGGCTAGATCCGAAGTCGTTCGGGCTGCGTCTAGGGCCGACTCCAAGCTCATACCAGATTGCCGAACTGGTGCTGCATGCCGGAGCCCGTGTGAACGAGTTTGAGGAGAAAGCCGCGTTTACACCGGAGCCGGATCTGTACAGCCTTGCGACGCCGCACGTGAGCGCCGGGGAAGCGGTGCCGCCAAGCGATGTGATTGACCTGACCTCAAAGATGCGTCCGGACGGAAGCCTGGATTGGACCCCGCCGGCGGGCAAGTGGGTTGTGGTGCGATTTGGCTATTCCCTGCTCGGCATCACGAATCATCCTGCGACAGCCGAAGCGACAGGGCTGGAAGTGGACAAGCTCAATCGCGCGGATGTGAAGCAGTACATGGAGACGTATCTCAACAGCTACAAGGAGACCGTGGGGCCCGATTTGATCGGTAAGCACGGGATTCATTATGTAATCAACGACAGCTGGGAAGCGGGATCGCAAAATTGGACCGACGACATGATCCAGCAGTTCAAGAAGCTGCGGGGCTACGATCCGATTCCATGGATGCCGGTGCTTACGGGCCAGGTGGTGCAGAGCGCCGAGGCGAGTGACCAATTCCTGTGGGACTTCCGGAAGACAATTGCGGACCTGATTGCGAACGAGCACTACGGTCAACTGGAGGCGACGCTGCATGAGTGGGGCATGGGCCACTATGGGGAGTCGCACGAGAGTGGACGCGCCTTTGTTGCCGATGGCATGGAAGTGAAGAAATTCAACGAAGTGCCGATGGGCGCGATGTGGACCCAGACACCGGGGGTCAACAACGAGCAGTACGGATACAACGCCGACGATCGCGAGTCTGCCTCTGTGGCGCATATTTACGGCCAGAACCTGGCAGCCGCAGAATCGATGACCGCGGCGGCAGCGCCGTGGGGATGGTGCCCTGCGACGCTGAAGCCAACTGCCGACCAGGAATTCCTGAACGGGATCAACCGCATCGTGATTCATGAATCGGCCCATCAACCCCTGATTGACAAGAAGCCCGGCCTGTCGCTTGGGCCATTTGGTCAGTGGTTCAACCGGAATGAAACATGGGCGGACGAAGCGGGTCCGTGGATCAAGTACCTGGCGCGCAACAGCTACATGCTGCAACAGGGACACTTTGGCGCAGACCTGGTTTATTTCTACGGCGAGGATTCAAACCTGACAGCAATCTACGCACACAAAGCGCCGGAGGTGCCTGCGGGATTCGGATTCGACTACATCAACGCCGATGCGCTGATCCACGAGCTGAGCGTGCGGGACGGTCACCTGGTAACTCCGGGCGGAATGGACTACCGGATGCTGGGTCTTGCTCCTTACAGCCGTCACATGTCTCTGCCTGTTTTGCGCGCGATCTACACACTTGTGCAAAACGGGGCGACCGTAGCGGGAGCCAAGCCGGAGAATGATCCAAGTCTTGCGGACAATGAGGCTGAGTTCCGCCGCCTGAGCGACGAACTCTTTGGCGACGGAACGGGCGTACATCGCGTGGGCAAAGGCACGGTCTATGCAGGAGAAGACCTTGGCGAAGTATTCAAGGCGATCCATCTTGCACCGGACTTTGACTACACGAAGCCAGAGAGCGATACGCGACTGGAGTTTGTCCATCGCAAGCTGGCGGATGCCGACATCTACTTTGTGGACAACCGCGGCGACCATGGCGCGAAGGTGGAAGCGACCTTCCGCGTGAGCGGTAAGGCACCGGAGCTATGGCGTGCCGAGACGGGCACGAGCGTGCCAGCGTCTTACACGATTGCGAATGGAAGGACGAGTGTTCCACTCGATCTGGAAGCGTGGGGGACGGTGTTTGTGGTCTTCCGCAAGCCGACGCAGGAGACGAGCCGCACTGTGCCTGCGCAGACGGAAAAGCAGCTGACGACGGTTGAAGGACCGTGGAAGGTAACGTTCCCGCCGAACTGGGGCGCGCCTTCCTCCGTGACGCTCGACCAGCTTGCCTCGTGGTCAGAGAATGCGGACACCGGCGTGAAGTACTTCTCTGGCACTGCGACCTACGAAAAGACGTTGCAGGCGCCGAAGGGGTGGTTCCGCAAGGGCGCCCACATCTGGATTGACCTGGGCGATGTGAAGAACCTCGCCGAGGTCACGGTGAACGGCAAGCCGCTGGGCATCGTGTGGCATGCGCCATTCCGGGTGGATGCGACGGAGGCGATGCGGCCGGGAGCGAATGAAGTATCAATCAAAGTGACCAACGCCTGGGTGAACCGGATGATTGGCGACCAGCAGCCGGGAGCAACCCAGTACACGTTCACGACGGTGAAGCCATATCATGCAGACTCGCCGTTGATGCCTTCCGGCCTTCTGGGGCCGGTGGTGGTCGATTCCGTCACACAGTAGTGAAACCACAACAAGGGTCCGGAAGGCGATGCAGTGGCTTTCCGGACCCTTGTTGTATTTGTCGAGAAGTAATTTCTCAATAGTCCTGACGCGGGGACTGACTCTCTGCAAAGTCCGCCTGGAGGGTTTGAATCTCAAGATCGACGCTGGCAATCTCTGTTGCGCAGGCTTCAGCCCGATGCATTGTGCACTGACAGAGGTCGGTGAAGAGACGGTGGGTCTGTGCACTCAGTTCCAATCCTGCGCTGACGAGAGTGCTGTAGATCTCCACGCAATGGCGGCGCTCAAATTCGAAGAGGAGTGTCAGTTGGCCCTCCTCATTTGCGCCACGACTTAGGATCCAGCCGCCGGATCCTAAGATCGCACCAGTCAGGGTCTTCACAAGCACGCCCGGCTCCTGCGTGGAAAGAGCCTTCATTTCCATCACCCAGGGAATCTCCGAAAGCGAAGGGAGAATCCGGGATGGCGCTTGCTGTATCACACCAGAACTATCGGCATTTGCACGCCATCTCTTGAAGATTTGGAGAGGCGGTGCTGCGGCTGACGCGTTCTGGGACAGTGCAGGGAGCGGCAGCGGAAGTGTTGGACGGACGCCGGCAAGCCTTCTGCGGCATGCTAAGGAGACTCACATGATGTAAGTTGGAAGATACCCATGATTGTTGGCAGTGGTATCGATCTCGTTGAGATTCGGCGCATCGAGCGGAGCATCGCCCGCTATGGAAATCGATTTCTGAATCGCGTTTTTACGCCAGGCGAACAAGCATATTGCCTGAAGAAGCGGGCTTCGGCCGAGAGCTTTGCGGCTCGATTTGCGGCCAAGGAGGCTGCGGCAAAAGCCCTTGGAACGGGGATTAGCCGTGGTGTGTCATGGCTGGAGATTGAAGTGGTGCGACAGCCGGGGCGGCGGCCGGCGCTGTTGTTTCACGGGCGCGCGCATGAGACGGCGATCCGGCTTGGCGCGCAACGATCCGCCCTTTCGATCACCCATACGGATGACTTGGCCATGGCCAGTGTTCTGCTGGAGGAATGACGGGCCGGGCAGTGCGCATCTGCTATCCTCAAAGGCAAGCTGATGCTTCCGGTCTAATTTCGCCAGGGGAATGCCGTGCCGAGCCAGAAAGAAATCCAATGGTCGCAGTTACGTGTGGGTCTCCTGGTGCTGGCAGCGATGGCGGCGCTTGTTTTTACCATCTTTCTGATGTCCGGATCGGGCGGCGGCCCGTTTGCCCGCAAGATTATTCTTCGCTCCTATTTTGACAACGCATCCGGGCTGAAAAACGGCGCACCCGTCACGTTGGAGGGAGTGACCATTGGAAATGTCATCCGCATTCGCGTGGTGCCGCAGCGCAATCCAACGCCGGTAGAAGTCACGATGCGCGTGGGGCGTGACTATCTCAGTGATCTGCACGTGACTTCGACCACGTCGATTGAACAGGCAGGCGTGCTGGGCGACAGTTACGTCGACATTGACTCCAGCGCAGCCACAGGGCCAGTGCCCTCCAATAACGCGGAATTGAAGGCGACCGGGTCACCGAATATTCAGGATGTGATCCGCTCGAGCCAGGTTTCGATTCAGGAAGTGACCTTCCTGGTGCGAAAGCTGGAGGTATTGAGCGACACGCTGAACTCAAAGCGCGGCACGATTGGAGCGCTGATCAATGATCCGGCATTCTACGCAAAGGTGTCACGCATTGCAGATAACCTGCAAAAGATTACAGACGCGGTGAGCCAGGGGCATGGAACTCTGGGCAAGATGGTCACTGACGAGACGCTTTATGCGAACGCGAACTCGACGCTGAATCACTTGAACCAGGTGGCAACGGCACTGGATCAAGGCCAGGGCAGCGCAGGCAAATTCCTGAAAGATGACACGCTCTACAACAATCTGAACGTCGCCGTGAAGAATGTGAATCAACTCACGACCGAGATCAATGCCGGCAAAGGCTCGATCGGCAAGCTGGCGAAGGATCCGGAGTTTGCCCAGAAGCTGGATGACTCAGTCACCCGGCTCGACAACATTTTGAAGAATGTAGACCAGGGCAAGGGAACGCTGGGCCAACTGGTGCAGAACCGCACGCTCTACGATCACGCAGACGCGACGCTCGACCAGGCGCATCAGTTGATCGAGGGGATGCGCGAGAATCCGAAGAAGTACCTTGTGATTCGATTGAAGCTGTTTTAGTTCCCCGGGCATGGCCGCCCATTTTCCAAACTTTGAACTGAACTTTTCCTCTCCTGCAGCGTATCGAGTGTGTGGAGGTCGTGATGTTGATTCAGCACTTTAAGCTGCTGGCATCAGCGGTGGCAGCGGCTTGCGCCGTGATGGGCTTGACTTTGATTGCATCCGGCGGCGCGGTGAAGGGCGAGCAGACGCCGGGGCCAAGTTACACGGGCCAGGGCGACTTGAAGCCACCCACCGATTACCGGGAGTGGGTCTATCTGACGTCGGGCTTCGACATGAGCTATTCGGCGAAAGCCGGCGATGGCTCCATGTCAATGTTTGACAATGTTTTTGTGGATCCTGCGTCTTACAGGAGCTTTCTGACAACGGGCACATGGCCCGACAAGACGATGCTGGTCCTTGAAGTGCGCGAGGCGCAAAGCAAAGGTTCGATTAACCAGCATGGACACTACCAGGGCACCTCGATGATGGGCATGGAAGTCCACGTGAAGGATGAGGCAAGGTTTCCAGGCAAGTGGGCGTTCTTCGAGTTCGACTCACCCACGAAGGACGGCAAGCTCATTGAGCAAAGTGCAGCCTGTTACAGCTGCCATGCCGCGCACGGAGCGGTCGATACGACGTTTGTGCAGTTCTACCCGACTTTGTTGCCGGTGGCCGAGGCAAAAGGGACATTGAGCACGGCCTACAGGAGTCAAGCGCAACAGTTGATCCAGGGCAGGTAGCTTGACTGAGCTTCAGGCCCGGGCCGCGCTCCGATAGGTTCGCCAGAATTCGATGAAGCTTTTGAGGCGTACAACCTGAAAATAGTCGTTGGCGACAAGGTAGAAGAGAGTCGCGCCGGCAACCACATTGTGCAGCGCCTGCGTCCCAAGCTGGTCGCTGAAGGGCAGCGGAGCCGCGGAGAAAACCATCGCCAGCACAATGAGCATCAGCTTGACGATGCCCATCACCAGGTTGATCTCCATCAACTTGCTGGTGAAGGTCCTGCCCAGCGAAAAGCTTTCCCGCAGGGCCTGCCATGGGGTGAGGCCTTCAAGGACCATGAGCAGCGGGGCGATGGTGACGGGCCAGTTGATGAGGGCCCAGAGGCTGAAGAATCCAAGCGAAAGAAAGATTGCCCAGATGGAATAGCCCACGAGGTCCGCTTCGCCATTGGGGGTGATGTGTGTCGCGGCCGCCCATTGGATGCAGCGAAACCAGGCCCAGAAGGTGATTCCGAGCAGAGCGATCCAGATCCCCTGAAGGAAGAGCAGAGAAAGAGGCCGCGCCTTCACGCCGCGCTCCAGGCGCGCCAGCACCAGCGCGCGCCCGCCGGCCGAGACAACGGCCCAGGCAAGCGCAGCGACGGGGAGCAGCCACAGGAGCAAAGCGGCAACGGAGTTCTTATAGTGCTGCCAGACGCCGACGAATTGCACGGCGGCGACCCATGGATTCTGGGCATCGATATTGTTGAAGCCGGTTTGAGCGAGCGGAATCTGGCGGAGAATCCGCTGTGCCTGCAGCCAGCACACCACGAGAAATGGGATACCGAAGGTCCAGCGCCACGCGACTTCGAGAGCGGTGAGGTTGGGACGTCTGAAAACCCATCCCATCTGATCCACCAGAGTCTGCGTTCCGCGAACGGGTGGCATCCTACTTCACCACCACATTCACGGTCTTACCCGGCACAACGATGATTTTGGCAACCAACTTGCCCGCAATCTTTGTCTGGAGCTTTTCATCGCGCAATGCAGCCGCTTCCATGGCAGCGCGATCCGCATCGACGGCGATCCGGATTATGGTGACAAGCTTGCCGTTGACCTGCACTGGAATCTCGAGCTCGTCCTCACGGGCAAGCCGGGGATCGCTCTGGGGCCAGGTGGCACGCAAGACTGCGCCTGTCTCACCCAGTTCCTCCCATAGCTCTGCCGCCAGGAATGGTGCGAAGGGAGCCAGCAGCAGCACGAGCGTACGCAGCAGACCATTCATTGTGGAGGCTGGAACTTCGCCTGCGGAGAGCTGCGCATCTGCAGCCTGCATGTCATTGACGAGCTCCATGATGGCAGCGACACAGGTGTTGAAGTGCCAGCGGCCGGCAAAGTCCAGCGCGATCTTGGCAGTGGTTTGATGCAGCTTGCGCAGAAGCTTGAGCGAGACTCCGGCCGGGGCGACTGGCTGCGCTGTGCGGCCGCTGCGTGCCTGCGGCGCATAGCGCATGACCAGGCGGAAGACACGTCCCAGAAAGCGGCTCACGCCGGCAACGCCATCTTCCTGCCAGTCCAGATCGCGATCGGGCGGTGCGGCAAAGAGGGCATACATGCGCGTGGCATCTGCGCCATAGCGGGCCACCATGTCGTCAGGGGAGACGACGTTGCCCTTGGATTTCGACATCTTGGCGCCGTCTTTGATGACCATGCCCTGCGTAAACAGGCGCGCGGCCGGCTCGTCGTTCCGGACGAGGCCCAGATCGCGCATGACCTTGGTCCAGAAGCGCGAGTAGATCAGGTGCAAAATGGCGTGCTCGACGCCGCCGATGTACTGGTCGATGGGAAACCAGTAGCCGGCCGCATTTGGATTGAAGGGAGCGTCGGAATTCTTTGCGTCGGCGTAGCGGTAGAAGTACCAGCTTGAATCGACGAAAGTGTCCATGGTGTCGGTTTCACGACGCGCCGGTCCGCCGCATTTGGGGCAAGTGACGTTGACGAAAGCCGGAACCCGACTGAGGGGTGAGCCGCCCTGCTGCGTAATTTCAACCTGGTCAGGCAACAGGACGGGGAGCTGGTCATCGGGCACGGGAACGAGCCCGTCGAGCTCGCAATGAATCATGGGGATGGGCGTGCCCCAATAGCGCTGGCGGCTGACGCCCCAGTCTTTCAGACGGTATGTCACCGTCGCCTTGCCGAATTCATTGCGCGCGGCCACTTGCTGCAATTGCTTCTGGGCCTGTTCACAAGTCAGGCCGTTGTACGAACCGGAGTCGATGAGGATACCGGTCTCAGAGGTGAATGGCAGAGCCGGTTCTTCCTGTGCGGAGTCTTCCGGAGCGATGACGCGACGAATTTCGATCCCATACTTGTTGGCAAATTCAAAGTCTCGTTCGTCATGGGCGGGCACGCTCATGATGGCGCCGGTGCCGTAGTCCATGAGGATGTAGTTAGCCACCCAAATGGGCACGCGCTCACCGCTGTAGGGATTCAGCGCAAAGCGTCCCGTGTCCACGCCGTGCTTTTCGATGGCTCCCACATCACCGGCTTCCCGTGCGCGTGTCTGCTCGTCGATGAGGTGATCGACCTGCGCCTTGAGGGCCGGATCCGCTGCGGCAAGACGGGTAACGAGGGGATGCTCGGGGGCGAGTTGAACGCTGGTGGCGCCAAAGATGGTGTCTACGCGCGTGGTGAAAACGCGAATCTTCTCGTCGCCGCCTTCCAGAGCAAAATCGACTTCGGTGCCTTCGCTGCGGCCGATCCAGTTGCGCTGCATGGTGCGCACCTTCTCCGGCCAGCCTTCGAGCTTGTCGAGCCCCTCAAGCAGTTCGTCGGCGTAGGCGGTAATGCGAAAGAACCACTGCACGAGCTCGCGCTGCTCCACCAGAGTGTCTTCATGGCGCCAGCAACGTCCGTCGATGACCTGTTCATTAGCCAGGACGGTGGCGCAGTCCGGGCACCAGTTGACCTTGCTCTTCTTGCGATAGGCGAGCCCCTTCTCGTACATGCGCAGAAAGAACCATTGGTTCCAACGGTAGTACTCCGGGAGGCAGGTGGTGACCTCCGTGGCCCAGTCATATCCAAGGCCGAGGCGCTGCATTTGCCGCTTCATGGCGGCGATATTGGCCAGCGTCCACTGGCGGGGAGGCGTATTGTTCTTGAGCGCGGCATTCTCGGCGGGCAGCCCGAACGCATCCCAGCCCATGGGGTGCAGAACGTTGAAGCCGCGCATCCACATGTGCCGCGCCAACGCATCGCCGATAGAGTAGTTGCGCACATGCCCCATGTGCAGCTGGCCGCTGGGATAAGGCAGCATCTCAAGGACGTAATACTTGGGCTTGCCGCACTGCGCGGGCTCAGCCGCATACAAAGCTGGGTCTGCGGCCCAGCGATCCTGCCATTTGCTTTCGAGAACCGCGGGCTCGTACCGTAATTCTTTTTCTTCCGCCATACTTCTCCAGTGTAAATGGGTGCAATCGCCGCAACTGGAACTCGTTGCAGTCTCCATTCCAGCAGGCTTGCCCCCGCATTGCATCCAGTGAGACGGGACGCGCAATGGACTGCTTCCCTGCCCGGACCGATTGCAAAGGCAGGCCACAAGACACGGGAGTTGCGAGATGCCAATTGACTCGCCCACGGTGGGTTTGCAACACTCTGGCCAATGGCTTACGCAGGGAAAGTGGAATATGCCAGCGAACGAAAGATTCGCGCGCGCAATAAGAGTTATTACCGAATGGCTCACTGGCCCATCTGGATCTGGGTCTTTTTTCTGGCGCCGGGACCGCTCACTTTTTCACTTTTCGCGCATGGGTTCAGCCGCGCCAACTCGGCATGGCTGGCCGTGGTGCTGATTGGCACGGGCATCGCCGGATTGTGGGCACAACTGCCTGGGGTGGAACACAAACCCTACATCCTGCGGTTTGATGAGGACAAGCCGAATCCGCTCTATCGGCGTGTTTGCTATACATTTGCCTGGAATGCCGCGGTGAACTTTGCCTTGTTAAACCTGGCGGGTCTGCTGATTGCGGTCGCGACCGGCACGTGGGTGATGAAGCAGCTTTACCACTATGCCTATCTCCCAATCTGCATTACGATCCTGACCCTGGGGGCCTTCGGCAAGCTGCCCCGCGTAGGACCGCGCACGAAGGGCGAAGGTGTGGAGCGCCGCTACTTTTACGGAACGGTGTGGGCCGTGACGGCGGCACAGTCTGTGTTGCTGATCCTGTGGAAAGCGCTGCCGCGCGGTCATGAAGACGACGTCATCAAGCTCGCGGTGTATGTTGCCGTGCTGGCCTTTATGGGCTGGTTATCGTATCGCGGCAAGCTGTACCGCACGCGTCCAATTCTTCCCGGCGATGTGATGGTGGACTAACTCCTTATGCACGGGAACGCGAAGCTGCGGATTCCGGACTGCGGGGTCAGCGCCTGCTGGTGATGGCACTGTAGCCCGAGGTGGCCGCCTTCTTGAGTGCGGCGAGACCTTCGTCAATCGTAAGCAGCGGCGTGGTCTTGGTGAATTTGAGCGCACCGCCTGCGCCTATGGCAAGCGCGAGACCCGCAGCACTGACATTGTTTGGCATCTCGATAATCGCTACGACATCCTGATCGCCGAAAGACAACCAGAGACCGACCAGCTTTCCGCCGAGTTTTTCCACCGCCTTGCGTAGTACGTCGGTTCGGTCTTCTGGCTTTTTGATGAGCAGCCGCAGGGCTTCGGTTCTGTAAGAAGCCTGCACAAGATAACTCGGCATGGTTTGAAACCTCGTTTGAATTGTCGCTGTGGAATCCGGCCCGGGGGGAGAACCGAAGTATACACCTCGCGGCATCGCCGTGCGCCGGGAGTGTCTCGGGCTTCTAGCCAGGCCCGATGAAGGCGGTATGAAGATTGGTTCCGAAGGCTGCACCTGCTACACTCTCACTCGTCATGTCCGGTGCAAGTCTTCTCATCATCGGGGCTTCCTATCTTCTTGGGTCCATTCCGACCGGCTATCTTCTCGTACGCTTTGTGCGCAAGGAGGATATACGCACGGTCGGTAGCGGAAACATCGGCGCAACGAATGTTCTGCGGTCCGGAGGGAAAGGGCTTGGAGCGGCAACATTTCTCCTGGATATGCTAAAGGGGTGCGCGGCAGTCTGGCTTGGGGCTTTGGCCGGGCCGCTTCTCATGGGCGGTTCTCCGCTGCGCAACGTGGAAGCACTGGCGGCGCTCTGTGCCGTGGTGGGTCATATGTTTCCGCTATGGTTGCGATTTCGCGGCGGCAAGGGCGTCGCGACCGGATTTGGTGTCTTTCTTGTTGCCGCGCCGCTGGCTGCTCTTGCGGCCATCAGTGTGTTCTTCATCGTGCTTTACCTCAGCCGGTATGTTTCACTGGCCTCCATTCTTGGCGCGGCAAGCTTTCCTCCCTTTGCATGGCTGCTGGTGCATGGAGACCGGCCCAAATTCTTTGTAACCGTGCAATTCGTCGTGGCGCTGCTCATCATTCTGAAACATCATCAGAACATTCGCAGACTACTGAACGGAAGTGAAAGCAAGTTTGGATCACGCGCGCACGAGGGGAAGCCAGCATGAGCCGCATCGCAGTTCTTGGATCAGGGGCGTGGGGAACCGCCATTGCACTTTCCTTACATCGCCACGGTGGAAACGAAGTTACGCTGTGGTCGCATAGTGAGGAAGAAGCGCACGAAATTCGCGTGGCAGGAGAAAACATTCGGTTTCTTCCAGGCTTCTCCATACCCATGGGAATTCGGAGCACGTCAGAGCCGGAGGCGATTCGCTCAGCGGAGATTCTGGTTTCGGTGATTCCGTCGGAGTTTCTACGGGCTACGATCGCCAGGCTGACGCCGCATCTGCGCGCAGGGCAAATTATTGTGAGCGCAACCAAGGGGGTCGAGGACGGGACGCACTTCCGTATGACACAGGTGATCTCAGCAGTGCTGGAGCCCGCGGGTCTTGTGCTGCCGATTGGGGCCTTCAGCGGCCCCACCTTTGCGGTGGAAGTGGCGCAGGGCCAGCCGACGGCGGTGGTGATCGCGTTTTCCGATCAGGCCATTGCGGAGCGCGTCCAAAAGGATTTTTCCTCCGAGTCATTGCGTCTCTACACCACGACCGATGTGATCGGCGTCGAGCTGGGCGGTGCGCTCAAGAACGTCATCGCCATCGCAGCGGGAGTTGCTGCGGGAATGGGACTGGGGTACAACTCTGCCGCCGGGCTCATCACGCGCGGGATTGCCGAGATTACACGGCTTGCGGTGGCCTGTGGTGGTCGGCGCGAAACGCTCGCGGGCCTGTCAGGCGTAGGCGACCTGGTGCTTACCTGCACGGGATCCCTCTCGCGAAATCGCACGGTGGGCCAGGCCCTGGGACAGGGCCGCAAGCTGCCAGAGATTCTGGAAAGCCTGGGCGGCAAGGTGGCGGAGGGCGTGCGAACGACGCGCGCTGCGCTGGGGCTTGCGCGCCTGCATGGCATTGAGATGCCCATCACCGAGCAAATGAAGCTCATTCTGGATGAAGGCAAGGATCCGCGCGAGGCAATTCGCGATTTGATGCTGCGCCCCGGCAAAGGCGAGCACTAAGCCGAGGCATTCATCGGAATTGCATTCGAGGTTGATGCGATGCGGAATTTGCAGGCTCGACAGATTTGCAAAATCATCCTGGCTGGCCTTGCGCCAACGCCAGCAGTGGCCTGATCAAAGATGCGTTTCCGGCCATCGACGCCTGCGACGACGCCCTGTTACCTTGCTCGCGAAACGAGATCACGCTGGAGATGGACACGCAAGCTGTCACCTCGCACAAGCGAGCCGCACAGAGCAAGTCTGTCAGGATGTTGGTTCCAGAATTGGGTGGAATGAAGGATGCATTGCATCCCTAATTTCGAAGGCAGAGTGCTTTCTGCACCCAAGTCAAACCCGCGACCTCTGCTTTTTGGGGGGAGTTATCGGCCATAAACCACTTGGATTTATGGCGGGGACGACGGGGCTCGAACCCGCGACCTCTGCCGTGACAGGGCAGCGCTCTAACCAAACTGAGCTACGTCCCCAGGTAGACCTGGAACCCGAAAGGTGCGCCCGGGGAAGGTTTCGGAGAGCTGAAGTTGCCTCTCCTGTTTCACTCCGCCAGCGGCTTGCTTCCGGCTGCATCCGAGCCCTGGCGGGCGCGGTGCATGTTACTTTCGCAACAAGAATGAGTGTATCAGAAAGCTCGACGTTATGGGACCGTGCCGATGCAGCTTGTGAGCAGGCCGATCGGCACGCTCAATCCTCAGGCCGTCCAGGCTGCGCGACTGCCGCGACTGGACGAGGTGTAACCCATGTCGTGCGCAATGCCGCGCACGCAGTGGAGCAGATGATTGGCGATGGAGGGCAGCTTTTGCGCGGTGACGCGGAAGGAGGGACCAGAGACGCTGACGGCCGCAACGGGCTGCCGCTGCGCATCAAGCAGAGGCACTGCGATACAGCGCAAACCTTCTTCCAACTCCTCGTCATCGACGGCATAGCCGCGACGGCGCGTCTTTTCAATCTCAGCGCGCAGGGCTTCTGCATTGGCAATGGTGCGATGGGTGAATCGCTCAAAGCGCGTGCGGCGAATGACATCTTCAATGCGATCTTCAGGCAGGAATGCGAGCATCGCCTTACCCACTGAAGTGCAATGAACTGGATTGCTGGAGCCGATGCGCGTGATCATGCGCACGGAGCGGGCCGGCTCGATCTTGTCGATGTAGATGACGCGCGCCTGCTCGAGAATGCACAGATGCGCCGTCTCCTCAGTCTCTGTAACAAGACGGCGAAGGTGGGGCTGCGCGCGCTCGCGCAGGTCGTATTGCTCAATGGCACGGTTGCCGAAGTCAAAGAGGCGGAGCCCAAGGCGAAACTTGCCACTGCTGGTTCGCTCCACCATGTGGTGACGCTCCAGAACCATCAGAAAACGATGGGCAGTGCTCTTATGCAATTGCAGCGATGAAGCGACCTGCGCCAGGCCCAGCGGCGTGTCGCTCTCGCCAAGAAGGTCCAGCACAGCAAATGCCCTGTCGAGGGCTTGCACTTTGTAGATGCCTTGCGGCGATGCGTCTCGCATTCCGGTCCCCCATCCTGTTTCTAAGTACAGAGACAGTCTCTCAAAATATGAGATGGGCGTCAAGGACCCGATACGTTGGTTCATCTTGTGAGATGGCTGGAACTGCCCCGCTGGATTTGGAGCGCGGCTGGGTGAAGGGACATGCAACGACAGGCGGAGTCTGAGTCAGTCTTTTCCCTGGATCAGACCGGGACCACGTCTCCCTCGCCAGGTGCGAGGAAGAGATTCGCTTCCAGCCCGTGCTGTCGCGTGTAGAGGTCGTAGTAGCGGCCTCCGAGTGCGTACAGTTCCTGGTGGTTGCCCCGCTCGACAATCCGGCCTTCCTCAACCACGAGAATCTGGTCGGCACGGCGGATCGTGGAGAGGCGGTGGGCGATGACGAAGGTCGTGCGCCCCTGCATGAGCTGGGCCAGGCCGGTCTGAATCATCGCTTCCGATTCTGAGTCGAGCGAGCTGGTCGCCTCGTCCAGGATGAGGATGCGCGGTTCGGCGAGAAGGGCGCGGGCGATCGAAAGCCGTTGGCGCTGCCCGCCGGAGAGCTTGACTCCGCGCTCGCCGACGACCGTCTCGTAGCCCTCCGGGAAGCGCTCGGCGAACTCGTCGACGCGCGCCGTGCGACAGGCTGCGAGAAACTGCTCCTCGCTCGCCTCCGGCCGGGAGAACATCACATTCTCGCGAATTGAACCATCGAATAGAAAGGAGTCCTGCAAAACGACGCCGAGTTGTGAGCGGTAGGTATGCAAGTTGACGTTGGCCAGATCGACTCCATCCACAGTGATGTGGCCGGTCGATGGCGTATGGAAGGCGCAGATGAGGCTGATGATGGTGGACTTGCCGGATCCGGAGGAGCCGACCAGCGCTGTAACAGTTCCGGGCGTGGACGTGAAACTGATGCCGTGAAGAACGGGCTTGTCGGAGACGTACGCAAAGTGCACGTCCTGAAAGCGGACATCCCCCTGGATGGCGGGCATCTGAATGGAACGGCCGGGCGTCTGGTTCTCTTCCAGTTCTCCCAGCAGCTCATTGGTTCGGTCGAGGCCCGCAAAGGCCTCAGTCAACTGGGTGCCAATGTTCACCATCTGGAAAACGGGGGCAACCATGTAGACGAGAAACATGTTGTATTGAAAGTAATCTCCGGTGGTCCAGACGCTCTTTAATACAAGGTGCCCGCCCAGCCACATGACGAGCGCGGAAACGATGCCTACGACTGCGGTAGAGACTGATCCGAGGACGCTGGTCATGGTCAGGGACTTCATGACGTTATCAAGCAGGCGGTCAACACCCTTTGAGAAAACTTTATGCTCGCGCTCTTCAGCGTGATAGCCCTTGACGACGCGGACGCCGCCCAGGGATTCGGTGAGGCGGCCGGTGACTTCTGCGTTGATCTTGCCCCGCTCACGAAAGATAGGGCGAATGGCCTTGAACCCGTACTGGAGAATGACGACGAAGACTCCCACGACGACAAAGACCGTGAGCGTGACCGTGGCGCTGCGATAGAGCAGGAAGAAAAAGACCAGCACAGACGTAAGCAGTCCGCCGACAAACTGCACGAGGCCGGTTCCGATGAGGTTGCGCACGCCCTCGACATCGGTCATGATGCGCGCCACAAGAGTCCCGGCGCGATTTTCGTCATAGTAGGCGACGGAAAGCAGCCCGACATGCTTCTGCACTTCGCGACGCATTTCGGCAATGAGGCGCTGGCCCGCGATCGAGAGGAGCTGCGTGAGCGAATAGGAGGTAATTGCCTGCACCAGCGTGGACACAAGGACAACCGTGATGATGCCGGGCAGCAGTCGCGAATCAGGATGAACGGGAGAAAGGACCGTGTCGAGAAGCCGCTTGGAGACAAACGGAAGCACGAGTCCGGAAAGACGGTTGACGGCCATGAGCGCGAGGCCGACGGCGATCAAACCTTTGCGAGGCGCAATGAGGCTCCAGATTTGAGGCCCCATTACCTTAATGTTGGGCTTGCGCTTGGGCAGATCCGATGCGCCGGAGCGTGCGCCACGACTGGAAGGCATCCGTTCGGCACGCATTCCGATGCCGATTCCAGGCCCGCGCAAGCCGCCCATGGTCTAGACCTTCCCCGTGCGGCGCGCGGCGATGAATGACCGCACACAAAGCAGGACATAAACAAGCATCAGACCGGCCATGGTGAGCTTGGCAGCGAGCGCAATCATGTCAGGCTGCAGGCCGGCGGACTCGGCATGAACATACCCGCGCACCGCCTCAGCAGCGCCGCCCAGGAACGCCAGCAGGCCGATGGTCACATTGATGTGCATGAAAAGCTTGCGCCGGGATTCGCTGGGGCTGACAGCGAAAAATCCAAAGATGCCGAGAAGAACCCCGAATCCGGCAGGGATGAGCGCCGTCGGATGCTGGCTTCCCGTACCCAGATAACTCACAAGTCCGAGCGCGATGAGCAACCCGGCAAAGACTAGTGTGACTTTCGCCATTCCTATCCCCTTTTGTCTGGCTGTGACGCAGTTGTTTGGATGATTTGCGAAACGCCGCGATGCACAATTCCATCAGTTGATTTGAGACTATGTGCGTCCGCGGCACTGGCTTACCTCTCGATCGCCATTCCACGAGAACCAATCGGCTGGGAAAATCAAGCTCCTGACGCGGCCTGCTTTACATCGCTGAAAACCTGATCGACGCTCCACTCATTCCCAGGATAGAACCGGATCACTTTGCCGTCTCGCCCGATGAGCGTGGTGGAGAGCGTATGGGTAATCGCCCCATCGGGCGCGGTCGTGATGCCAACGTCGAAATACCTGGCCATGGCATCCAAGGTGGATTTTTGCGGCACGGCAAAATTCCAGTATGCAAAAGGATCCTTCGCGCTGGTGTTCATGTAATCGTCGCCGTATGCCCTGAGGCGTGCAGGAGTATCGTGCTCCGGATCAAAGCTGATGGAGAGGAGTTCGGTCTTTGCCAACACGGCTGGCTCCTGCCGCAGGCGCTTTTCAATCAGAGCGAAGTTGTGGGTGACCAGAGGGCAGAAGTTAGGCAGCGGGCAACGGGTGTAAATGAAGGTGATCAGTAGCGCGCGGCCGCGATATTGATGAAGGTGGATGGACTGGCCATCCTGATTGCGCAGTGTGAAATCAGGCACGACATCGCCGGGAGCAGGCACGTGATAGACGGACGTGGGGCGATAATCCGGCTTACCCTGCGCAACGACATCAATATTATCCAGAAGCACGCCGGCGTCCTCACCCTGCGAGACAAGCACGTCGGCTGTAATGACATCGCCGGGGTGCAGTTCGCTCGCAATACTCGGATCTTTGAGCTTATAGGGCATCACCATCGCTTCCATGAAGCCGGGAATCTTCTCAGAATCCAGGGTGACTTCACCGGTGGAAGGATTCGAAGCCACCACCTTTCCACGCACCTTGTAGACCTTATAGACGGGGCTGGCGGAGCTGGAAGATGCGACATGATTCCCAGATTGGCAGCCACCCACACCAATGAGACACAAGAGAAGATACAGGGTGAGATGTCGACGAGTCACACCTCATTTTACTCTGGTGTGGACCGCGATGTCGCACAGGGTTGACGCGCCCTTGGAGGAACAGCGTATAACGCTGAAATGAGCCCCCCGGACGATCTTGAAATCGATGCGTGGCTCCGCGACGGCGGCATCGTGGTCACATCCAGCGATCGAGCGACGCGGGCGCTTCTCCATCGCTTTCACATTCGACGCCGGGATGAAGGCCAGCATGCATGGCCCGCACCGCGCGTGATGACCTGGCCGATGTTCGTCCAGGAGGCGTGGCTGGAGTTTTCAAGTCACGACCGCATGGTGTTAAACGCGGCTCAGGAAGAGCTCCTCTGGGACACGATCATTGCTGGCGAAAAGCGCCTCGCGACCGTACTGGAGGGGCCGCGGCATCGACTCGCCCGCCTTGTGATGGAGGCCCACGGGCTTGTATGCGGCTATGCTCCGCGTTATCTGCAAGCCAAGGCTCGAACCGGCTGGAGTTTCGATCCGGGGACGTTCAGCGACTGGCTTAGTCTCTTCGACGCGAAGTGTGAGGCATCGCAACTCCTGAGTGCGACTCGAGTCGCGCTGGAGCTGATTCCGCTGCTTGCGGCTTCCCGTTCCGCGCGGGCGCCGGTGCTGGTTGTGGGTTTTGACAGGCTGCAACCGACGCAGCAGACCCTGCTGGACGCGTGGGGCACGTGGCGACATGCTGATCTCGCACCCCCGGCAACAGAGGTTCACTATGGCAGCGCCACTGATCCCCGGCAAGAGCTGGGGGCCTGCGCGGCGTGGTGCATGCAGCTCCTCGCAAAGCGCCCGGCCACCCGCATTCTCGTTCTTACGCAGTCGGTGGCCGAGCGGCGCGGAGAGATCGAACGGGCATTTCTGCAAATTGCCCCGGCGGGATCTGCGCCAATGTTTGAGTTCTCGCTGGGCGTTTCTCTCCGTGACGTGCCGTTGATCCGTCGATTTTTATTGTCGCTTCGATGGCTTCTTGAAGCCGTCGACGAGAGCGCTCTGGACTGGTTGTTCTCGGGTCATTTCGCCGGCGGTAGCGCAGAGCAATCTGCGGCATTGCAGGCACACATGCGTGCAATTCGGCATGCCGGGCACGAGCAACCCACGTGGACATTGGAAGCATTCCTTCGCGAGCGAAACGGATCAACCACCTTGCCGAGGTCATGGGTCGATTGCATGACGGGCGCGCGGAATCATTTGCTTGCTTCAATTCAGCGCGACCGCATCCCGCTGGACTGGGCTGCACATGTTTCCGAGCTGTTGGAAAAGATTTTTCCAGGCGAGACTCGGACGCTTTCAAGCGCTGATTTCCAGGTGATACAGCGCTGGGAGCATGTGATGGACACAAGTGCCTCGCTGGGATTCAATGGGCAACGCACGTCCTGGCAGCATTATCTGGAAAGGCTTGAGATCCTGACGCAAGAGACTCTGTTCGCACCGGAGTCGACAGATGCTCCGATTCAGATCATGGGGGTTGCGGAAGCCGCGGGCCTGGCGGCGGATGCGATCTGGTTTCTGGGTGCTGATGAGGACGCATGGCCTCCGCGCGGCGCGGTGCACCCACTGCTGCCCTTGCCAGTGCAACGGGAAACTGAAATGCCGCATGCGAGCCCGCAACTGGACCTGAAGATGGCACGCCTGATGACGCAGCGGCTGATGACGTCTGCCCCTTTGGTGCGCTTCAGCTATGCGCGGGACAATGGCTCGGCTGAAGCGAGGCCATCGCGCGTTCTGATGCAGATTGCAGGCCCTTCGGAGCCACTGCCCGAAGTGACCGAGTCAGACGCGCCACCGCGCATCATTGCGGTTCAGGATGTGGCAGCGCTGCCCTGTCCAGCCCGTACAGCGTCGGGTGGCGCTGGTCTCCTTACGGCACAGTCGCAATGCCCTTTTCAGGCATTTGCCACTTCGCGGCTGGGAGCAGAACCCTGGAGGCCAGCGCAGCCCTGCCTCACGGCGGCGCAGCGCGGACAGCTTCTGCATCTCGTGTTGCGTGCCGTATGGAGCGGTCCGCCGGAGGGCCTTCACAGTCTCGATGACCTGCTCAGCTTGTCCGATCCCAAGGGATTTGTTGCCGGACATGTGCGCCGGATTCTCGCTTCGAAGTTGTCCGGAAGTATGCGGGAGCGGATGTCTGCGCACTATCTCAAACTGGAAGACGAGAGGCTTACTCAGCTTGTGTTGGAGTGGCTTGCCTTTGAAGCAACGCGGCAACCCTTCCAGGTGGAATTGGCTGAGTCGCCTGGGGCGGTCACGATTGCAGGCTTGGTCCTCAAGCTCCGCCTCGACCGCATCGACCGGCTGCAGGATGGCAGCGTTCTCGTGATTGATTACAAATCTGGCGACGACCAGATCAAGGACTGGCGGCTGCCCCGGCCGGCAAATGTGCAGCTTCCGCTCTATGCAGGTTTTGCCATTCCAGCCAAAGAAGTGCTCGGCGGGCTCGTCTACGCCAAGGTGCGTTCTGGCGAAGCAGCGTTTGAAGGACACGTTGCGGATGCGAAGGGGCAATTGATCGCATCGCTCCATAGCAATCAAAGCCTGATGAAGAATCGCTTGACTGCGGAGCAGATGCATCAATGGCGCAACGCGATTGAGCAGCTCGCACTGGACTATTTGGAAGGCAAATCCTCAGTGGACCCGCGCGATTATCCCAAGACGTGTGATAGCTGCCGCCTGCAAGCTGTGTGCCGCATCCAGGAGCACAGGAGCCTGACCGCCGTAGAAGCAGTGGACTCCGAGGAATCCGATGACTGAGTCCACGCGCCACCCTGTGCCTCCCGATGACAAGAGCCGCAAGCGGGCCCTGGATCCTTTGCGCTCGATTCTGGTGGAAGCGCCTGCTGGATCTGGAAAGACGCACCTTCTCACGCGCCGCTTTCTACGCCTGCTTGCCCAGGTGGACGATCCCAGAGAAATTGTTGCGATTACGTTCACGCGGGCCGCCGCAGCGGAGATGCGTCATCGCATTCTTGCCGAACTGGAAAAGGCGCAGGCAGGCAGGCCGATCCCTCCCGAGGCCGACGCCGACTCGATGGATGTGCTGGCGAAGCGCGCCATGGAACGCGCCGAGGCTCAAGACTGGCGTCTGATTGATCTGCCATCGCAATTGCGCATTTCCACCATCGACTCTTTTTGCCACGATCTCGCGTTGCAACAGCCCTTCCTTTCAGGGATTGGCGGAGAGCTCAAGATTCACGATCATCCTGCGGAACTCTACCGTCGCGCGGCGCGGCGCACGCTGGATCAACTGGATGGAACCGATGACCGGCTGCGAAGCAGCTTGCGAGCCCTCCTGCTTTGGCGGGATAACAACTGGCAGGAAATGGAAGAGCTGCTGATTCAGATGCTGACCCGGCGCGACAGTTGGATGAACATCCACGTGATGAACCGGGAATTGCCGGCGGATGGCTTGCGCGCCGACCTGGAGCGCCCTTTTGTAAAGTGCGTTCGTGCTCATCTTGAGGAACTGGATGAGTGGATGAAGCAGGCTCCTGGCACGGCGGAACAAATCATGGCGCTGGCGCGCTTCGGCTGCGAGCAGAGCGGAGGCGCGCTCTACCGGGAACTTGCCGAGCTGGATCAATTTCCAGGCGGGCCCTTTGCGAACGCGGAGGCTATCGAGGAATCGCTCGCTGCCTGGAAGGCCGTCAGAGCCCTGCTGCTAACGAATGAAGGGAACTTTCGCAAGTCTCCAAACAAAGCACAAGGATTCCCGACGGATGCGAAAAGGGAGAAGGAGTGGTTCAAGGAACTGACCGCAACCCTGCAGAACCTGGATGGATTTGCGGCGTGCCTTGCTGGAGTGGCTGAGCTTCCTTCCGTGAAATACACCGACGATGAATGGGAGATCGTACGAGCCTGCTTTGCGGTGCTGGCTCGCGCAGCTGGCGAGTTACAGGTCGTGTTTGCGGAAGCCGGCGCGATGGACTTTATCGAAGTGGCACAGATTGCGCAACGCGTACTGGAAGATGAGAATGGTGCCCCCACTGAAGCAGCAAGTATGCTTGCAGACGGAATTCGCCATCTGCTTGTCGATGAATTTCAGGACACCAGCCGGAAGCAGCACCGCCTGCTTGCGACCCTTACCGATGCGTGGTCCGATACGGAGGGTCGGACAGTTTTTGTCGTTGGCGATCCCAAGCAGTCGATCTACTCATTTCGCGATGCGGATGCCGAGCTATTTCCAAGGGTCGCGAAACGTGGACTGGAGTCGGATTCCGGAGCCGTGCTTCCACTCGATCCGGTTTCCTTGCAATCAAATTTCCGCACGGATCCCGTGCTGATTGAAGACCTGAACCAGGTCTTTGAAGCATCGCTCGCACAACCCG
>JAJYAE010000294.1 GCA_021779695.1 Acidobacteriota bacterium | reverse complement strand
TTAGTGAACGTCACAAGCGATAAATGCTACGAAAATCGCGAGTGGCTGTGGGGCTATCGTGAAAACGAACCTATGGGAGGGAAGGATCCATACTCTAATTCAAAGGGCTGCGCTGAGCTTGTGACCTCTGCATATCGCGACTCGTTTTTTCACCATGATTCAATTGGGCAGCATGGCATTGCGCTTGCGAGCGCGCGTGCAGGTAATGCGATTGGAGGAGGGGACTGGACGCGGGACCAGCTGATTCCTGACCTCATGCGAGCTTTTCTCGATGGGCGGCCCTGCCTGATCCGGAACCCGTCGTCATTTCGACCCTGGCAGCTTGTCCTGGAGCCGTTGAGGGGATACATTCTCCTCGCCGAGCGGCTTGTAGAGGATGGTCCGCACTTCGCCTCTGGATGGAACTTTGGTCCAATTGATAGCGATGCTAAACCCGTCTCGTGGCTGGCGGACGAACTTGTGCGTTTATGGGGCGCTGACGCCTCGTGGAATCTGGATTCAGGCTCACACCCCAAAGAAGCTCATGCGCTGAAGTTGGACGCTTCAAAGGCTGGAGTTCATCTGAATTGGCACCCAGTCCTGCCATTGAAACAGGCCTTGGCATGGATCGCTTACTGGTACAAGGCATTCCAGAACGGAGCGGATCTGCACGATATGACGTTGAATCAAATCATGCAATACGATGCTCTTTTGCACAATGAGCGCTGATCGCAAGCGCAGCGCATCGACCGAGGAAGCACATCGTTAGATTCCGCGATGTCAAGTTCACAGCTGTCAGAAAAAGCCACTCGCAAGTTTCAGGAGAAAGCCTTATATGTCAACTCCCAATATAGTGGTCCTTGGAAGTGGAATGGCAGGATTTGGCGCTGCCTACCATCTACATCAGGAAGGCGTCGCACCGGTGATGTATGACAAGAATGCGTACTACGGAGGACACACCACCTCGTTCAGGTACGAAAGTGGCTTTCTCTATGATGTTGGGCCGCATATATCCTTCACCAAAGACACGCGCATACAGGAATTGTTTGCCGATAGTGTAGACCAGCGATATGAGACCATACAGATAAATTTGAATAACTATTGGCGTGGCTACTGGCCTCTGCATCCTGTGCAGCTTCACCTTCATGGATTGCCTGAAGACCTCATCATCAAGGTCGTCAGCGACTTTGTCGAAGAACGCGCTGCGCCAGAAAAGCCGGTGAAGAATTACGCCGACTGGCTTTATGCAAGCTTTGGCAGGACGTTTGCAGAGAACTTTCCGATGCAGTACACGCGAAAGTATCATCTGACGTCTGCTGACAACATGAGCACCGATTGGCTTGGCCCGCGCATTTATCGACCCAGTCTCGATGAGATGCTGCGCGGCGCGTTGTCCGCAGCTGCTCCTCAAGTGCATTACATCACTCACTTCCGCTATCCGAGCGATGGCGGGTTCATGTGCTATCTGAGTAAATTTGTTCCGATGGGGAACCTTCGACTTAATCATGAGGTGGTATCGATTGATCCCCAAGCGCGAACTGTTTCATTTTCCAACGGCACCATAACAAGCTACGATTCGCTGATTTCATCGGTGCCACTGCCCGATCTTATTCGCATGATTCAAGGAGCGCCTCAAGACGTTCTAGAGGCCTCAGAGCGCCTGGCTTGCTCCACTTGTGTGCTTGTGAACATCGGTGTCGCCCGGGAAGACATTTCCGAGGCGCACATGACTTATTTTTACGACGAGGATATTTCTTTTGCCAGGCTTGGGTTTCCTCACATGCTTTCCGCTCGCAACGCTCCGCCCGGCACTGGCAGCATTCAAGCGGAAGTATATTTCTCAAAAAAATACAAACCATTGTCGGGATCGCCGGAGGACTGGATCGATCCAGTAATCAGGGATCTTCACCGCTGCGGCCTTCTCCGCGATGACGATCAAATACTCTCGCGCAAGGCGATGTTGCTGCCTTATGCAAATGTGATCTTTGATCTGGATCGCGCGGACGCGCTTAAAACGGTGCATGGGTATCTGGACGACCTCGGCATAGCCTACTGTGGGCGTTACGGAGATTGGGGATATATGTGGACGGACGAGAGCTTCAAGAGCGGAGAACTGGCCGCGGAGCGAGCCTTGTCTGGAGCAGCATGCCGTAAATAACGCTTTCGCATAACAGAGCGTGTCCACGCTTTCATCTGATGCAAGAGGGGGAAGAATCGCCCTATGATCAAGCTTCAACTAGGGGCCGGCCGGGAGCATGGCCTGTCAGTCTTATGCATTGGCGCGCACTCTGATGATATCGAGATCGGGTGTGGTGGAACACTCCTTCGTCTTATCGAAGACTACCCCGGCATCACTTTTCACTGGGTTGTGATGAGCGCTATTGGCATACGAAAAGCTGAAGCCCAGAGAGGAGCAGAATCGTTTGTTGGCGCCGGCCGCCTGGAACAAGTGCATTTGAAGGAGTTTCGGGATGGCTTTATGCCATTTGCGGGTGCGGATGTGAAGTCCACATTCGAGGAACTGAAGGAGAGTATTTCACCTGATCTGATCTTTACTCATAACGGCCGTGACGCGCATCAGGATCATCGCCTCTTATGGGAACTCACGTGGAACACATTCCGAAATCACTGCGTTCTGGAGTATGAGATCCCCAAATATGACGGTGATTTGGGGAGGCCAACTGTCTTTGTTCCATTGGAGCCCGACATATACCAGGCTAAGGTGGTGAGAATTCTGGATGCATTCCAGTCGCAAAGATCCAAGCGTTGGTTTGAGGAGAGTACGTTCCTCTCGCTGATGCGATTACGCGGCATGGAGTGCAACTCTCCAAGTGGCTACGCTGAAGCATTCTACTGTCGCAAGCTAATACTTTAAGTAGAAAATCATCGATTTCAAATCTCTAGGAATGAGGAAGAAGTTTCCCCGTTTGTTCTGGGTAACCTGCTGACGAATGAAAGATTTAAAACAAAGGGCACTGCGTGGCGGCCTTGCGAGAGTCTGCAGCCAGGGAGCCAATTTTCTGCTTCGGATGGGCTCTCTGATGGTATTGGCCCGTCTCCTTGACCCCAAGGATTTCGGTTTGGTGGGCATGGTGACGGCGATGATTGGAGTCTTCAGTGTTTTCAGAGACTTTGGGTTGTCGGCGGCTGCTGTTCAGCGTGGCAATATCACCAAAGAGCAGTCTTCAACGCTTTTCTGGATCAACCTTCTGGCTGGCGCCGTACTCGCTCTACTGACAGCACTGAGTGGACCATTCGTTGCGCGCTTTTATCATGAGCCGCGACTCGTTGGCGTAACAGCTGTTTTGGCGACGGGGTTCCTCTTCAACGCCGCAGGTGTACAGCATACGTCCATTCTTGAGCGCGGTTTGCGATTCACCGCTCTATCAGTTCTCGATATCATTCCGCTGGGTGTCAGTATCCTGGTCGGAATCGGAATGGCTTTCGCGGGGCTCGGATATTGGGCGCTTGTCGCCACTTCAACTGTGGGTCCCCTCGTATACACAATAGGTGTTTGGATAACGACGAAGTGGATCCCGGGATGGCCGAGCAGGCAGATTGGCATCCGGTCCATGCTCCATTTTGGCGGCACGCTGACGTTGAATGGCCTGGTTATGTATATTTCCAGCAATTTGGACAAGGTCTTGCTGGGGCGGTTCTGGGGTGTGGAAGCACTAGGAATCTATGGCCGGGCATTCCAGCTCATCAACATCCCCACGGACAACCTGAACTCCGCCGCAGGAAGCGTAGCGTTTGCTTCGCTTTCTCGGCTTCAGGATGACCCGAACCGCCTAAAGAATTATTTTCTTAAAGGCTACTCTCTGGTTCTGTCCTTCACAGTTCCCATCACATTTACAGTAGCTCTCCTGGCCGAGGATATGATTCGTGTCATGCTTGGGCCGAAGTGGAGTAGTGCGATCACCGTATTTCGTCTGCTTGCACCGACCGCCCTGGCGTTTGCGATGCTTGGGCCTCTGGGTTGGCTGATTACCTCGCTTGGACTGGTCGTCAGAGGACTGAAAATGGCGCTGGTCTTTGGCCCGCTGATGGTTGTGGCTTACATTTTGGGTCTCTCCCATGGTCCCCATGGCGTTGCTTTTGCTTACTCGGCCATGAAACTTCTGACTGTTATCCCAGCAGCGCTGTGGGCCATTCATGGCACTGTGATTACACTTCGCGATATCCTGGTGACGCTGAGCAAACCTCTATTTTCAGGTCTCTATGCCACTTGCCTGACGTTCGGACTGGAGCCGCTTTACAACTCGCAGCTTCCTCCGCTGCTCAGGCTCGTGATAAGCATTTCGATTTTCGCCGCCGCTTATATCGGAATGATGTTTTACGTCATGGGGATGAAAGATTTCTTTATGGACATATTCAAAGGCTTCATCCAGCCGGAAGCGCCTGCTGAGAGCAGTTTGGAATTGACGTAAACGGTCTTCGGATTTGTCTGGTTGTCAAGGTGATTTTGGACTAAGAAGCGAGACCAAAGCGGAGGCAGGTACGCGTTGAAGCACAGATGGCAGACCATTGCTGCGCTGAAGCAGGTTGAAACAAGGGCGTATGGCTGAGAGCTTGGTTCGGGCACTGAGGGCCGTCAGCAGAGGCTTAACTGAGTCTTCAATAAAATTCATCGAGAGTAAGTGGAGGCGGCTGGTCATTCTACGCCGCCGGCCGATCTTTCTCACCCCCATCGAGATTGTCGTCATGGAATTCCCTGCCAAAAACCACCGTCGCTGCCGCCCAAGCATCAACTGGTGGCGCTCAGGTACGCGCCGCCGGGAGCGAACATCATTATGTGGGCCGACTTTTCAGTTCAGTCGCTGCGTGTGCCTGGGCGAGGCTCTGTCGGGGAAGTGGAGCGCCTGATGCCAGTGGATAGCGCGGCTCAAGAGATGCTTCGCGCGGTTGCGCGGAGCAGCCCGGCTGATTCAGCGCAACAGATCGAACACCTTGCAGCCAGCATCCAGGATTGGGACTCTCTTTTCCGGGTGGCGCGTCAACATCGGGTACTCCCGATGCTCTACCTGCTTGTTACAAAGGCAAGAGTAACTTTGCCGTCGCCGGCGCACGAACGACTTCGCGCTTCATACGAACGGAACGTCTTTCACAGCATGGCTAATGCCGCCGAGCTGATCGAAGTGCTCAAGGTTTTCGAGCGGGAGGCGATACCCGCGATGCCATTCAAGGGTGTCGTGCTCGCTGCTTCCATTTACGACGACATCACCGCTCGGGCTGCTGGCGATTTGGATGTGCTCATCGACTACAGTCATCTGGCGCCTGCCACAGAGATTCTGCTCCGGCGAGGATACATCCTTGAGACTCCCACCCGCGCTGATTACTCTCCTGCGATTCCAGACTGTTACGAGTATCGCTTCCAGCGTCAATCGAGCGGCACGGTACTTGAACTTCGTTGGAGACTTGAGCTCACGCGGCCAAGCCTTCGTAGCAACCTCGGCATGCACTGGGCGTGGCCGCGACGCACGATGCAGATTGTTTTGGGTGCGAGGGTTCCAAACATGGATCCCGAGAAGACCTTACTCATGCTTTGCATCCACGGCAGCAAGCATGTATGGTCACGGCTTCTCTGGATCATGGATGTTGCGCAACTGTTGGCGGCGTTTCCAGACCTT
>JAJYAE010000293.1 GCA_021779695.1 Acidobacteriota bacterium | reverse complement strand
TCATTCGATAGGTCAAGCTTTCTTGATTTGACGTAGCTCTTGTCTGCGAGGCGTGGCAACTGGCGCTCCCGCGCGACGCCGGCGATGTGTTTGATGAGCGGGCTGGTGAGCGGGCCGGTGAGGAGCGCGTTGGTGAGCGCGGGCGTGAGAGAGCCGAAGCGGGCGAGGCGGTCTGCAAAGCCGAAGATGTAGTGCTGGAGCGGGTGCAGACGGCCCTTGTAGCGCTGCGCGAGGAACTCGGACTTGTAGGCGGCCATATCGACCTGCACTGGACACTCGGACTTGCAGGCTTTGCAGCTGAGGCAGAGGTCGAGCGCGTCGTGGACGGCTTCGCTCTGGAAGCCTTGCTCGCGCAGAGAGCCGGAGAGCATCTCCCAGAGCAGGCGGGCGCGGCCGCGGGTGGAGTGCTGCTCGAGGCCAGTGGCGCGGTAACTGGGACACATGACGCCGCCGGTGGTGTTGCGGCAGGAGCCGACACCGACGCATCGGTCGGCGGCGTGGGCGAAGGAGCCGTTGTCTTTCGAGAAGACGAAGTGGGTTTCCCAGGTCTCAGAAGCGAGATCCTTCGCCGAGCTCAGGACAGGCTCTGGGGCACCCGGCTTTGATGATGGATGGGCTTTGGTTCCCCCGGTCTCAGAAGCGAGACCGGGGGCACCCATGTCCTTATGTGGCGTGGCGGGGATGTGGCGGAGGTTTTCGACGGGGTCGTAGACGCGGACAGCGTCAATGAGCTTGCCGGGATTCATGCGGTTGTCAGGGTCCCAGAGGATCTTGAACTCACGGAAGGCGTTCATTAGTTCGGGACCGAACATCTTGGGCAGCAGAGCGCCGCGCGCCTGTCCGTCGCCGTGTTCGCCACTGAGGGAGCCGCCGACGGAGAGGACGACGTCAGTGGCGCGGTCGAGGAACTCACGGAAGTCGCGCAGGCCCTGCGGCGTGTCGAAGTCGAAGTTGATGCGCATGTGGATGCAGCCCTGTCCGTAGTGGCCGTAGAGCGGACTGCTGTAGCCGTACTCGGCCATGAGCGCGGTGATGCGGCGGAGGTATTCGCCGAGGCGCGCGGGCGGAACGGCGGCATCTTCCCATCCTTCCCAGCGGTTGGGCTCGCCGGGGACGAAGACGACGGCGCCGAGGGCGGACTCGCGGACATGCCAGACGGAGGCAGCTTCAGCGGGTGAGCAGATGTGCGCGGCGGGCGGCGCGGGCCAGGATTGCGCGGCGCGGACGAGGGCTTCGGCTTTGGCGCGGGCTTCTTCGGCGGACCATGCGCCCATTTCGACGAGAAGAAAGCCGACGCCGGGCGGGAGCTGTTCGAGATCGCGCAGCGCGAGGCCTTTGCGGCGCATGAACTGGACGAGGAGATGATCGAAGCCTTCGAGGCCGATGGGGCTGTGTTCGAGCGCGAGCGGAACGGCGTCTGCGGCGAGAAAGCCATCGGGGAATCCGAGGACGGTGAGAACGCGATGGGGCGGGCTGGCGGTGAGGTTGAGCGTGGCGGAGAGGACGTTGACGCAGGTGCCTTCACTGCCGACGAGGGCGCGGGCGACATGGAAGCCGCGCTCGGGCAGGAGCTCGTCGAGGTTGTAGCCGGAGACGCGACGCGGGATGCGCGGAAATCTTTTATTGATCTCGGACGAGTATTTTTCGCGAATCCGGCTAAGGCCGGCGTAGATGCTGCCGATGCGGCCGCCGGCGCGGATGAGGCGCTCGAGCTCGGCATCGCTGGTGCGGCCGACGGTCATGCGGGTGCCGTCGTAGAGGACGATGTCGAGGGATTCAACGTTGTCGACGACTTTGCCGGCCATGAGCCCGTGGACGCCGCAACTGTTGTTGCCGATCATGCCGCCGAGAGTGCAGCGGGAGTGCGTGGCGGGATCGGGGCCGTAGGTAAGGTGGTGGAGCTCGGCGGCGTCGCGGAGGCGGTCAAGGACGATGCCGGGTTGGACGCGGGCGAGCCTGGCCTCGGGGTCGATGGCGTCGAGGCGGTTCATGAAGCGCGAGTAGTCGAAGACGACGGCGACGTTGGTGGTCTGGCCGGCGAGCGAGGTGCCTGCGCCGCGCGGAAGGACGGCGGCTCCGGTGTCGCGGCAGGCGGCGAGAGCGGCTTCGACGTCGGCGGCGTCGCGCGGGTAGAGGACGCCGATGGGAAGCTGGCGGTAGTTGGAAGAGTCGGTTGCGTAGAGGGCGCGCGAGCCCAGGTCAAAGAGGACATCGCCGTGGAAGGTGGCGCGGAGGCGGGCTTCCAACTCGCGGTGGGCGGTGAAGGCCTCATGCGCGAGCGGCGCGGCGTTGGAAAGAATGGAAAAAGTGCTCACGGTGGAATGGTAGCGCGTTGGGCGCGCCGATGCGGGTGGGCGCGGTCAGCATGTGAACGGATTCATGGAGTTAGCGATTCCATGAGCGGTGCCACGCTCAGAAAAGCGAAGATAAGGTAAAAATTGGATTCGAAAAACGTGCAAGAAAAATGTGGAAAAGTGCAAATAAATTTAGGGGGGGGTAGGGGGGTGGCTTTGGGGTACGGACCGGGGTGATGCCGGAAGGATGGGACAGTGGAAGCGAGCCGGAATAATGGCCGGCGATGCGGGTTGGGCAGAGGGTTGACATAGTTTGATTGTGCGCCTTTTGCGGGAATTAACATGCAAAGCGCGGCAGGAAATCGTCCCTTTGGAATGAGAGGGTTAGAGAATATTTTCGGCAAAGGGGCTTGACGGGAAGGGCAGCTTCCGACAGGCAGTCAACAGGTGGCGGGGTGGGAGCGAAAGTCTCCGGGCCCGGGACGCCTGCTCTCTGGTTGACGCATCGTCCGCATCCGGCGGCGAGCCGGGCTGAGGCGTCGCGGAGTGGAAAGGGCGTTGCGGGTCATCGGCAGAGGCTGTCGAGCTGCTCAGTGGGTTCGGGCTTGAAGGGTGGGTACTTGAGGTGGCGGGCGTTGAGGAAGAGGTTCTGGAAGGGGCCGCCGTTGACGAAGCCGGCATGGGGATCGAGGGCGTAGGCGGGATCACTGAGGACTGTTTGAAGGGAGGCAAAGCGGAAGCCCTGCCGATGGAGGAGATCAAGCAGGCTGGGAAGCATGAGGGTGGTGAAGCGGGTGGCGTGGAGCAGGAGGACGTTGGGGATTTCGTGGCCGAATGCGAGGCGCTGCTCCTCGCGGCCGAGGCGGATGAACTCGGCGGCGTTCTCCATGTAAGTCTGCCGGAGCCAGGCGAGGGCGGCGTCGTTGTGCTGGGCGGAGCAGCGGTCGTAGGGGTCGCTGAAGTCGTCATCCTGGAAGGTGAGGGTGACCTGGGCGATGCGGTATCCGTGGGCCTGGAGCCAGGCGCGGACGCTGTCGCGCTTGGCGACGGTGTCGCCTTCGTCGAGATAGGGATAGCGGAACCAGTGCCAGTTGCGGCGGCCGGCGTAGCGCTGGAGCGTGGGCTCGTTGCGGGCGATGTCGCGCTCGTAGGCGGGTGCGGTGAGAGTGGTGAGGGAGGGATGGGACCAGGTGTGGTTGCCGATGTTCATGCCGGCATCGAGCCAGATGCGGAGGGCCTGTTGAGCGTCTTCGTCATCTTCGAGATCGCTGCCGATGACGAAGCCGTAGGCGCCTTCGAGATGAGCGGCGCGCAGCTCGGAGGCAAGACGGGTGACAATGCCGGTGCGGGTTTCACCGGGCGCGAGGCCGCCGGCTGAGGGCAGGTCGTCAAAGGTGAGGGCGACGACGGGGTGGCGGCTGAGGGGTGCGTAGGGTGCGGGGTGCGTGGACTGGGCAGGGACCGAGAGGACGCCCGCGACGGCGGATGCGGCAACGAGCAAGGGCGTGCAGCGATGCATGAACCGGGATCGAGGCACAAGGGTATTGTCGCTGATGAGGTGGTGTGGGGTCCAAGGGTGGGTTGCGAGGCGGAAAGATTGCTTGACATGAGGAGTGGCGGCTCGGGAGGATGGGACGCATGAAGAAGAGACTTCCCCTTTGGCTGTTGTGCGGCGTGATGGCGGCGGGCGGCGCTGTGTGCGGAGCCCAGTCAGCTCAGGACCAGTTGACGGTGGATGCAAAGTTGAACCAGGAGCTGGTGCGGCTGGGCGGGCAGTTGATGCTTGCGGGCAAGGCCTATGAGTATGACGAGCACCTGGCGGATGACATTGGGCCGCGGCTGACGGGGTCAGCGAATTACGAAAAGGCGGTGTCATGGGCCGAGGATAAGTTCAAGCAGATGGGCCTGAAGAATGTGCACGGCGAGGAGTGGGTGATTCCTGCGACGTGGGAGCCGGAGGGTCCGGTGACGGCGGAGATGATTGCGCCGCACGAGCAGGCGCTGCATCTGGTGAGCGAGGGATGGAGCCCTTCGACGCCGCCGGGCGGGGTGCGCGGGCAGGTGTTCTATCTGGATGATGCGTCGCCGGATGGCGTGAAGGCCGCGGCGGCGAAGATCAAGGACAGCATTGTGCTGGTGGATGGCGACTCGCTGCGGAAGCACCCTGGCCAGCCGATTGGGAAGCTGTTTGACGCGATTGACCTGCTGGAGGGTGAGGGCGCACGTGCGCTGGTGCTGGGTCTGGGCGCGGTGAACAATGCGCCGAGCATGGTGGGTGTGACGGACTTCAAAGGGACGGAGGCCAACATTGTGACGGGGAACCTGGGCATGGAGGACACGCTGCTGCTGAAGCGGCTGCTGGCCAAGGGCCCGGTGGAGATTGAGTTCAGCTTCAAGAACCGGATTCGCAAGAACGTGAAGGTCCACAACGTGGTGGCGGAGATTCCGGGGAGCGAGGACAACGGCGAGTATGTGATTGTGGGCGGGCATCTGGACTCGTGGAATCCGGGGACGGGCGCGCAGGACAACGGGACGGGCGCGTCGAGCGTTCTGGCGGTGGCGCAGGCGATTGAGACGGTGGGACTGAAGCCGCGGCGGACGATGCGCTTCATTTTGTTTGGCGGCGAAGAGGAGGGACTTATCGGATCGGTGCGGTATGCAGGGGCACATGCGCAGGATGCGGCAAAGTGCGTGGGCGACTTTGTGACGGATTCAGGCGACGAAGCGCCGAAGGGGTGGTATGTCTTTGGGCGCAAGGACGAGGCGGACGCCGTGACAGTGCTGAAGCCGCTGCTGGCGGATCTGGATGCGTGGAATACGACGGACTCCGGGCAGTTCACGTTCTCGACGGACGAAGGGCCATTTCTGGTGCAGGGGGTGCCGTCGTTTGTGTTGTGGACGCCGATGGAGAAGTACATGCAACTGCACCACAAGCCGAGCGACACGTTTGACAAGGTGGACCCGCGGGACCTGAACCTGGGGGTGACGGTGGTGGGCGTGACGGCGTATGCGTTTGCGGATTCGCCGACGACGCTGAAGCACTACACGGCGGCGGAGGTGGAGGACGAGCTGAAGCAGATCAAGTCGCTGGATAAGTATAAGGACATGCAGGCGCACGATATGTTCTGAGGCGGGAGCGGGAAGATACGAGGGCCCGGTGGCGATGGCTGCCGGGCTTTTTGCTTGCGGGGTGGGAAGGGATGGTGCGCCCGGAGAGATTCGAACTCCCGACCTAACGCTCCGGAGGCGTTCGCTCTATCCAGCTGAGCTACGGGCGCGCTCTTTCAGCATATCGTACTTTGGGCTGCGGGGCGGGGAATGGGCG
>JAJYAE010000292.1 GCA_021779695.1 Acidobacteriota bacterium | reverse complement strand
GCTGCCCTTCATCATCCTGCTCGCCGTCCCCATGGCCGTTCTCGGCGCGCTCGGCTTTGTTTCACTCCGTGGACTCTCCAACGACGTCTACTGCCAGATTGGTCTCGTCATGCTCATCGGGCTCTCTGCGAAAAACTCCATCCTCATCGTCGAGTTCGCCGAGCAGTTGCGCCGCAAGGGCCGTTCCATCGCCGACGCCGCCATTGAGGCAGCCGAGCTCCGTCTCCGCCCCATCCTCATGACGTCCTTCGCCTTCATCCTCGGTGTCATGCCGCTGGTCTTCGCCACCGGCGCCGGCGCGCTCGGCCGCCGCTCGGTCGGCACCACCATCGTCGGCGGCATGTTGCTCTCCACCGTGCTCAACCTCTTCTTTATTCCCGTTCTCTACGTCCTGCTCAGCCGCCTGCTCCGGCGCGGCAGCGCCGAAGAACCACTCATCGCTGCGAACTGATCGCCGGCTTCGCCTCGCGGTGGACCACGATGAACTCCTTCACCCGGTCATACACCGCCGGCGGCAGCACACCGCGGTCTAACAAATTGTTCTTTGCCCGATAGGGCCGGAAGCGCACCACGCGCGCGGCCCACGTGCGCGTCATCCCCGGCACCTGCATCAGTTCCTGCACGCTCGCCGTGTTCAGGTCCACCTTGGCTTTCTCAGTCGGCGAAGCCGCAGCAAGACTCGTCAGCCCCGCACTGATCACCACAATTACAAGCACCCGTCCCGCAAGCATATCCGCATTTTCGCTCCTGCAGACTGGCTCTGCAACCTGCCCCGACGCCCGTTCCTGTCAAAATAGATGTATGTCGACCTCTCCGCATCCCCCAGCGCCTGGCGCCAGCAGGGTTATCCTCGACAGGGCCCGCAAGCTCAGCATCCTTGTTCTCTCCGCCGTTCTTGCCGTCTGCCTTTTCTTCGCATGGACCAGCCGCGACGCTATGCAGCATCTGCCGTTTCTTCCCGGCCTCAGCAAAGGCAAGCCCAATCCCATTCATCCTGAACTGGTCGATACCAGTCCCTGGCTCACCGCGCAGGCGCTCGCGCCGCTCGCCGTCTCTGCGGAAGAAACCGAGTTCGCCCGCGACGCTGAGCGATTGGCAGACCACGATGTCGATCAGGCCTTCGCCGGCGCGCTGCGGTCCGCTAACCTCGACACGCAGCACCGCGTCCTCACCGGCCGCGCCCTCGAAATCTCCAAGCGCATTGCCCAGCTGCACCAGCTCATCCAGCAGGACCAGGCGCTCGTCGACAGCCTCACCTCAAAGGCAGGCACAAAGCAGACCGCACCCACCAATGGCGCAGACCTTGATGTAGCCAAAGCCCAGCTCAACCTCGACACCGACGAGCTCAGCGACGCGCAGCGCGACCTCGCCCGCGTCTCCGGCGACAAGAGCATCGAAATCCAGGCCGAACTCGCCGAGCATGAAGCTGCCATGAAGCAGTATGACGAGTCGGTTAAGAATGGCCTGCCTCCGGCTGCCGTGGACTCCCTGCGCGGCCGCGGGACCCTCGCCGCGCGCATCTCCGCCTGGTTCAGCCAGCGGGATCGCGCCAGGCTGCTTCAGCAGGCGATACAGCAAACGAAGAGCGATAACGCCTCACTCACCACGAAGTACAACGCGCTGGAGGCCAGCGTTGAGGCTGCTTCCTCGCCCGCCGCGCTTCAGGGCAAGTCCAGTGCCGACATGATGGCAAGCCTGCGCGACCGCAGCGCCGAGCGGCAGATTCTCAGCATCGACGACGATCGCATCCAGACCGGCCAGCAACTCGTCAACGTTTACTCGCGCTGGTACAGTCAGGTCCAGCTCCAGCATCGCATCGTCTTCCACCTCATTCTGCTGTCCCTCGCCCTCATCACCTTCATCGCGCTCTCCATGGTCCTGCTCGATGCGCTAGTGCGCCACTTCATGTCCCGCCCTTCGCTCGACCACCGCCAGATGCACACCCTGCGCAGCATCCTCGAAGTCGGCACCCAGGTTCTCGGCATCGTGCTCATCCTCTTCGTCATCTTCGGCACGCCGCGAGAAACCACAACCATGATCGGCCTCGCCACCGCGGGCATCACCATCGTCATGCAGGACTTCATCCTCGCCTTCTTCGGCTGGTTCGTCCTCATCGGCAAAAATGGTCTTCACGTCGGCGATTGGGTTGAGATCAACGGCGTCGGCGGCGAGGTCACCGAGGTCGGCCTCATGACCACCACGCTCCTTGAGACCGGCTCTCTGGCTGACAAAGGCTTCCCCACCGGCCGCCGCATCTCCTTCATGAACGGCTACGCCATCCGAGGCCAGTACTTCAACTTCTCCACCGCCGGCCAGTGGATGTGGGACGAAATCTCGCTCTCGCTTCCTGCCACCGGCGACCTCACCGCCACGGTCGATCACATCCAGCAAGCCGTCCGCAAGCTCACTGAAGACAACGCCCGCCAGGCCGAGCGCGAGTGGCACCGCAGCACCCGTGGCGACCGGCTCAGCCGCGCTTCGGCCCAGCCCATCGTGACCATGCGGCCCACCTCCTCCGGCGTTGAGGTCGCGGTCCGCTACGTCACCCGTGCAGCGGAGCGCTACGAGGTCCGCAATCAGCTCAACCAGTCGCTCATCGAGATCCTCCACGAGCAGCCCGCCGCCTCTTGAACCCGGCGGCCTCCACCCGCAGGCGGTGCACAAGCCGGTTGACACGCACCGCCGCCCACCCGTACATTAGTGAAAGATGCAGAGCCACCGCCATCATGGCCACCACCATCATCATGGACATTCCATGACGGCGGACTGCACTGGCCTGAACTAAATCAGCCAGACAAGATCAGGATCCAAGCAAGCCCGCCGGCCACACGCCGCGGGCTTTTTTACTGCGCCTCCAACCTTCAATCCATCACCACCCGAGGAATCATGAACGCACCGAACGCCACAATCGACTTTGAAAAAATGGACGGCCTCGTACCGGGTATCGTGCAAGACGCACGCACCGGCCAGGTCCTCATGCTGGGCTTTCTCAATCCCACCAGCTACGCCAAAACCCTGGAAACCGGCTTCGTCACCTTCTGGAGCCGCACCCGCCAGAAGCTCTGGATGAAGGGCGAAACCAGCGGCAACCGCCTCCGCATCGTCTCCGCCTCCACCGACTGCGACAACGACACGCTCCTCTTCCGCGTGGAAGTCGAAGGCGACGGCCTCGTCTGCCATGAGGGCACCGTCAGCTGCTTCACCCGGCCCCTCGCACTGGATTCCACTGCAACGGAGGCCGCCCGTGGCTAACAATAAGCTTCGTCTTGGACTTCCCAAAGGCAGCCTGCAGGATGCCACCATCGCTCTCTTCAAGCGCGCCGGCTGGAACATCTACGCCGACGGACGCTCCTACTTTCCCTCCGTCGATGACAGCGAGCTCGAGTGCATGCTGATCCGCGCGCAGGAGATGGCCCGCTACGTCGATCACGGCGTCCTCGACGCAGGCCTCACCGGTATCGACTGGGTCGTCGAGAGCGGCCTCGACGTCACCAGCGTCACCTCGCTCACTTACGCCAAGCAGAGCCGCCGCAAGGTGCGCTGGGTCCTCGCCGTGCCCGAGCAGAGCGGCTTTGAACGCGCCGAAGACCTCGAAGGCAAAATCATCGCCACCGAACTCGTTGAAGTCACCAAGTCCTACTTCGCAAAGAAGGGCGTCAACGTCAAAGTCGAGTTCAGTTGGGGCGCAACCGAAGTCAAGCCGCCCATGCTCGCCGACGCCATCGTGGAAGTCACCGAGACCGGCAGCTCCCTCAAGGCCAATCACCTCAAAATCATTGACACCGTGATGGAGAGCGAGACGCACCTCATCGCCGGCAAGCCCGCGCTCGCCGACCCGTGGAAGAGCGAAAAGATTAACCAGATCGCGCTCATGCTCCGCGGCGCCATCGACGCGCAATCGCAGGTCGGACTTTTGCTCAATGTCAGAAATAGTGACCTTCCCGCCGTGCTCGCCGTGCTGCCTGCGCTCAACTCGCCCACCATCTCCCACCTCAGCGACTCCGACTGGGTCGCCGTCAACACCATTGTTGAGGAGCGCGTCGCACGCGACGTCATCCCCAGGCTCAAGGCCGCCAACGCCACCGGCATCGTCGAGTATCCGCTGAACAAGGTGGTTCTCTAGGTCGGCCGTCGATCCAACGTGCACGAAATTGGGTGCCCCCAGGTCTCGCCGTTGAGACCTGGGAAGCACAGTCTGAAGAAACACAGTCATTCGGTCATAGGACATCAGGGACCCACGATGAAACTCCTCCAAACCAAAGGGCGCGGCGCAAAGCAGACACACCCTCTCCTCGCCGCTCTCGAACAGCGCGGCGGTGCAGCGCTGGACTCCGTGCTGCCCGCCGTCAGCCGCATCGTCTCCGACGTGCGCAAGCGCGGTGACCGCGCCCTGCTTCAATACGCCAGGCAGCTTGACGGCCTCGCCAGCCCCGCGCAGCTCCGCATCACGCCCGCGGAGATGGCCGCTGCGTGGGATGCGCTCGACCCCGCGCTGCGCAAAGCCCTCACCACAGCCGCAGCGCAGATTCGCGCCTTCGCCCGCCGTCAGCTTCCCGCCTCGTGGAGTCGCTCCGCGCGTCCTGGCCTGGTCACAGGCCAACTCGTCCGCGCCATTCCTTCCGTCGGATGCTATGTCCCCAGCGGCCGTCACCCGTTGCCCTCCACGCTGCTCATGACCGCCATCCCCGCGCAGGTCGCCGGCGTCGAGCGCATCGTCGCGGTTTCGCCCAGGCCCGCGACCGAGACCCTCGCCGCAGCGCACATGCTCGGCATCACGGAGTTCTATCGCCTCGGCGGCGCGCACGCGGTTGCCGCACTCGCCTACGGCACCGCCAGCCTGCCGCGCGTCAGCAAAATCGTCGGTCCCGGCAACCTCTACGTCACCGCCGCCAAGCGCCTCGTCGCCTTCGACTGCGCCATCGACATGCTCGCCGGACCCACTGAAATCCTCGTCACCAGCGACGCCGGCAACCCCGCCGACATCGCCTCCGACCTCGTCGCGCAAGCCGAGCACGACCCCGAAGCCCTCGCCATCTTCCTCACTACGCGTGCTGATCTCGCCCGCGCCGTGCTCGCAGAATCAAAACGCCAGAGTCGCAGCAACCCTGTCGCACGCGAGTCGCTCCGCCGCAACGGCATCATCCTCGTCGCCTCATCCATCGAAGAAGCACGCGAGCTCACCAACCGCATCGCCGCCGAGCACCTCACCGTTGACACCGCCGCCGCTCTCGACTGGG
Source organism: Acidobacteriota bacterium (assembly GCA_021779695.1). The sequence goes on along the minus strand of JAJYAE010000292.1, from coordinate 406 downwards.
TCCGCGACGCCGGCTCCGTCTTCGTCGGCCACTGGTCCGCCCAGCCCATGGGCGACTACATCTCCGGCCCCAATCACACGCTGCCCACCGGCGGCATGGCCCGCGTCCGCGGCGGCCTCAGCGTCAACGACTTCGTCAAGCTCATCACCGTGCAGCAATACTCCGCGCAGGCCATGCGCGCGCTCGGTCCACTCGCCGCGCTGCTCGCACAGGCGGAAGGACTCACCGGCCACGCCGCCGCCATCACCACCCGCCTGCGCACCAAACGTAAGAAAGGAGCCCGCTCGTGACCAACGCTCCAGCGGCCACCTCGCCCGCACCCCGCGCCCGTGTCCGCGCCATGAAGGAGTATCACCCTCCGCTCGGCAGCCGCGACGCGCTCCGCCTCGACTTCAACGAGAACACG
>JAJYAE010000291.1 GCA_021779695.1 Acidobacteriota bacterium | reverse complement strand
CGCGCAGAATGCGGCTCAGCCCGCCGCCCCCGGCGCTCCAGGCAGCCAGCCCGGCGCAGCGCCCGGTGCTCCTGGCGCCCCCGGCGGCCCGGGTCAGTATGCAGGTGCCCCGGGTGGGCCTGCCGGTCCTGGTCAGTATGCTGGCGGCCAGGCTCCCCCGCCCGCTCCGCAGCCCGTCACCCTCACCGTTGCTCCCGGCACAGATATTGATGTCCGCATCAATGAGAGCCTCAACTCCCGCGTCTCCAACGTCGGTGACCCATTCAGCGGCGAGCTCTCCGCCGCCCTCACCACGCCCAACGGCAATATCGTCTTCCCGCGCGGAACACCGGTCTCCGGTGCGGTCGTCTCGTCCAAGAATCAGGGACGTTTCGCTGGCCGGGGCATTCTGGCCATTGAGCTGCAACAGATCGGGGGCCGTCCCGTCGCTGCATCCGAGTACATCGTGAGCCAGAAGGGCAAGGGCAAGCGCTCCGCGTTTCTCATCGGCGGTGGCGCTGGCGCCGGCGCGCTCATCGGCGCTCTCGCTGGTGGCGGCAAGGGCGCGCTCATCGGCGGTCTCCTCGGTGGTGGCGCAGGCACGGCGGGTGCGGCCTTCACCGGCAACAAACCGCTCGTCATTCCCTCTGAATCGATCGTCGTCTTCGGACTCCAGCAGCCGCTCTCCGTCACCATGATGCGCTAGACACGCCACAAGGCTGCACACACACCAGCGCCGCGCCTTCCATCCGCTTCTGGTTTGCGGTTGGTTTGCGCGGCGCTCTTTATTCCCGGTTGCGCTTGCGGATTTCGATGTTCAGTCGCTTGATCTTCTGGTTCAGTGTCGATAGCGGAATCCGAAACTGCTCGGCGGCATCCGTCTGGTTCCAGTTGCAGCGCTCCAGCTTCTCTATAATGATGCGCCGCTCAATGTCTTCCATGATGTCGAAGAGTGACGCGTTCGGGTTGTGTTCCAGCAGCGCGTCCTGAAAGCTGCGTCCCGTAATGTGTCCCGGCAGCAGGTCCGATCCAATCACCGGCCCGGACGACAACACCACGCCTCGCTCGATTGAGTTTTCCAGTTCGCGCACATTCCCCGGCCACTCGTAGTCCATCAGCGCGCGCATTGCATCGGCTGAAAGCCGTCGCTCCGGCAGGCCATTCTCCTTTGCGTAGAAGTCCAGAAAATGGTGCGCCAGCAACGCAATATCCTCGCGCCGCGCCCGCAGAGGCGGCAGGTCAATCGTAATCACGTTCAGCCGGTAGAAAAGATCCTCGCGGAATCGCCCGTCCCGCACCGCTTGCCGCAGGTCCACATTGGTCGCTGCAATAATCCGCACATCCACCTGAATTTCCTGGATGCCGCCCAGGTGCATAAACCGCCGGTCCTGCAGCACGCGCAGGATCTTCGCCTGCGTATCCATGCCCATCGTCGCAATCTCGTCCAGAAACAGGGTCCCGCCATTCGCCACTTCAAACAGGCCCTTTTTGGACGCAATCGCTGAGGTAAATGCGCCCTTCACGTGCCCGAAGAGCGTTGACTCCAGCAGCTCCGACGGCATCGCGCCCGTGTTGATCGGCACAAACGGCTTGTCTTTGCGCGGTGAATTCGCATGAATCGCCTTCGCAATCAGTTCCTTGCCCGTTCCGCTCTCACCCTGAACCAGCACCGTCGACCGGCTCGGCGCCACCTGCGCCACCAGGTCGAACACCCGCAGCATCAGGTCGCTCTTGCCCACAATGTTCGTGAAGTTGTACCGCTGCTTCAGCGTCCGCTTCAGTTGCAGGTTTTCTTCTTCCACCCGCCGCCGCGCCACAGCCGAGCGAATGTCGGCCATCAGCTTCTCGTTGTCCCAGGGCTTCTGCACAAAGTTCTCAGCCCCGGCCCGGATCGCCTCCACCACGTTGTCCACCGTGCCATACGCGGTGATCATGATGACCGGCGTCTCCGGCTGCCGCTCCTTGATCTGGGGCATCAGCTCCAGTCCGCTTTGACCCGGCAGCGCCAGGTCCAGCAGCACTAAATCAAAATTCTCCAGCTCCAGAATGCGCAATCCCTGTTCGCCGTCGCTGGCCATCTTCACTGCGTAGCCTTCCAGCGTTAACAGCACTTCCAGAGATTCGCGAATCCCTGCCTCGTCGTCGATCACCAGGATGCTCGCGTTGGTCTGGAATCCCAAACCTCCCGGTGTCGTTGCAGACAGGTTCAATGGCTCACCAAGTTCAGGCATGGACAGACTTCCTCATCAGGGGAAACTCAAGGTGAAATGTGGTTCCTGCGCCAATCGCGCTTTCAACTTCAATCTTGCCTGCATGCTCCTGAATGATGCCGTATGAAACCGAAAGTCCCAGCCCCGTGCCGCGTCTCTCGCCCGGCTTCGGCATGGTCTTTGTCGTGAAAAATGGATCGTAGATCCGCTTCAAATGCTCCGGCGCTATACCGGAACCCGTGTCCGAAATGTGTGCCTCCACATGCCCGTTGGCCACCGTGGCAATCCGCAGTGTGCCGCCCTGCGGCATCGCCTCCTTCGCATTCAAAAGCAGATTCAGAAACACCTGTTGCAGCTTTCCAGGATTCCCGTGAATCGAGGGAAGCTCCTGCGCCAGATCAGCCGCCACTTCGATCTTTGCCGTCTTCATCTGGTGCTCCACCAGCGACAGCGTGTCGCGAATCACCTGGTTCAGATCCGTCTCACGAAACTCCGTCGTCGACGTCCGCGAAAAGTTCAACAGCCCATTCGCAATCTCAGATGCGCGAAAGCTTTGCTGCGTTATCTTTTCCAGCACCGGCCCCAACCGCGCATCCCCGCGCATCTGCTTGCTCAGCATCTGCGCATACGACGAAATCACCGCCAGCGGCGTGTTAATCTCGTGCGCCACGCCCGCCGCCAGCAGCCCGATCGAGCTCAGCTTGTCCGCCTGCGACAGCTGCGCCTCCAGGCTCACCCGCTCCGTAATGTCGTCCACCAGGATGATGCGCCCCACCGCCACAAACTCACGCGACATCAGCGGCGCAATCGCAATATTCACCGTCCGCTGCTCGCCCGCCCGCGTCGTCAGTGGGAACTTGTACAGGTTGTGCACGCCCGGTTCGTTCCGCACGCTCTCCAGAGCTTCCATGAACTCCGCAGGAAACACCTGCGCCGCCGCCTGGCCAATCGCCTCCCCACGGCTCAGCGCATACATCGCTTCCATCTGCGCATTCCAGCTCTCGATCCGGTCCTCCAGATCCAGCGCCAGAATCCCCACATTGATCGATTCGACGATGTTCTCGTTGAACTCCTTCAGCCGCTCAAACTCGCTGATCTTCGTCTCCAGCCGCGCATACAGGCTCGCGTTCTGCAGCGCAATCCCAATGTAGCTGGCCAGTGACTCCAGCAGTTCCACATCCTCGCTCGACAGGAAATCTCCCCCCACCGTGCGCCCCAGCCCAATCACCGCAATCGTGCGCGACGTCGCCCCGTCCTGCACCCGGCACGGCAAATAGTAGTTCAGATCCAGCAGCGCCGCTGTCTGCCGCTCCACATCGGGCAGGTGCAGCGCCTGCTGCGCATTCTCAAGAAAGATGTGCGTGTGATCCTTCGTCCGGTCAAAGTCCAGGAAGCCCAGCGACAGACGCCCCTGCGCCTGCTGAACCTCAATCGGCAGCCCATGCGACGCCGCCAGCCTTAAAGCCCCGTCCTCGCCCCGCAGAAAAACCGCCACCCGCGACACCAGAAGCGTCCGCGGCAGCCGCTCCACAATCGAGTCCAGCAGCGCCTTCAGGTCCGTCTCCGAGCTCAGGCCCCGGCCAAACTCCACCAGCGCCCGCCGGTAGTCATACCGCTTCCGGTCAAACGCCCGGTCCACCCAGTCCTGGATCCGCCGCTTCAGCGGATCGAAAATCGCCGCCGTCAGCAGAATCGCGACCACCAGCGCGCCTTCGCGCATCGTCTCCGGCAGCCGCTGGTGCACCAGCTCTGCAGTGATCGCGATGATCCCAAAGTAGCCGCCCACCAGCAGACCCGTCGCCAGCGTGTACGCCACGCCCCGCTTGAAGATCAGGTCCGTGTCCATCAGACGGTAGCGCACAATCGCCCACGCAAACGTCAGCGGCAGAAACACCAGCGACAGTCCTGCCGCCTTCGTCAGCATCCCCGGCATCGGCACATCAAACAGGAACGGCACCGCGTACAGCACCGTAAACGGCACCACCGCCAGCAGCGCCCCGCGCCACAGCCACTTCAGTTGCTGCCGCTCCAGCGGCGACTTCGCCAGACGGTAGCTCGTATAGAACATCACCGTCGCCAGCACATAGAACACCGCAACGTAAGCCGTCCCCGCCTGGTCCAGACGGTGCTTCAGCAGCTCCGTCGCCTCCCAGCGGTTAATCGCCCACGCCCACAGCCCAAACAGCCCCGCTCCCGGCGCATACACCAGCGGCAGCAGCAGCTTCCGCCGCACATTCTTCAGCCGCTCCTCCGGGAAGCTCAGCGCAAAATGAAGAAACAGCGCCGGCTGCAGGCTCTCCGCAGCCACGTTCAGCCAGTAGACCGTCCAGTCCAACCCGTCCAGCTTCCCCGAGTACTTCAGCGCGTTCAGCGCAAAAGACACCAGGCAGAAGAGGTAAAAGTGCGTCGCCCGCGGCGCCGTCCACCGCCGGAAAAGCACATACACCCCAATCGCCAGATAGATCAGACCAATCAGCCGCAGCGCCTGCTGCACGCTCCGGTCCGGCGGCTCCGGAATCACCACCACCGGCGTGTCCAGCGGAATATTGTCGCGCGTGATCGTGTAATTGGCTTTGCCGTAGACCTCCGTCCGGTACAGCTCCCGGTCCAGGTCCGACAAATGCTCCGTCGGGTCGTCGTTGACCGCCGTCAGCAGGTCATTCGCCTGAATCCCGGCCCGCTCCCCTGGACTGTTCGGAAGCACCTTCTCCGCAATCAGGCCGCCATGCCCCTCAATCCACCACACCCCGTCATACGGCTGCTGGAACCGGCTCTCCTGCCGGATATTCATCACCGCAAGCACCACCAGCCCGGCCGTCACCACGGCCAGTAGCGTCGCTTGCACGCGATTCATGAGGCTGGTTTCCATCCGGATTGACCTACGCTAAGGGACTGGCAAGCACGCGGTGTGCCACGCGCTGCAATCAGCTCATTTTCTGCAAGTCCGAAAGCCAAATCACTGATTCCACATGGATTCAGATCTCGACTTCGCCTCCGCCGGGCTCCTTTTGCACACTCCGCTCGCCCTCGGATGCAGAAAGTTGTACATGCCTTACAGGAAAGAATATCGCCTATGAAATTCCGTATCCGGCGCGCAGTCCTCCCGCTCTTCCTCCAACCCCTTATTCTACGCCGTTTTCGTTCCGTCCGTTCCCTTCTTTGAGCGCAGTCGAAGTCAGGAATCCTTGGCCCCCTGCAACCCACTCCTACCTCGCCGGTCCCTGCCCGTAGGTCGCCTTCGGCCCATGTTTCCGCTGGTAGTGGTGTTCGCCCACATACGCCGGAATCCCGCTCACCGCCGGATTCAACAGCACCGTCCTCCACGCCAGCCGCGCCACATACTCCAGCACGTCCGCATGCTCCACCGCCGCCATCGCGTTCTTGCCCCACGCAAACGGCGCATGCCCCGCCACCAGCACCCCCGGCACCGCCGCCGGGTCCAGGCCCTCCGCGCGAAACCGCCGCACAATCACCGCGCCCGTGTGCCGCACATACGCCTCGGCCACCTCCTCCGCCGTCAGCGGC
>JAJYAE010000290.1 GCA_021779695.1 Acidobacteriota bacterium | reverse complement strand
AATGAACGAGAACGGCGGCCTGCCGAAGTTTTGAGGAGCCTGAACCGCGTCCTGCATGGGCAGGTCAGCGGCTTCGTCACTTGCGCCGTCGCATTCATCGCAGCCGACGGCGCACTCACCATCGCCAACGCCGGCCACCTGTCTCCGTATCGGAATGGCAAAGAGCTTGCGCTCTTCAACGGCCTGCCGCTCGGCATCACCGCCAACACAAGCTATGAGGAAACCCACTTCAAGCTCGCTCCCGGTGACCGTCTCACGTTCATTTCCGACGGAGTCGTCGAGGCCGCCAACGGCAGGCGCGAACTCTACGGCTTCGACCGCGCTGGTCAGATCAGCACTCAATCCGCCGAAGAAATCGCCAGGGCCGCCCAGCGCTGGGGACAGGAAGACGACATCACCGTGCTCACTGTCGCGCGCGTAGCCCCGGCCGTCGCATAAGAAACTCAGCTCCGCCAGTGCAGCTCCACCGGCCCATCCAACGGATGCCTGGGTGCCCCAGGTTTCGACTTTGGGACCTGGGAATCCGCCTCCAGCCGCGCCTGCTTCAGCGCGAAGTACCACTTCGCCGGCATGTCCGCATCGTCAATCAGCATCAGGCTCGGGTTGTGCTTAAGCCCCTCCGCCTGCTGGATCATCGTCACCTGGTCCTGCCGCACAAACTTCGCGCCAAAAAACTTCGCCACCGGCGTCACAAACGGCACGTGGTAGAACACATTCCACGCCGCCACCACATCAATGCGGCACGTCGAGGCCGTCACCGGCGTCACCGTCGTCAGGCTGCTGAACCACTTCTCCCCGCAGCGAATCATCTCCGTCCGCCGGTTCGGCAGCACAAAGTCAATCGTCGTCTCCACCGGCTGCCCATACACGCCCAGCAGCTTGTACGGCGCGGAGTTCCCGCTCGGCGCATGCGCGCTCATCCTGAACCCCTCGGGAATCGGCTCAAATCGCTTCGTCTTCTCGCGAATGCTCGCGCGGCTCCGCCACCACCACGCCTGATGCACAAACGGACCATGCGCCGGGTCCATCAGGCCAATGATTCCGTGATCCACATTGCACGGCAGGTCCGCCGTCAGAAACGCCGTGCGATACCGCGGCCCAAACTTCTTCAGCTCCGGCACCGCCCGCGGAACCGCACCCTCCGCCACGCGCCCGCTGCCTGCGCTCGGCACATACACCCACGCATGCCCGTCGCGCTCCTCGCAGGGGAACGCCGTCGCATAAATCTTTGTCGCATCCAGATGGTCGTGGCTGCTCAGGGAAGGAATCACCGCGCACTGCCCGCTGCACGGCTCAAACTCCCACCCGTGATACCGGCACGTCACCCGTTCCCCGTCAAACCACCCCACGCTCAGCGGAATCCCCCGGTGCGGACAACTGTCGCGCATCGCAAACAGCTTCCCGCTGCTTTTCCTTCCAATCACCAGTGGGATGCCAAGAAGCATCGCCGTCGCCAACTTGCCCCCGCGCAGCTTCTCCGTGCGCAGCGCCGGATACCAGTCGTCGTAAATCAGCGTCGCGCTCGGCCCTTGAATCGGAACGCCTGTCTCAGTTGTCGTCACCAGCGGCATGTGGCAAATACCTTAGCACTCGCGCGCACGCCGCGTCGGTGTCCAGCGCGGCGGTTCGCTTCCATCCGGTTACATGCTGCCGCGGCTTGCCGGCGGCACCATGCCATTCATTCGCAGATACTCCACCATCTGCCCGTAGTGGTCCATCATGTGCGCAATCGCAAACGCCGTCGTGCCTGCGCGCGTCCCGTGCGCCGTCATCACAAAGGCATTCTCCGGGGTGATTGCGTTCACATACGCATGCGCCTCGGCAAACGAGTCCTTCAGCGCCGCCACAATCTCCGCCTTCGTCTTCAGCTTCTCAATCGCCGCGCCGTTGTCTGCCGCGGGCTTCGCAGGGTCCGCGAAATAGTGATCATTGGCCTCCGCCACATGCTTCACCTGCTCGGCGAAGGTGCGTACGCCTTTGAACTCGCCCTGCGTCGGAGCATAGTTGTACTTGTCCTCCGGCATCGCCTCCGCCAGGGAGACAAACTCCCGCTCCCACCCGCTCAGAACTTGGCCAAACACCTGCGCCGGAGCCACCTGCGTACCCACTGCGGGCTTTGCCGCGTGCATCTGCGCACCGCTCACGGCACTCGCCGCCAGCAGGCAGCAGCCCACCACTCCACTCCATACATGCCTGGGAAAGATCATTCCTCGCCTCCACGCACGGCCCATCACCGTGCCCACCGAATCTACCAGAGCGCTCCAACGCCGCGATACCGGCGCATCGGCAAATCCGCCGCGCCCATCACGCCTTATGCAGCCGCCCGTCCTTCACCTCAAACCGCTCCCCGCGCCACACAATCGTATTCCCTGCAAACCCCGCCACCCACAGCCCCATCGCCACCGCATCGCGCAGCGGCACCAGCCACAGCCACGGCAACACCTGCCGGTCGCCCAGCACCACCGCGCCCACCGTCATCGCCAGTCCGAGACGAAGAAAAAAACTCAGCGCCAGCAGCCACACACTCCACAGGCTCACGCCGCTGGCCACCACATTCAGCGCCGCCCACATCAGCCCGTGCGTGAACACCAGCCCCGCATACCCCGCCGGCCGCGCATCGCGCACCGTCCGCAGCCAGCGCAGTTGGTGGTCAAAGAAGCCGCGCAACCCATACCCCGGCACGCTCGTCTCCACCGGCTCGCCCGCCAGCGCCACGCGGTAGCCCGCCTGCGCCACGCGCGCGCCCAGCTCGTAGTCATCGGCCAGATGATCCTTCAGCGCCGCAAAGCCACCCATCCGCTCCAGCGCCTCGCGCCGCACCGCCAGCGTCGAGCCCAGCCCGTACCGCAGCCCGCCCTCAATCATCCGCGAGAGCAGCACACCCGCCTGAAAGTCCGTCGCAATCCCCAGCGCCTCCAGCCGCGAGGCCAGCGTCCCATGCGCCCGCCCACGATACAGCGCCGTCACCAGGCCCACCTGCGCCGTGCCCTCCGGCTGCGGCGCAAAGTGCGCCATCACCCGCTCCAGATACCGCGGCCCCACCGTAATGTCCGAGTCATTCACCAGCAGGTAGTCATACCGCGCCGTGCCCTGCATCTGCGCCAGCGTGCTCACCTTGCCATTCGTGCCCAGCCGCTCCGGGCACACCAGCAGCCGAATCGCCTTCTCCGGAAACTCCGTCTCCAGCGCCCGCACCGTCTCTACCGCCGGGTCATCCAACGACGACACGCCAAACAGCAGCTCCCACTCGCCCGCATACTCCTGCCGGCAGTGGCTCCGGAACGCCTCCAGCATCCCCTCGTCGGTTCCCTTCAGCGACTTCAGGATGCTCACGCCCGGCGCAAACACAGGCAACGCCCGCCGACGCGCCCGCAGAAACACCCGCGCCGCCACGAGCGCCGCCAGAAAATACCCCATCCCCGCCACGGCCAGCGCCGTAGTCACCGCCTCAATCCCCACTGCCCAAGCGTGCGCCGTCACAGCGCCCAGTGTAGCCGACAGGCCCCGCTGATATATGCACGCCGGTGAAACCAACTGAAGGTGAGAAAGTGGAAGTCACCGCTCTCTTGATACCGGACCAACCCGCGCGTCATCGCAACAAGAATGCTGCGTGAAGGGTCTGGCAATCAGCGTCGCCCTTCCAGGTCTCAAGGGCGAGACCTGCGCCACCCGCCAGCAACCGGAATTCGGCACAGTCTCGGAGTGGTCGTCTTGAGGAGGAAAGGGCGGCCCGGCTGCTTTGCCTGGCCGCCCTCCGGTGCTTCACGTGCTACTGCTGATCGACGTGCGCCTGGATGTTTCCAGTTGAGACCAGTTGAAGCGGAACGCTCAGGACGATACTGGTCGACGTTGAACAACTGTTAGGATTAGCGGGGTCAGTTAGACAGACGACAAATCCCGCTTCGTCATTGGTCCCCGGCTCGCCTTGATCCCACAAGGTGAACACAACGGTATAGCCTTCCGCGCCGTCATAGGAGCCGGTGCCGGTGGCGGTAATCTGGTTAACCGGCGCCGTGGGCGGATTCGGAGGATTACCGGTGAGAATGCAACGAGCGGATGTGATCATATCCATGTGGAAGTGATCGCTTCCGTTCCAATTGAGTTCCAGATTCTCATGCGCGGGATTCATGTCGCAGTCGACCTCGAAGCCCTTGGTCACGGTAACGGAACCGGAGGCGGGAACAATCGCATTCGAAACCACTACTTTTCCACCGCCGGTGAAGCGGCCGGTTCCGGGTGGTGGTGTTGTTCCACAACTGGTGGTGGAGAGATCAACAGGGAAGGAGTTGCTGAGTGGAGTCGTTGGGTAGCCTGCGTAGCCATCGCCCCAAGGCGCCACCGCTTCCGCCGTCACTTGGACTGTGTTGGTCCCGGACGGTGCATTGGCCGACCCCGAGAAGACGTCCCCGTCTGCCGCGTTGAAGGCTCCCGAAGCAGCCAGGACTCCATTAAAGAAGACCTCGATGTTTGGGTTGTCGCCGGCGGTGGAAGCGTAGCCAGTATTCTCGCCGTTTATATCCCAGGACGTTATCGTGAAGTTGATGACAATTTGCGAGCCATTGCAACCCGGGGTTGCCGAGGTTACGCTCAGGCTGTGTGCGTGCGCGACGCCTTGGAAAGCAATTGCCGCTACTCCAACGAGAAGAGGAGATGCCATCCGTTTGAGAACTGTTTTGCAGTTGAAAATGGAATCGGGTTTCATGTGTCTTCTGACCTTTCTTTTCTCAATGCACCGGGCAGATCCGAATCCTCTCATCGTGGCCCGAATCTGACCGAGGCTGCTACGTCGATGGGAACCGTTTCTACCGCAGCCGAGACGATCAGAGTCAGACAGAGCGAGTCGTCGGAGAATTGCGGAGAAACAACGCGATTAAATCCCGGCAACCTTGGAAAGCTGCATTCACTCATCTCCGGGCGAAAGAGAATCTGGAACTTTCCGGTAACGGGGAAACCGGAGAGATGAAATTGGATGCACCGCAAACGTAGCGCCGCTTCAAGGAGGTGTCAACAGAATATGCGGTAAATCTAGTCACCATTGCGGGTTACGTAAGATATTGAAGTAACCATCGTGCCGCTGGGGCTTGTGCCGACATCCTCTGACTACTGAAGATTGAAAAAGGCGGGTGGCGCACCCATGAGTTTTGCGAGTTCCACATCAGCATGAACCAGGGGGAAACCTCCACGCTCACCCCGCGATCCCGCGAACAGCCTACCTGATCCCCCGCACACCCGACACGCGCCCCAATGCTTTATCGAACGTAGTTACCTCGTCCGCGCCGGACGTGAAGGCAATCTCCGCTATCAGGTGGTCGGCGAAGCCGGCCGCACCCTTGCGGCATGCCTCCAGCGCCTTCCACGCCACGCCCGGCGGCCGCCCAGCGGTTCAATTATCTATAAATAAAGCGATTTATTCCCTTGTCGATTGTGGCGGATGTTCGTTAGTATTGGGGGTCCCCAGGCAGGACTTCGAGTCCAGGCGGGAAACACGCTGTACCCTCCCCGACTCGAGTGAGACCAATCGAAGCTGCTTTCGAAACCGCAAAGGAAATCGCAATGTCGAAATCGAACACCGAGAGTCGCGTTCTTCTGAGTCGACGCGAAGCATTGAAGCTTTCTGCCACTGCCGGAGTTGCCGCTGCGATTGCGACTCCTGCTCACGCCTCCGACAGCATCAAGACCGGAGTCCACCAGCAACAGCCGCCCTTCTGCTCCACGCCCCACTCGGCCGT
>JAJYAE010000289.1 GCA_021779695.1 Acidobacteriota bacterium | reverse complement strand
TTCGCTTTGCGGGGCTTCTTCGATGCCTGCGACGTGGGGATGGGACTTGAGGAAATCGCGGACGCCGCGGCGGAGGATGCCAGCACCGTGGCCGTGGATGATGCGCACGCGGGGCAGGCCGGCGAGGAAGGCTCGGTCGAGATACTTCTCCAGTTCGTCCGTGGCCTCGTCGACGGTGCGGCCGATGAGGTTGATCTCCGTGCGCATCTCGTCGGTGTTGGCGCTGGTGACGGAGATGTGGACGCCCTTCTGTTTGCGGGCGGCGGCGAGGGGGTCGGCCTTCTCGCGTCCAGACACTGGAGCAGAAGGTGAGGGTGCGGAGCACTCGTCGCGGCGGACGCGCATCTTGATGGGGCCGAGGGCGACTTCGAAGACGTCTCTTTCGACTTCGCGCTGCACGACGGCGATCTTGTTCATGGACTTGAGCAAGACGCGGTCGCCGGGGGCGATGTGGCGCAGGAGGTGCGGCTGGGCGTGCTGGTCGCCCTGGTCGGCGCCGGTGCGGTGGGCGACGACGGTCTGATTGAAGCTTTCCTGAAACTCGCGGCGCAGGCGCGTGATGCGGCGCTCGGCTTCTTTGCTGAGCTTCTGCTGGGCGGCGCGGTCCTCAATGGCGCGGACGTTCTCACGCATCTGGAACTCAAAGTCTTTGAGGAGCGAGGCGAGCTTGGCTTCGAGATCGCGGATGCGGTTGCGGAGTTCGACGTCGCCTTCGCGCTCGAGTTTCTTGCGTTCCTGATTCAGCGCGTATTGCTCTTCGCGGGATTTCTTCTTTTCGAGTTCGAGGGCGGCTAGATCGTTGTGGAGCTTGTCGAGGAAGCGGGCGATATCGATCTGTTGCGAGGTGAGGCGCTGGCGGGCGGCGTCGATGATCGTGGGGTTGAGGCCAAGGCGCGCGGCTGTTTGAATGCCGGCGGAGGCGCCGGGGACGCCGAGGCGGAGCTGGTAGTTGGGCGCGAGGGTGAGTTCATCGACGCCGGCAGCGGCATTGAGGACACCGGGGGTGTTGGCAGCGTAGACCTTGAGTGCGGTGTGGTGGGTGGAGATGAGGGCCCAGGCTCCGGCCTCGAGGAAGAAGCCGGCGACGGCGACGGCGAGCGCGGAGCCTTCTTCGGGGTCGGTGGCGGAGCCGAGCTCGTCGAGGACGACGAGGGAGCGCGTGCCGGCGAGCTGCGCGAGGCGGTTGAGGTTGACGATGTGTGCGGAGAAGGTGGAGAGCTCGGCCTCGATGGATTGGGCGTCGCCGATGTCGGCGAGGAAGGCGGTGAAGGCAGGGAAGCTGGCTGCCTGCGCGGGGACGGGGATCCCGGCCTGGGCCATCATGGCGAGCAGCGCGGTGGTTTTGAGGGTGACGGTTTTGCCGCCCGTGTTGGGGCCGCTGATCATGAGCTGGCGCGTGGCGGCGGTGAGCTCGAGCGTGAGCGGGACAACATGACCGCCGGTGGTGCGGAGGTGTTTCTCGAGGAGCGGATGACGCGCGGCTTTGAGGGTGAGCTCGTCGGCGGTGATGCGGGGCGCGACGCAGTCGTAGCTGCGGGCGAAGCGGGCGCGGGCGAGGAGCGAGTCAACGAGGGCGAGGATGCGCGCGCCCTGGGTGAGCGGGAAGGCGACGGCGGCGACCTGGCGGGTGAGCGCGACGAAGATGCGATGAATCTCGGCCTGCTCCTCTTCGAGCAGGCGGACGAGCTCGTTGTTCTGCTCGATGGTTTCGAGGGGCTCGACGTAGACCGTTTGTCCAGAAGAGCTGGCTCCGTGTACAACACCTGACACGCGGCGTTTGAGTTCCGAGCGGACGGGAATGACGAAGCGGTCGCCGCGGATGGTGATGAGTTCGTCCTGCGTGGCGCCGTCGGTGGAGAGCTTGCGGAGGGCGGCGCGGAGGGATTCGGCGATGACGCGCTGCTGGCGCTCCTGCTCGCGGCGGATGCGGGCGAGCTCGGGCGAGGCGTCGTCTGCGAGGGTGCCGTCGGGGAGGATCTTGCGCTCGATGGATTCGGCAAGCGGTTTGAGCGAGGTGCCGGCGAGCGGCGCGGAGAGTTCGGTGAGGCCGGGCAGCTTGCCGGCGAGGCGCGCGGGCGGCGACTGGAGCAGAGCCTGCCAGGCTGCAACGTCATGCGCGAGGCGGGCGACGGATTGCAGCTCGGCGGCTTCAAGGGCGGCGCCGGGGATGTGGGCCTTGGCGGCGAGTTGTGTGGGATCGAAGAGGCCGCCGAGAGGGATGGAGATCTGCTCGTAGAGCAGGGCGCGGAGCTCGCCGGTGAGCTGATGCTGGCGGGTAATCCAGGCCTCGTCGGTGGAGGGTCGCAGGGCGAGGACGGCGCTGTGGCCGACGGGCGAGGCGGCAAAGCTGGCGACGAGGGCGAGAAGCGGATCCCATTCGAGGGCCGCGAGGTCCGCGTGGGGGACGGGCGACGGAATGGGATCGAGGAGGGACATGCGGGATGGGCGCGGGAGCTGCGCGCTAGGTGGAGGATGTGGAGGATGCGGGCTTGGACGGCTCGGCGGGCTTAGCTGCAGGGGCCTCAGTGGCGGCGGGCTTGGCGTCAGCGGCGGGTGCGGCGGATTCAGTGGTGCTGCTGGCGCTGCCGGAAGCGGCTTTGGGCGCGTAGTCGTTGACGTACCAGCCGGCGCCTTTGAACTGGAAGGCTGGCGCGGTGAGGGGACGCTCAAGTGAGCCGCTGCATTTGGGACAGACGGTTTCCGGCTCGGCGTTGAAGCTCTGGATTTTCTCGAAGCGATGGCCGCACTGGGTGCAGCGGTACTCGTATAAAGGCAAGGTCTGTGATGCCTCCGGAGAGGGGATGGTGCTTGCCTCTATTGTAGCGGCAGTGCGGGTCTGGGGTGGAGCGGGCAGGGCAGCGGACGGCGAGCTGTCAGCTCTCAGCCGTCAGCTTTCAGCTCTTCGCGGCGGGGCGGGGTTCGTGGTTTCCCACCCATGTCGTCTGGTTGACTTCATGGGTAGGGTACCGTGGCAGAGCCTACTGAGAGCGAGCCTTGAGTTCTTCAACGAGGCGGGCTGCGGAATTTACGGTTTCCTTATCCCTATTTGAAGCCAACCGTGCCAGTCTGCGGTGGTCTATCGTCGACCAGAGCTCTTCCTTGGTCCGGGCGTCGAGGATTGTCATTTTCAATTGAGGATCAACGTTCTCATGGCTGTAGTAGACGGTCTGATTGGTATATGAATTGGTTACTGGCACGGCCGTCGTGCCATTCTTCTCTACCCAGTATTGGAGTGAAATCACAAGGTCCGCTTTGTCGGGCGAGCCTACAAGTTCATATTTGCCCCATGCCTTGAATGCTTGGTAGAAAGCATCGAATGCAAGTTCGCTTCCTCCGCCGTTGACGAGAAATACGGATTTTGCCTGCGTAACCTGGCCGGGAAGCGGAGCGGGCGGAGGCAGCTTCTTCTTTCCGGCTAGCGCTGCGAGTGGGGCCGACAGGATCAATAGGTATAGAAAGGCTTTCTTCATAGGAGCTCTTTCCTTTCTTACTGTGGAAGTGCTGTCAATTCTAGCACTTTCCAACAGGAAGAAGTCAGCATCGCTGGCAGCATCATCAGTCGGGAGGCCCTGATCTCAAGGTGGAAGGAATCCAGTTGGCGGTGCCTCCGGCTGAAAGTGCTCTCAGCCTTCAGCCGGAGGCTTTCAGGTCTTCGAGGCGGGGCTGGGTTCGTGGTCTCCCACCCATGGCGTCGGCTGCGCGGACGCCGTGGATGGGTCACCCGTGATTTTTTCTCGGTCCGATATTTAGTGGACGGCGAAGAGGACGGCGGCGGAGTGGTTTTCCCACGCGAGGGTCATCTGGCCGGTGGGGCCGCTGAGGGCGGAGAGGGTCCAGGTGAGGTTCTCGACCATGGAGGTGGGGTGGGTCATCTTCATCTTGACGCGGCCGAGGTCCTGCGAGGCGTCATAACCAAGGCCCCACTCGCCGGTCTTTTTGTTGACGATGAGCTCCCACTGATCGGGGTCGGAGATATCGACGAAAAGGGTGTAGGTGCCCGCGGGTACGTTGAGGTCACCTATTTTGAGGTCTGCGTCCGTGGTGAGGGTGGTGGCGGCGTTGGCTCCGGCGCGCCAGACGGGGTAATGGGAATCGTGGCTGATGAGGCCGTCTTTGCCGAAGATTTTGCCTTCGCGGCCGCTGACGCGCGGCGAACTGTACTTGATGGTGATGGCGTGGCCCGTGATGGTTGCCGAGGCGGTGGCTGGCGGGCTGGCGGGCTGCTTGGGCTGGGCGGAGAGCGAGACGGTTGCGATGAGTGCGGCGGCCGCAACGAAAAGACGCTTCATGATGAGATCTCCTTTGAGTGCTGGCGGGCAGGGCCCGCGTCTACGATGAAAAGCTGCGACGCGATGATTGTCGCACCGCGCGGCGCGGAGGGCAAAGCCGGGAGCGGAATCCTGATATGATGCGGCGGAAGCTGGACAAGCGAGGCAGGGACGCGGCATGACAAACGTGAGCGAGGACATGAGGCCGGGAGCGGGGTTCCGCGCGGCGGTGGAAGCGGAGCGGCCGCTGCAGATTGCGGGCGCGATCAATGCGTATACGGCGCGGATGGCGGAGGCGGTGGGCTTCAAGGCGCTGTATCTGTCGGGCGGCGGCGTGGCGGCGAATTCGCTGGGGCTGCCGGACCTGGGCATCAGCACGATGGAAGATGTGCTGACGGACGTGCGGCGGATTACGGACGCGACGAGCCTGCCGCTGCTGGTGGATATCGACACGGGGTGGGGCGGGGCGTTCAATATTGCGCGGACGATTCGGCAGATGACGAAGGCGGGCGCGGCGGCGGTGCACATGGAAGACCAGGTGAGCTCCAAACGCTGCGGTCACCGGCCGGGCAAGGAGCTGGTGCCGCCGGAGGAGATGGTAGACCGGGTGAAGGCGGCTGTGGATGCGCGCACGGATGAGACGTTTGTGATCATGGCGCGGACGGATGCGCTGGCGAGCGAAGGGCTGAAGGCTGCGGTAGAGCGCGCGCAGGCGTATGTGGCGGCGGGCGCGGACATGATCTTTGCTGAGGCGGTGACGGAACTGGAGCAGTATGCGGCGTTTCGCAAGGCGGCGGGCGTGCCGGTGCTGGCGAATATCACGGAGTTTGGCAAGACGCCGCTGTGGACGCGCGAGGAGCTGGCGGCGGCGGGCGTGGACATGATCTTGTATTGCTGCGGCGCGTACCGCGCGATGAATGCCGCGGCGCTGAAGGTGTATCAGGCAATCCGCACGGAAGGAACGCAGAAGGGCGTGCTGCCGCTGATGCAGACGCGGGCGGAGTTGTATCGCTACCTGGACTACGAGGCCTACGAGAAGAAGCTGGATGCGCTGTTTGCAAAGGGCAAGGGGTAGCGCATGGATGGGAGCGCAGAGCCCGGCTTCCCCGGTCCCAAAATCGGAACCGGGGGCACGCAGGAATGGCACAAGATCAAGCGGTCGGAGACTGGGTCCAGTCTCAGTAGGTGATTGTCTTCTGCAAGGGAAGATCGCGCGAGGATCCGCCGACGCGGAGCGTGTATTCACCGGGCGTGAGTTTCCAGGAATCCGATGCTTCATCGAAGACGGTCAACCGGTCGCGACTGACGGGAATGGAGACCTGCTTCGATTCGCCGGGTGCGAGCTCGACCTTAGTCCAACCGACGAGGCGTTTGGGCGGTTCGCCGGCTGCGTCCGGTAACGACGCGTAGACCTGAGCCGTCTCGATGCCGGCGCGCTTGCCGGTATTCTTCACCGTGAAG
>JAJYAE010000288.1 GCA_021779695.1 Acidobacteriota bacterium | reverse complement strand
TGAAGAAGGCGGACGAAGAAGGAGCCATGAACCCGATCTACATCATGGCCGACTCCGGCGCCCGCGGTTCGAAGCAGCAGATCCGCCAGCTCTCTGGCATGCGCGGCCTCATGGCCAAGCCCTCCGGCGAAGTCATTGAGACGCCCATCACGGCAAACTTCCGTGAAGGCCTCACCGTGCTCGAGTACTTCATCTCGACCCACGGCGCACGTAAGGGCCTGGCTGACACCGCGCTCAAGACCGCCGACTCCGGCTACCTCACCCGCCGTCTTGTCGACGTGGCGCAGGACGTCATCGTCACCGAGTACGACTGCGGCACCTCCGAGGGTATCTACGTCGGCTCCATCGTTGAGTCCGGCGAAATCATCGAGCCCATGCGCGACCGCATCATCGGCCGCGTCTCGCTCGAGCGCATCAAGGACTACGACGGTAACGTCGTGGTCGATGTGAACCAGCCCATCGATGAGGAAACCGCTTCGGCCATCCAGGGTGCCGGCGTGGAAAAGGTCAAGATCCGCTCCGTGCTCACCTGCGAATCGCGCCGCGGCGTCTGCGCCCTCTGTTACGGCCGCAACCTCGGCTCCGGCCGCATGGTCGAACTCGGCGAAACCTGCGGCGTCATCGCGGCGCAGTCCATCGGCGAGCCCGGCACGCAGCTCACCATGCGTACCTTCCACGTGGGCGGCACGGCCAGCCGCGTGGCCGACAAGTCGCGCCTCGACGCCAAGAACAACGGCTTCGTTCGCTTCATCAACCTCAACACAGTCGAAAGCAAGGACGGCACGCTGGTCGCCATGAACCGCTCCGGCTCCATCGCGGTCGTCGATGACCGCGGCCGTGAGAAGGAGCGCTACCAGGTCGTCTACGGTGCTCGTCTTCGCGTCAAGGATGGCCAGGCGGTCAAGCTCGGCGAACTCCTTGCTGAATGGGATCCCTACACCTACGCCATCCTCACGGAGATTGGCGGCACGGTGCAGTTCAAGGATCTGCAGGAAGGCATCACCCTCAACGAGGAAGTCGATGAAGTCACCGGCCTGTCGCGCTGGGTCGTCGCCGACTCGCCCGATGAAAAGCGCCAGCCTGCCTTCGTCATCAAAAATGCCAAGACGCACAAGCGCTACCTGCTGCCCCGCGGCGCTCACCTCATGATTCAGGAGGGCAGCGAGGTTGGTCCCGGCGATGTGCTCGCCAAGATTCCCAAGGAATCGACGCGTACCAAGGACATCACCGGCGGTCTGCCGCGCGTGGTCGAGCTCTTCGAGGCCCGCAAGCCGCGTGAAACAGCCATCATCAGCGAGATCGACGGCGTGGTCCGCTTTGGCGAAGTCA
This sequence comes from Acidobacteriota bacterium, assembly GCA_021779695.1. Next base: position 4,403 of record JAJYAE010000288.1, on the reverse strand, counting down.
CCAAAGGACAACGCAAGATCTACGTCACGGCAGATAACGGCGACGAGAAGGAATACTCCGTGCCGCGCGGCATCCACGTCAACGTGCAGGAAGGTGAACGCCTCCGCGCCGGCGATCCGCTCATGGATGGTCCTCTCAACCCGCACGACATTCTCGACGTGCTGGGTGAAAAGGAACTCCAGGCCTACCTGGTGAACGAAATCCAGGAAGTTTACCGCCTGCAGGGCGTGGCCATCAGCGACAAACACATCGAAGTGATTGTCCGCCAGATGCTGCGCTGGGTCCGGATCGACGAGGTGGGCGATACCAACTTCCTGCTCGAACAGCAGGTCGATCGCTTCCGCTTCCGCGAAGAAAACGAGCGCATCCTCGCGCAGGGTGGCCGTCCGGCAACGGGTCGTCCGCTCCTGCTCGGCATCACCAAGGCGTCGCTGTCCACGGATAGCTTCATCTCCGCGGCCAGCTTCCAGGAGACCACGCGTGTGCTCACCGAGGCCAGCATCAACGGTGCGGTGGACAACCTCCGCGGCCTCAAGGAGAACGTCATCGTCGGCCGTCTCATCCCCGCCGGCACGGGCCTTGAGTACTACCGCAACGTCCAGCTCAGCCCGGAGCTCGAAGAAGCGGCCGCCCGCGTCCAGCAGGAAGTCACCGCCGAAATCGAAGCGGCCGAGCGCGAGCTGGAGATGATGCGCCAGGAAGGCGAAGCCGAAGAGATGGCCGCCGAGTAACTCCGCTGACCACCTTCAACACAAAAGGCCCGGCAACCCGCCGGGCCTTTTGCTCTTTCCCATCTTGTCAGGGGTTCACGCGCCCACGCTAATCCCGGAAGGGCAGCCCTGGCGTCGCATTCTGAGAAGGCATGATTCCAGTGTGACGCTTGTTCTCCTTCGCAATGTACATCGCTGTATCCGCAGCCTTCAGCAGCATCTCCGGCGTCGTCCCGTCGATCGGATACAGGGCAATGCCCATGCTCGCTGAGCCCCGCAGCAGGTAGGCGTCCACCTCAAACGGCGCGTCAAAGCAGTGCTCCAGCCGCTGGCAGATCTCTTCCACGTCTGCCTGGCTGCGCACCACGGGCACCAGCGCTGCGAACTCGTCGCCACCCAGTCGCGCCAGCATGTCGCCGGTCCGCAATTGCCGCCGCATCCGCGCCGCGACCTCCTGCAGATACAGGTCGCCCACATGATGGCCGTACATGTCGTTCACCTGCTTGAACTCGTCCAGGTCCAGATAGATCAGGCCTAACACCGACGACCGCTCACGCGCCTTCTCAATCTGTTCTTCCAGATACTTCTCCAGCGAGAAGCGGTTATACACGTCCGTCAGCAAATCGAACTCGGAGCGATACACCAGGTCGGAATAGAGCTTGCGCGTCTCCATGGCCAGCGATGCGAGGCGCACGCCTTGCGCCAGCGCCGCGGATTCGTCCTGCGCATTGGCCGGCTGGCTCTTCAGGGCAGCGTGCAGAATGCCCTGCACTCCGCCGGTCGGCGCGGAAATCTCCTTGCCGATGACGCGCATGCCGCTGCGATGAATCGGCGTCTTGCCATACCGCGTTCCATCGGCCAGTTCGCACCAGCAGGATGCGCCCCGCAGCATGAACGAAACCATCTCCATGATGTGTTCCAGAATCTCACCCAGGGGACGCGAGCTATTGATATCTTCCAGAATCCGGCTGCGCCATTGTTCCAGCTGCACAAGACGCCGCTCCTGGGTTGCCTCTGCTTCAATGCGCCCACGGATTGCAGCGGTCTGCTGGCGCACTTTGCGGCGCAGGGTCCATCCCCACATCGTCACAATCAGCACAATCGCAGCCAGCAGTTCCACCAGCCGAAAGAGATTATGCGCCGTCGACCACGGCGGGCCCGACACCACCGTCAGATCATTCGACGAGCGCAGCAAAAGATTGAATGGTGCGCGTTCGCCCAGGGAAGTCGAGTTCGACATGAAGCAAACACCCGTTACGCGCACTTGCGACCCCGGCTGCAGCCGCCGCATCGGCGCCAACGAAAACAGGGCTCCCGTCCCTCCGGGAGGATGCCGGTAAATGGCCGAAAACAGGTTGCCGTCCGCCTTCAGAATGTACTCATCCTGGCTCGCTCCCCGCACCTGCGCCAAAACCTCGCCCTCAATCGACACCAGATCAAAAATATTCCGGCTGCTCGACAAGGCATCCCAGGTGCTCGCCTTGGGCGCAATCGGTTCCTTCTCACCCAGGTCGCGCACCTGTGCGCCGGTCAGTGCAAGAAATCCGTCGTGCACATCCGGGAATCCGGTGGCATCAGCCGCGTCTCCCACCTGCAAGGCAGCCATTGTCGACGTCATGACCCACAGGCTTTTCAGTCCATCCTGCAGAACCACCATGGACCCCGGCTCGTAGTAGGTGATCGTTCCATGCACTCGAATCCGCTGGCTCAGATTGCTAACGTGGTAAGAGGTCAGAATCCGGTCCATCGGCGTCACTGGCAGATTCCACGGGTTTGAGCCCGCGTACCGCAACACCTGCACATTGGCCATCGATGCCGCATGCAACAGGATCCCCGTCTGTTGCATCTTCCCATCAAACCGTCCTGAAACCGCGCCCGTGATCGCAACCTGTGCATCCAGCAGGTTGCCCAGCAAATCAGGATTATCCACGTCCACCGTGACGCCGATCTCCCCGCCTTCCACATGCAGGTCCAGCAGCGTACTCCGCACGCCCGAGTTCTCGATCGTTTCGGCATCGCGCACCACACCAAAGACCTCAACCAGCCGCGCATCCAGATCCGCTCGAATCAGCTCGTCAAACGACGCCTCCACCGGCGAAGGCAGCGGGGCGTGACCCACCACCGTGACGCTCTCGGCGGCCACACTCGGTCGAAATCCAGCCAGGGTCTTGCCATTCACCTGCACCACATCGCCGGGCTCCAACTGAGTCCCCGCCGGCGACTGGACAAATACCGCCTGGTCCCCGTTCTGGACGTACAACATCTGCTCATAGCCACGGAAATAGGTCACAGTTCCCTCAAAGGAAACTGGAAGGCCCTTGCCCGCCTCTGCATTGCTTAGGCTTTGAATCGCATGAATTGTGTTCAGGGGCTGGTCCGGTGCGGCCTGGGCGGGCGCCGCGCCCGGGGCCATCAGGAGCGCGCTGAGCAGCGCCCCCACGAGAAACCTCTCCCGTGCGGCCGGGTGTCTCGCCGGTTCTGCACCTTGCAGTCCGGTCCGCCCTGCCTTGCGCATCGCCCCTGTCCTTCCCTTGCAGCATGTTGCTAACGCTCTGTAAGCCGACCCCCATCAGCCACATACAGCAGTTCTTGCGCAGCGTTGAACTCGGCTTATCTTACTATTAACAACATCTCATCAATTACATCTTTCAGGTCAGATACCCGTTCTTGGAATCCTCCAAAAGTTTTGACTTTTGGTTACCAAAGCCGTACGCCTCCGCTTACATGCCAGACTCTCCCGCCCTGGGATACACTCATTCGGCGGGGAGGGTACAGTCCCATGGCGAAGGGCAGTGCTGGATTGGTCGTGCAGGCTTCGTTCTCGATGAGTGGCAATCAGCTCCAGCCCACCCGAAAGATCCGCGTCCTCGGTGTGCCCCTCGACATGGGCGCCAGCCGCCGCGGCGTCGACATGGGACCCTCGGCCATGCGGGTCGCTGGCCTTGAGGCGCGCCTCGAGGCTCTCGGCCACCATGTTGTCGATGGCGGCAACATCCGCGTCGAAATCGCCGAGACCCAGGGCTACGGCGACCGCAAAGCCCGCTATCTGAAGGAAATTGCCGAGACCTGCACGCGCACCGCAGAAGCGGTGGTCGAGACGCTCGAAGAAGGCCTTACGCCGCTCGTTCTCGGCGGTGACCACTCCATCGCAGCCGGTTCCATCTCTGGCGTATCGGAGTTTTACCGGCGCAGCAACCAGAAGATCGGGCTTCTGTGGATCGACGCCCACTCCGACATCAACACGCCAGAGACCTCGCCCTCCGGCAACGTCCACGGCATGCCGCTCGCCGCCCTGCTCGGCCTCGGACCCGAGCCGCTCACCCACATCTTCGGTTACGCGCCGAAGATTGCTCCGGAAAACACCGTCCTCATCGGCGTGCGCGACATCGACGCCACCGAGCGCGAGAACATCCGCCGCGCCGGCCTCACTGAGGTCTACACCATGCGCGACATCGACGAGCGCGGCATGCGCGCCGTCATGGAAGATGCCCTGCGCGCCGCCGCACGCGACACCGCCGGCTACCACGTCTCGCTCGACATGGACTGGATCGACCCCGAAGATGCGCCTGGCGTCGGCACGCCCGTCCGCGGCGGCGCCACCTACCGCGAGGCCCACCTCGCCATGGAGATTATCGCCGACCACGGCGGCATGGTCAGCTTCGAAATGGTCGAGGTCAACCCCGTCATCGACGA
>JAJYAE010000287.1 GCA_021779695.1 Acidobacteriota bacterium | reverse complement strand
GCACCCTGGCAACCAAAGTCAATGCCGCATCAGCGCCTCGCTTGCCCCTGGCGAGGTGTTTGAATGAAATCGAGGCCTTGCGAAGCGCTTACTTCGGTCAACGCACCGTAACGACCACGCGCTGGTAGCGAGTCAAGGCAGGCGTTCCATTGTCGGTTCCTTCCAGGATGACGTCGATCGTCTGACCTGTCTTTGCGTCGTCCGGCACACGAAACGCCGTTGTCAGCGTCGATGGATTGGAGAGAGTAATGTCACCCGGATATGTGCCGGCGTCGTTATACTGCCACCACGTTACGCTCACCGCGTTGTGATCGGGATCGGAAACTTCTCCCCGCAGTTGAACTGTGGCGCCAGGCGCAGCGGAAAGGGCCAGAGGTCCCTTGATTCTCACTTGAGGCGGGTGATTCGCATCGCTATATCTCGGTGTCACAGACCAAAGCATCCGCGCTGCCAGGTCATTCTCCGCCGCAGCAAAGAAGTGTGCAGCGATCGCCGCGGTTCGCGGCGGCACCGGAGGGAAATGGAAACTCGAGTAATCGATGGATTGTTTCTTTTGCGGAATGCTCGCCGTATTTGTGCCATTGCCGGCTGGCGCCAACCCGCGGGCTATGCCCGAGGCGTCGATGGGTGCAACAGGCGGAGGTGGACCAAAGAGCGAGGGCATTTTGGCGCCAGGATGCATCCATCCTCCCCATCCTCCCCACTGCGGATTCTCGTATGCACGCAGGCCATTTGCGATCAGATTGAGGAATGTAGGTGTATCGCCCTCACCCAGGAAGGATCCCTTCGGCTGCGGCGGCATCCAGACCATGTACCCCTTCTGCTTGAGTTGGTCGCTCGTGTAGCCTGCGAGGCCGAAGTAGTCCGTCGGGTCGCCCTTGACCATCTGCTTGCCGTCACCCCAGACGCGATAGAGTGCGCCGATTGGTCCGCGACTTGAGATGTTCTGCTGCGTCCACTCGGGGGTGAAGTATTTCTGGTCTTCAGGCGCGGCCCTCAATTGCGCGCCATATCCGAAGTTGATTCCCGAAAATTCGTAGATTCGAACATCCGGCCAGTTCGGACGGATGTAGCTGGCTTCTGTGCCATCCTGGTCGCCCGAAGGAATGATGATGAGCTTCCGCGAAACCTTCTCGCGAATGGCTGCCCACTGCTTCGTCTTTGCGTATTGACCGTAGATGGACCGCAGCGCACGAGCAATTGTGCTCTCGCCACCCTGTGCGGTCACGTAGAGCGGACCAGGCTCGTTGTCGAGCAGGAGGGACTTGATCAGGTTCGAGCCATCGCTGTCCTTCGAAAAATCGCCATCGAAGTCCACGTTTCCCCACTTGATCTTTGACTTCAGAACGGCGGGTGTTGGGTAATCCGGATCATTCACCTTCAGATTCGGATAGACCCTGGCGTACGCATCCACGATGTTGTCGATAAAGCGCTCATCGGGAGAAAACCGCCATGTTGCGCACGGGCATAGTCCAAGCCGGGAGTACTCGCGGTCTGCGATGTACTGTGTCGTGCCCTTCCCATCGCCTCGCCAGTGAAACTGGCTGCTGACATACACCAGGCCCTCAAACCGGACGTCGGAGCTGTAGAGAATTGCACGGATGATTGTGTTGTTGTCGTCCAGTTCAGGATCGGCCGTGATCACGGCGCGGGGCTTGGAGGACTCGCTCTTCGGCTGACTGGCAGGGCCGGCAATCGCTGCCAATGGGACGAGTGCCAGCGTCCAACCACAAATCTGCTTCAACATGATCTGCATTATTCGTTTAGGCATGACAGAGTTCTCACCAGATACCTCCAAGAGATACGGAGGCATTGCAGCAGACATGATCCCACTTCGGTGCAGGATTCGGGAAGAAGCATATTTATGCATTATAGAAATAAAGTTATTCTAACGGAGTTGTGTCCATGTATTTTGACTAGAGGAACATTTGAGTTGGAGTTGCAGCTGATGAAGACGATTTTAAGGATTTCTGGAACGGGATGGGCAGGAGGCCTGCCTACGCTGCTCTTTCTGATGGTGGCGTCAGCCTTGGGTGCATCGCATCTTTCGGCGCAAAGGCCCGGCGGAGAGGCCCAGCCGGTCGATGGGTTTATGGGCAAGCCGCGGGTGGCAATCATCAGCGATATCGGCAACGAGCCGGACGACCAGATGTCCTTCGTTCGGCTGCTTCTCTATTCCAACGAGTTTGATTTGGAAGCGATGGTGGCGGCTACCTCGACATGGCAAAGGAACGCCACCCACCCTGAGACGATGCATAGCCTGATCGATGCCTATGGCGAAGTGCGAAAGAATCTGCTGCTGCACGCGCAGGGGTGGCCTACGGCGGCGTATCTGAATGAGCGTGTTGCTGCCGGACAGCCGGCGTATGGCATGGCCGCTACGGGCGCGGGGAAGACGTCGATGGGGGCGAAGTTGCTGGAGAGTGCTATTGAACGCGACGATTCCCGCCCTTTGTGGATCTGCGTGTGGGGTGGGACGAATACCCTGGCCCAGGCACTGATTGATCTTCGCGCTTCTGAGAGCCCTGAAAGGATGCGGGTTCTCATCTCGCGTCTTCGCGTCGATTCGATCTCCGATCAGGATGACGCGGGGCCGTGGATTCGCCGCAATTTCCCTGAGCTCTTCTACATTGTGTTTCCGAGTCATCCCAACGGCGAAAACTACTATCTTGCAACCTGGACGGGAATCAGTGGTGACCTCTACTACCGGAACGGGGAAGGTGCGGATATAAGTGAGGTCACCAACGAATGGCTCGACAGGAATATTCGATCGAAGGGGCCGCTTGGCAAGCTATACCCCAAGTTCATGTTCATCATGGAGGGCGATACACCAAGCTTTCTGAATCTGATCGACAATGGCCTAAATGGATATCGACGTCCTGACTGGGGAGGATGGGGTGGTCGCTACGTGTACCTTCAGCCCTATGGGGAAGCCCACCCGATCTGGTCCCAGGGAGGGGATGAGTTCTTGCGAGCTGGATCGCAGGACGCAGTGGCCGGCGTCGACGGGCGCCAACATGTTTCCGATCAGGCAAGTATCTGGCGCTGGCGCGATGACTTTCAAAACGATTTTGCTGCGCGGATGGATTGGACAATCAAGGATTTTGCGCATGCGAATCACAATCCGAGAGTTGTTGTGAATGGCAGCGCAGGAACGGAGCCCATCCGGATTGAAGCGACTGCTGGACAAACGATTCAACTGAATGCGACAGGGACCAGTGACCCAGACGCAGGACAGAAGCTTTCTTACAGGTGGTTTGTTTATTCTGAGGCCGGTTTGAACGGTGCGCGCGCGGCCGACGTCACACTTCACAGTGCAAATGCCCCCGCAGCCAGCGCCGTGCTCAATTCGCCCTGCCGCCAGGGCTGGGTGATCCCGGGATTCGCCATCCCGTGCAAAGGTCCGGGAACGGCACACGTCATTTTGGCTGTCACAGACAGTGGATCTCCAGCTCTGACCTCATATCGACGAATTATTTTGACGGTCAATCCAGCTCCGGGATCTGCCAAGTGAATATGATCGCGACTACTTCGCTCGACGACACTGATTTATCACACTGGGACATGAAGGCGGAACGAGGATCCGAAAATCTCATGCAGGATAATGTCTACAACAATCTGAGAACTTCACAGGAACGGGCGGCGTGGCTATCTGCGAAGGCGAACTGGATTCGACTGAGCGCGATGACGATGACGAACCACGCAAATCTGGGGCACACGGGCGGCGATCTTTCTTCTGCCGATATTCTGGCGACGCTGTATCTGGGGCGGGTACTCCAGGTGGACCCAAGCAATCCTCTGTGGCCGCAGAGAGATCGCTTTGTGATGTCGAAAGGGCATTGCTCCGGCGCGTTCTACTCGACGCTTGCATTGCGGGGCTTCTTTCCTGTGAGTCAGTTGAAGACATTTATGGACCCGCTGTCGATGCTGAACGGGCATCCGGACAGGAACAAGCTGCCCGGCGTCGAGGCCAACACGGGTCCGCTGGGACATGGCCTGCCGATTGCGGTTGGCATGGCGCTTGCGGCGCGGATGCGAAAGGAATCCTGGCGCGTATTTGTGCTTGTGGGAGACGGTGAATTGCAGGAGGGGTCGAACTGGGAGGCTGCCATGTGTGCGCAGCAGTACGGGCTCGACAACCTCGTCGTCATCGTGGACCGCAACCGCATCCAGCAGGGAGATTTCACTGAAAACACGATTAACATGGAGCCGCTCGCGGACCGGTGGACTTCCTTCGGATTTGCGGTGAAGGAGGTAGATGGACACGACCATCTGGCTCTCTTGCAAGCCTTCACTGCGCTGCCCTTGGCGAAGGGAAAGCCCACGTGCCTGATTGCGAAGACGATCAAGGGCAAAGGTGTCTCCTTCGCGGAGAACAAGCCGGCCTGGCATCATGGCGTGCCGACGCAGGAGCAGCTCCAAGAGGCGAGCCAGGAGCTGGACGTGGAGGTGGGATGGTGAGCGCGGCGACTCAAAACACGCAGGAAGCAGAGAAGCAACGGTTGTTTGACTGCCGCGATGCCTATGCAAAGGCTCTCGAAGAGATGGCCGCGAGCGATGCGCGCGTCAGCGTCGTGATTAACGACTCGCTCTCCTCGGCCAAGATGAAGGACTTCAAGACAAAGTTCCCCGAGCGTTTTGTGAATGTGGGCATCGCCGAGCAGAACATGGTGGGCGTTGGCAACGGACTGGCCAACGGCGGCATGATTCCGTATCTCTGCGGCGCTTCGTGCTTCCTCACGGCGCGGGCGATGGAGCAGGTGAAGGTCGATCTGGCCTACTCGAAAGCGAATGTGCGCATCTGTGGGATGTCGTCAGGAATGGCGTACGGCCAGCTCGGGCCGACGCACCACTCGATTGAAGATATGGCCTGGCTGCGGATCCTGCCGAACATGACGATCATTGTTCCCGCCGATCCCATCGAGACGGCGGCGGCGATGCGCTACTCGCTGGAGCATAAGGGGCCGATGTTTCTGCGCATCAGCCGTATCCCGGTGCGAAAGGTGCACGGCGACGACTACAAGTTTGAGCTGGGCAAGGCAGCGCTTCTCCGCGAAGGCAACGACGTCACGCTGATCGCGAACGGCGTCGTCGTGTCCCGCGCGCTCGATGCGGCCGATGCTCTGGCGAAGCAGGGCATTCAGGCGCGCGTGCTGAATATGAGCAGCGTGAAGCCGATTGACCGCGAGGCGATTGTCAAGGCAGCGCGTGAAACCAAGGGAATCGTCACTGCGGAGGAAGCGCTTGCCGCCGGCGGTCTGGGTGGAGCGGTTGCCGAGGTGCTGGCGTTGGAGCACCCGGCGCGCATGCGCATGCTGGGGTTGCCCGATACGTTTGCGCCAACCGGCACCGCCGAATTTCTGCTCGATCACTTCGGCATCTCGGCCGAGGGCATGACAAAGGCAGCGCTGGAGCTGGTAAGGAACGAGGCGTAGATGGCCGGCGACTGCATTCTGGCAATCGACCAGGGAACGACCAATACGAAGGGCCTGCTCTTTGACCGAAAAGGCGACGCCATCTTCAGGACTGCATCGAGCGTCTCCCTCATCCAACCACAGGCTGGATATATCGAACAGGATCCGCTGGAGCTGTGGCAATCCACGCTGGATGTGATGCGGGCATGCGCTGCGCATGCCGCAGAAGCAGGTACGAAGATTGCAGGAATCGCAATCTCCAATCAGCGCGAGACGGCAGTCGCCTGGCGCCCTGTGCAGGGAGCAGGCGCGGCAGGGAGCCCTGTGTGCAACGCCATCTCTTGGCAGTGCCGCCGTTC
>JAJYAE010000286.1 GCA_021779695.1 Acidobacteriota bacterium | reverse complement strand
CTTGCACCGGCCATTGCCAGCCAGGAACAGAAGGTGTGCCGGTTGCAGTGCCAGACATACTCGGTGATGCCTGCTTCTTCCATGCAGGGATGGAACCATGATCGGGTGTCGAAGCTGTTCTTGCTGCCTTCGCGCGGGAAGACTGGATCGGAGGGATGCTGCCTGGGACGACGCAGCGATTCGAGCGCGGCAATCGCATCGGAGTTCAGGTGAACTGTGCGCGCCGACCCATTCTTCGTTTTGGTCAGTTCGATGGTCCGTCGATCCAGATGCACCTGGGACCACGTGCAGGTGTATTGCTCGCTCAAGCGCATTCCTGTGTGGACGCTCACCACGAATTCGGCCAGGTGCTCAGGGAAGTGCTTCGAGATGACTTTGTGCAGCTTGTCGTATTCCTCGCGGCTGAGAAACCGCAGCCGCCCTGTGCCTTCCTTCCGCTGACGCACAAGCCGAGCCGGATTGACCGAGACCTTTCCGTTGCGCACGCCTTCGCGGTAGCAAAGGGAGATAAACGCTTTGTAGCGATTGGCTGTCGCAGCAGTTTTGCAGCGGGCACGAAGCCAGCGTTCCAATTCCTGCGGCGTCAATTCGGCAGCAGGCCGCGAGCCCATAGCTTCGCGCACGATCTCACCCTTGCTCTTATAGCCGCGCTGGTACTTATGGTGCGCCGTGAACTCCACAACATCATCAATCAGTTCACTCACGGTCACAACCTTGGAGTTCCGCAGCTCCGGCAGCTTACGCCCAGCCGCTGCATCGGCCTTTCGGCTCTGGTAGAGCTTGATGGCGTCCGACTTGCGCCCGACTTTTTCACGGTGACGCTTGCCCGCAGCATAATAGTGAATCCACCATATGCCGCTTCCTGCCGGGTTTTCGTAGACACCGCGCATTGAACCCTCTTGATGGCTGTTACGTCGGACAAATGCTATCATGAAGTCCGATATGGCGGCCAGTTTGCCATGCTACCGAAAGTCTTCAGGCAGACCCGAGAAAGTTTTTTCACTTCCCAAGGGAAGTAAGGTGAATTTATGTCTCGGCTCCGCATTGTGTGCATCAGCGATACCCACGGGCAGCATGCCAAAGTGAGCGTGCCGGACGGGGACTTGCTCATTCACGCTGGAGACTTCATGGCGTTTGGCACGAAGCCAAAAGAGATTACCCAATTCAATCAATGGCTGGGAACTCTGCCTCATCCACACAAGGTTGTAATTGCGGGCAATCACGATGTGATGTTCGAGCGGCATTCGGCAACTGCAAGAGAGTTGCTCAACAATGCGATCTATCTTGAAAACTCCGGTACCGAGATCGCAGGTCTGAAAATCTGGGGATCACCCGTGCAACCCGAATTCAACAACTGGGCCTTCAATGTTGCCCGTGGTGCTGCGATACGGCGGTATTGGGAGATGATTCCTCCGGACACGGACATTCTGGTTACGCATGGTCCACCTTTTGGAATGTTGGATCAATCCAATCCCTCGTCTGATCATCTTGGGTGCGAGGAGTTGGCTTTGGTAGTTGAGAAGATCAAGCCCAGGCTCCATATCTTTGGCCATATTCATGGAGGCCATGGCGATGAGACACACAACGGGACTCGATTCATCAATGCTTCTGTGGTCAACGAGGAGTATTGGCCCGTCTATGAACCTCATATTGTTGAAATTGGCTAGCGGCGAGGGTGAAGACGCTCAAGCACTCGAAAAGGAGTCATTGACAGAAATCAGATTATAGTCGAATAATTATTCGATTATGGTTGAGATCGAGAATGCCTACGGATTCTGCCGCCAAACGCTTGTGGAGCGCCTGAGCGAGACGGCTCCTGGGCGGATCCAGATTTTGACGGGCCCCAGGCAGGTTGGTAAGACGACGTTGCTTCTGGAACTGGTGGAACGCTTCGGCGAGCAGGCTGTCTATGCCGCTGGCGACGATCCGAATGCGGTTTTGCCTGGGTATTGGGAGCGTGTCTGGGCTGACGCCGAATCGCGCGCACAGCGCGGAACTGCGCTCCTGCTCCTCGATGAGGTGCACCGTTTTCCCCAATGGGCCGCCAAACTCAAGGGCAATTGGGATCGTATTCGCCGCAAGCACACTCCTATCCACGTGGTTGCAACTGGCTCTTCGGCTCTGGGCGTGACGACCGGATCACGTGAGAGTCTGGCGGGGCGTTTTGAAAAGCTCACCTTGAGTCATTGGCCTGCGGCTTCTTTGGCTAGTGTTTTTCATCGCTCGCCGCGCGAGGCCGTGTATGGTTTGGTGCAGTTCGGCTCATACCCAGGGGCGGTCGAGTTCGAGAAGGATCTGCTACGCTGGCGTTCGTATCTACGTGACGCCATTATTGAACCGGCAATCGGTCGTGACGTGCTGGCATTAGGTGCAGTGCGCCGTCCGGCGTTGCTGCGACAGATTTTTGCCGTCGCTGTGGGGTCGCCCGCTCAGATCGTCTCGCTTCAAAAGATTCAGGGTCAACTTCAGGACAGCGGCGCGCTAGAAACTGTGGCGCATTACCTTGCGTTGTTGGAGGATGCATATCTGATCGCTCCACTGGAGAAATATGCGGCGCAGGCTCTTCGCAGACGCTCATCGCCACCCAAGCTGATCACACTGAACAACGGCCTGCTTACGGCCATGCACCCGGAAGGCGCCCCTGATCAGCAGAGGGAGCCGGAGCGTTTTGGCCATTGGATTGAGAATGCCTGCCTGGCCTTTGCCGTCAATCAAGGCCAGCGCGTTACGTACTGGCGCGAGGAGCCGATTGAAGTAGATGCTGTGTACGAAGGCAGTTGGGGAAGTTGGGCTGTCGAAGTGAAGACTGGCCGCTTCACCGGGCAGGACTTGTATGGGCTGTTGGAATTCTGCCGCCGTCATCCGGCCTTTCGCCCTCTGGTCATTACCGCACCCGGCAACGAAGAAGCAGCGAGGCGTCACAACGTCGATGCCATCAGTTGGGAAGATTTTCTCTTTTCCGGTCCACTGGAGATGAAAATCAAACACCGGGGGCAGGCCACTCCGGCGACTTAAAGATTTGAGAAATGCAAAATAGTTCTGGCGAAACTGCGATCACATCGGCAAGGCCAAACGGCTCTGCACTGATGGAGAATCGTAGGCACGTTCAACCATGGTTTCGATCTCCTTTAACTTTTAAGCGTTAAATTGCAATGAGATACAAGTACGATGACTCCAAGCAGGTACGCGTTATCACCACATCGGCATCTGATCAGCCTTCAGCGCAATCCTCAAATGCTGAAAAGTGCTCAGATTGATTTCATAGTCTATCCGTTCAACTCCCGATGGAACCCCTTTTGTAAAAGAGTCGCGCCCTAGCTTGGGGAAGTCGTCACGAACTTCATAAAGTCCCTCTTCGACGATCCTGAGCAAGAGGGTCTCGTACTCAGGTTCATGTGCTGGAGAATAGCCGCTTTGTTCCAGGGCAAGATCAAATAAGGTCGCTGCCTCACCATCTGTTTCCAGCAATGAACGGCACCCGGCTACCAATTTAGGCAGCGAAAGTCCTGCACCTGCCTCTTCTCTCAACTGCATACTGAAAATCCACAAAGTGTTGCCTTCCGGGGCATCGAGTTGATCGATCCCGTTGATGCGATGTGTAAGCCCGCGGGTGGAAGTGGTTGCTTTCACCTCAATGGATTGTTTCTGCCATTCAAAATCGTGCCGACTTCCAAAGGGGCCGCGCCAGCCTTGAACCGAGTCCAGCGCGCCTCGGGTCGGAATAAGCCAGACTGAGAAAAACCATAATTCCGCGAATAGCCCGATTTGAGCATCCCTTGAAAGAAGATTTTTGGGTGTTTGCCCCCAGAACCGACGCCATTTGGAAAGCACTCGAACAACACATTCGTCCGCCCGTTCACGTCCAGATGCCACGCGGTCAGCGATCTCACCTCCGATGAGATCAAAGCCGTCATGCCCTCCAGGATCAAGGCAAGCAATATCGATGTAACGGCCCGCTTCCTTCCCCTTGCCAAGTAAGCTTCTAGTGATTACCGATAGACCTCGACTGTTGTGATCCTGAACCTCACCGTCATCAGGAAATAGCTGAACGAGCAAATGTCGTCTGGAATTCGAGTCCAGCGCCGCGAATAAGCGGTCAGTGATTTCAGGAGCGGCCCGCCGGGTCCAAAGTGTCGATCCAAGGTCACCCTCATTCGAAAGTCGCGACCATACATCTTCGGAGATTCTGCTCATTCGACGGGCCTCCATGAAGCCCTCCCCTGGAGATATGCCTCGACTGACTGAGGCAGCTCCGAGCGCGGAAAAGATATTGCAATGCCGACTAAATCTCGCGCCAATGGACCACTGGGATTATCAAAAAGCGATCTGCGAGGGCTTCCAGCTTGCAGTTCTTGACCTGAGAATCGACTGATCGGATAAAGGAGGAGGACACCATTGGATGCCGGACGTACTTCGCGTGCGGCGCTACCGATAGATTTTGTTTTGCCTTCCGCTTGCGCGGCCTGTATCAACTGATCTGCTCTAGCGCGTAATTCTGGACCTAATGCAATTGCCTCGTCCTCCGGGCTGGTAATAACTCCCAGAGAATCCGTTTCACCTAACCGCGAACGGGTGATTTGATAAACGGTTCTTCCGCTGGGTGCTGCCCAGGTTGCATCTCCAAGTCTGGCATCCCTACGCTCCCGTCCTCGTATGGCAACAGTCCAACTTACGAGTTCTCCTTGATCTTTGAGGCGATCGATATATGCACAAATGAGAGGGAGAGAGATACTTCGAGCTTCGTCGTCAGTTCGATATTCTCCTAGAAACGCAAGCACCCTCTCCACGTCCACTGCAGTCCATACCGGCCCTTTTTCGTCCGTAAAGCCTGGATCAAAAGCCCCGAGTGTCTGCAGGAAGTTGCGAGTCGCGGCGTCGTTCCAGTCAGCCAGTACAGCTAGCTCCTCCAAACGGCGCAACGGAAATTTAAAGGTCTGTTCCAAAGATTGTGTATAGCTTTGCGCGATTGTCGTAGTGGACGCGAATCTGCGTTTAAGCGGACTTGTGACCTGCATGGCCGGGTGCTGCCATATTCGCATCCCAACCTGATTCGGAGTCAGTCCCTGGCTCTCATAGACGAGTATGTCTTCGCGCAAGCGATGTTCGACATTTGCAAGGTCCATGAACCACCCTGCCAACTCAGCGGTAGTGTATATCCTGATCAGGTCCTGGTATCCGGAGCGAAATCCGAACCAACGTCCCATCTGCATCAACGTGTCATAGGTGACGCTTCGGCGAACAAAGTAGCTCGTCGTCAGCCCTTCCAGGGTAAGACCCCGCGAAAGGCGATTGCCTCCAACGGCAATCGCCTTCAGGGATGGCTCTCGTTCATAATCCAGCATTTCTCCAGTGGAACTGTTGATCTCACGAACCATCGTAGCTTCGAGGAATGGGCCGATGTGGGCTTCAATTTCTGAGAATTCAACATCAGCTTCAGGGTTTTCATTCCTTGTTAGGGGTCTGAAAAACGCTTCCCAACGGCCTCGAAGCCGATCTAAAATTCCTTGATTTCTCTGGTAGCGCCAGTCATCTCTCAGTTCAGAAAAACGCGTATCTACGAGTGCACGAAGGTTCGACTGGACCGCAATCAGCTGACTTGTGTGAATCAGCATGGTTACAGGTACTTCTGCGAAACCTCTTTGTGAGCGTGCTGCACCAGACAGTACAAAATCATGCAGAGCGTTATCCAAAGAATCGGGAAGCTGGCCCGCCTCAAGCCGAGCAAGATCAGTATCAGGGACATCCCGGATTACATCGAGTCCACCGACCTGTTCTCCAGAGTTCCCATCCATTCGACCAAAGAATT
>JAJYAE010000285.1 GCA_021779695.1 Acidobacteriota bacterium | reverse complement strand
GAGAAGAGGATCATGAATCTTTTTGGAGTGATGGAGACATCGGGCTCGGCCATGCAGGCCGAGCGGATGCGGGCAGAAGTTGTGGCAGCCAATATGGCCAATGCCGAGACCACTCGGACCGAGAGTGGCGGTCCCTACAGAAGGCAGATGGTTGTCTTTACCGCGGACCCGGTCGATTCCAGTTTTGCCAGCTCAATGAGTGAGGCGGCTCAGGCGAACTCGCCAGCAGAGGCCTCATTGCGGGGTGGACTCTCCGGTTCGGGCGTTTCGACGGGTGTACATATTGCCCAGGTCGTGCAGGATCCTTCCGCACCGCTGGAGCGCTATGACCCGGGACATCCTGACGCCGGGCCGGATGGCTATGTGGCCTATCCCAACATCAATCCCTTAACGGAGATGGTGGACCTAATGGGAGCGACCCGAGCCTATGGGCTGAACGGCTCGGCGGTGCAGGCGGAAAAGAGCATGATCGCGTCGGCCCTCGAGATTGCAAAAGCGTAGACACGTCGACCCTGGCAGCCTGAATCAGGCGGGGGAGAAGGGAGAAAGAGTCAATGCAGATATCGACCAACACGGTCCAGGGGGTGAGTTCGGCCTTCTCGGAGAATTCGTTGGGGTCTGTGGATCGGAACATATCGCCGAACGGAGCTGCTGCCCCGTTCAGCAGTCTTCTCCGCGATGCCGTTGGACAGATCCATGTGCTCGAAGATCAGGCGCACCAGGCTGTTGAGGGGTTGATGAATGGCTCTGGAGTGGACGTCCATCAGGCCATGATTGCAACCCAGAAGGCAGACATGGCCTTCGAGATGGCGCTTTCCGTGCGCAATAAGGCGGTCCAGGCGTATCAGCAGATCATGAGCATGCAGTTTTAGTGGCATAGCCGAGCGAGGGACTCAAGGATGTCGACGCCGGGAACCAAAATGGAGACAACTGCGCCGGGGGCGCTGGTGGGTGGGTCGATGCTCTCCGGGCTGGCCCCGCTCTGGACCCGAACGCGGATCTATTGGGCCTCGTTGTCTTCTGCCCAGCGCAACGGGGCCATGCTGGCAGCAGTCCTGTTGGCAGCTCTGGCTGCGTCCCTCGCCTGGTTTGGCCTGCGCACGGACTGGCGCACGCTGTATGCCGGTATGGATCCGGACGATGCGCGCCAGACTGGGCTGACTCTGACACAGGCGCAGATTCCTTATGACGTGGCGCAAAACGGAACGGCGATCCTCGTGCCGGCGCCGCAACTGGACAAGGCACGGCTGGCGACGGCCGCAAAGGGGGGCGTGCGAAGCGGGCGGATGGGCTTCGAGCTCTTTGATAAACCGAACTGGGTTGGTTCGGAATTTGACGAGCAGGTCAACTATCAGAGGGCGATGGAGGGCGAACTGGAGCATACGATTGGGACGCTTTCCGACGTGGAATCCGCTCGGGTCCATCTGGTGATGCCGCACGAGTCACTCTTTCGTGAGGATGAGCGCCCAGCCAAGGCGTCCGTGGTTCTCAAGTTGCGGCATGCCAACCTCGCAGACGGCGAAGCGGACTCGATCCGCAATCTGGTGGCCTCCGCTGTGGACGGGCTGGTGGCGGACCACGTCGTGCTGGTCGACGCCGACGGACATCTGCCGCTGGGACCCAGGACACCCGAGACCTTGAAGCTCGGCGCCGAGCAGGCATTGGAAGAAAAGCTCGTGGCCACATTGGAGCCGGTCACCGGTCCGGGGAATGTGAGGGCCTCGGTGACGCTGGACTACGATCCGGATGCGACCGATGAAACGCGCGAGATTTATGATCCCAGCCAGTCGGCCACGCTCTCCATGCAGCGCACGCAGCAGACCTCCGGCGGGCAGCCGGTGGCCGCGGGCGTCCCTGGCGCTGCATCCAATGCGCCCAATACGCAGGCGTTGCCCGTTTACCCACGGCAGACCACGCCGCCCCAAAGCGCCACCACCGAAAGCGGCACCTACGGGGTGACAAAGACGGTGCGCCACGTGGTGGAAAACCCGGGACGAGTGAGGCGATTGACGGCCGCAATCGTCGTCAATGATCGGCTGATGCATCCCGCTGCCAGAGGCGCTGTCGCGCAGTGGCAGCCCTGGTCGGCAGGCGATCTGCGCAATCTGACGGCTTTGGCGCAGGCTGCCGTTGGTTACGATGGCACGCGTGGAGACGTTATCACGGTGCAGGATCTGGCGTTTGAGGAGAATCGTGCCGCGCAACCGGTCTCGGTCCCGCAACGGGTGCTTAGCGGAGCCGAAAACTCCCCCGTGCTCGTCAAGGCGGCTGTTTTGCTTCTCGGGCTTGTGGTCGTGCTGGCATTTGGAGTGCGACCCGCAGTCCGTGCCATGACCCATGCACTGCCTGCAGGGAACAGCCGGGACCCGATGCCGGCATTGCCGGGAAGCTCTCTGCATGCCGAGGGCGGAAATCCCCCCTTGCCGGCTGCTCCCGATCCGGAGCGCATGCGCACGCAGGAGATCTACGAGCAGGTGACCGGGCACCTGAAGCGTGAACCCACGCAAAGCTCAAGGCTGCTGCAAAGCTGGATTCACTCGGAGTAGATGGCGCAATGCAGCCGGAGGAAGGGAATGGCGGAAGAAGCAATTGAACGCGCAACAGATCGGAGGCGCCCGCTGGTCAACATGAGCGGACTGCGTAAGGCGGCAGTGCTGCTGATGGTGGTGGGTGAGGATCTGGCCAAACAGATTTTGCGAGATCTCCCGGATTCGGATGTGCAGCGGATTACGGAGGAGCTGGCTGAGCTGCGCGGTGTGACCCCTGAACTTTCCAGCGAGGTGCTGGAGGAGTTCTGGGAGCTGCTTGAGACGCAAAACTTCATGATGCACGGCGGCCTGGACTACGCCAGCCGCCTGCTGGTGGAGACCTTCGGCAAAGACCGCGCCGAGGATTTGCTGATGCTGGTTCGCCGGTCGCAGGAGGCTGCCCAAGGCAACCTGGCAAAGCTCCAACGCACCGATCCGCAACAGTTGGGTAAACTCCTCGACTCCGAGCATCCGCAGACGATTGCCCTGGTACTGGCGCATCTGGATCCCAAGCGGGCCTCGCAGGTGCTTGAGAATCTGAGCGAGGATCACAAGGTGGTTGCTGTCCGGCGTTTGGCGGAGATGCGGCAGTTCTCGCCGGAGATGGCGCAGAAAGTGGCGCAGATCCTGCACCGCCGGCTCGAAAATATGGGTGACACGGCGCGCAAGAGCTACTCGGGCTTCAAAGCCGTCGCTGATCTGCTCAACCGCATGCCTGCTGAGGATTCGAAGAAGATTCTCGAAACCATTGAAGAAGGGGAGCCAGAACTGGCCCTCAGCATCCGCAACCTGATGTTTACGTTTGAAGATCTGGTGACGGTGCCGCCGGCCACGATTCGCGAGATTGTTTCCGGAGTGGACAAGCGCCAGCTGGCGATGGCCCTGCGGGGCGCCAATGAGGAGCTTCGCGCGCAGATCTTCAAATCGATGAGCTCGCGCGCTGTGGAGATGCTCAAGGAGGACATGGAAGTGCTGGGCCCGGTTCGGTCGCGCGAAGTGGCCCAGGCGCAGCAGGAGATTCTGAACCTTGCGCGCCGGTTGGAAGCTGAGGGCAAAGTGGTGCTGAAGCTGGAAACCGGCGACGAGATGCTGGCATAAGAGCGTGAGGGGTGCGAAGAACGATGCAGCAGACCTGGACCCGGCAAACAAGAGAAACCGTTATCGAGGCCTTTGCCTACCCGGCTGGACCGGAGCCGACCCGCCCCGTATGGGAAGGGTATCCAAGCCTGGAAGAGGTTTCTCCAGAGGGATCGAAAGATCGGACAACGGCTTCGCCTGTCGATGGCGCAACGACGGCAGAGGCAGAGTCATGCGAGGAGTTGGCCGATGAGCGGCGAAAGGGCTTTGAGGAGGGCCGGCTGCAAGGTATGGAAGAAGGACGACGAGCCGAGCGTGAGGCGCTGCGGGCGGCATGCGACAAAGAACTGGCCCGTCAGGGCCAAAAGATGGCGGACTTGGTGGCTCAGTTCGATCGGGCGAGGGATCAGTACCTGCACTCTGCCGAGCGTGAGGTCGTAACGTTGGCCTTGGCGGTGGCGGCTCGAATTCTGCGCCGCGAAGCGCAAATGGACCCGCTGTTGTTGACGGGAGCTGTAAGGGTCGCACTCGGACAGATTGCCCAGTCCACCGAGGTGCGGCTGAAGATCCCCGCATGCGATTTCGAACTCTGGAACGAGGCAATCCAGCATCTCCCTGCTCTTGCAGGGAAACCAATCGTGATGGGGGTCGAGGGGATGCGCACCGGGGACTGTGAAGTTGAAACGGCGATGGGCAAGGCCGACTTGGGAATTCGGGCGCAGTTGTCCGAGATCGAGCGAGGCTTCTTTGATCGTCCAATGCGGCCTGTCGCGGAAGAGGAAGCTGGGGCGGCTGTGGAAGGAAGGCTGCAGCCATGAGCGGATTGATGGAGCGCTATGCGACACGCTTGCGTCGTGCCCAGCCATGGAGATGGCGCGGAAGAGTCCTTGAGTCGGTGGCCCAGACCGTCGAATCGGCAGGCCCGCTCGCCTCAGTGGGTGAGTGTTGCGAGATTGTGGACCGTGAGGGCCGAGTGCACGAAGCCGAAGTGATTGGCTTCCGGGGAGCGAATCTCCTAACGATGCCTGTCGTGAGTACTGAAGGGATTCGCTTCGGCGACGAGGTCGCGGCGCAAGGCACGCGGCCGGACTTTGGGGTTGGGATGGCGCTGCTGGGCCGCGTGTTGCAAGCGGATGGAAGCCCGCTCGATGGAGGGCGGCCGCCGCATGTGGGCGATTCGTTGCCGCTGGATGGTGCCGTGCGATCCCCGCTGGACCGTGTGCCCATTCGCACTCCACTGGGCACGGGGATCCGCGTTCTGGATGGGATGCTCACGGTGGGCCGGGGACAACGCGTTGGAATCTTTGGCGGCTCGGGCGTCGGGAAGAGCACATTGATTGGCATGATGACGCGGAATACCGAAGCGGATGTGACGGTGGTGGGCCTGGTGGGCGAGCGCGGGCGCGAGGTGGGAGAGTTCCTTGAAGACGCACTCGGCGCGGAGGGACGGGCGCGCTCGGTGGTTCTCGTCTCCACATCCGATCAATCGCCATTGCAGCGGATGCGGGGGGCGCTGGCGGCGACCACCGTGGCGGAGTACTTTGCGGCGCGGGGCCAGCACGTGCTCCTGGTGCTTGACTCTTTGACTCGATATGCGATGGCGGCGCGCGAGATCGGGTTGGCAGCCGGAGAACCGCCGACCGCGAAGGGATATACGCCTTCGGTTTTTTCGCGGCTGGCAAAGCTGGTGGAGCGCACTGGTCAGTTTCGACAAGGTTCGATTACAGCCTTCTACACGGTCCTGATGGAGGGCGATGACCAGCAGGATCCACTCGTGGATGCGGTTCGCTCGCTGCTCGATGGGCATGTCGTTCTCTCGCGCGCCCTGGCGTCAGAGGGATGGTATCCGCCCATTCAGGTTCTGGACTCGATCAGCCGCCTCATGCCCGCTGTGGCCGGCGCCGAGGCGTTGCAGCAATCTGCCCTGATCCGCCGCATGCTGGCTGTTCTGGCTCGCTCGGAAGACCTGGTACGGATCGGCGCCTACAAGACCGGATCTGATCCAGAGCTTGATCGCGCTCTGCGAGCACGTCCCTCGATTCGCGCATTTCTGGCCCAACGCGCGGATGAGCAGGATTCATTTCTGCAAATGCGGATGAGGCTGGGACAATTGGCGGCGGAGATCTAAAGAGTGCGGCCTTCTGACACTTTGAAGCGACTGCTGCACATCCGCGAATTAGAAGAAGAGCAGAGCAAGATCGCGTTGGAGGGTGCATT
>JAJYAE010000284.1 GCA_021779695.1 Acidobacteriota bacterium | reverse complement strand
CTGAGCCTCCGCGACTCCGTCTGACATGAGCACCAGCATGTCTTCCTGTGCGAGTCGAAAGCGCATCACGGAGAACTCCGCGCCGGACATCATGCCCAGTGGCACCGCGCCCTCCATCGGCAACTCTTTCCCATTCAGATACGGCGGCAGGTGCCCTGCGTTCGCCAGTACTGCAACTCCATCCGCGGCGATACTCAGCACAAGGCAGGTGGCGTGGGCTTGGCCGCGGCCACAAAGCCGATCATTCAATGCCTGCAAGACGTGCAGCGGATCGGGATCATACTGCGCCGCCGTGCGGATCGCGCCGACAATCAACGCAACCAGCATTCCGGCCTGCAAGCCCTTGCCCGTCACGTCGCCGACGACAATCAGCACACTGCCATCTGCGGGATGGGGAACGATCTGGAAGAAGTCGCCGCCCACCTCGCGCGCCGGGCGATATTCGCTCTTGATGGTCAGCCCCGCAATCTTCGGCAGCTCCTCTGGAAGCAGGACCTGCTGCACTTCCTGCGCCTGCTTCATGTCGTCGCTAAGGCGTACATTTTCCCGCTGCTGCTCGGTGAAGCGAATCAGAAAAATGACAAGCACTGCAATGGGAGCGGCAGCGTAAAGATAGTAATAAACACCTATGGCTGCCGACGGCAGAGGGGCGGAAGCTTGCGCAATAAGGCCGCAGGCGAACACCAGCCCCGGTGTGAGAGGCAACCATGCCTTTCTGCCAATCGTGCGGAGTCCGTCAATCGCAATCGCGAGAAGGAGTAGCGCCTCTCCTAGAACAATCGCCAAAAACGCGAAATGAGTTACACGATCATTGACCACAGTCGGCGCAAGAAACCCGAGTTGAATCGCGTAATAGAGCAAACTATGGGCGAGATTAACCAGCATCAAACCGTAATTAAGGCGCCGCCATAGTTTCTTGGATACCCCCAGAAGGTGCATGCCGGCCAAAGGCAGCGCGTACAATCCCACCCAATCTGTAAGGGTCTGTGCGACTTCTGAGAATTGGAATGGAATTCTCGTTGCCGGCGCAATCGACTCAAATCCCACCAGGAGTCCAAGGCTTGTCAGGCTGATGCCCGCCCACAGGTACTCACTCTGGCTCCGGCTGAAGAAAAACAAGAACAGAGAAATCAAGCCAACTGAGCTGAAGAGACCAAAGAGCAGCCAGCCGGGCCACAGCGTAGCCCACATGCCGTTCAGCTCGCCTTGACGCAGCAGACGAAGCAGACCCGTCGGGCCGAGGAGCGGCACGCCGCGCAAGCCTCCGTCCAGATTATGTTCGCTCGGCAATGCGCCCCAGCGCATGCTCCAGACGCGAATCGCCAGGAGATTCGGAACTCCCTCCTTCATCGCCGAATGAGGGATGGGAAAGACTTCAGGCTGCGAGTAGTAGAGAGTCCGCCATCCGTCCAGCTTGCCCAGACTGCCGATCTTCCGGCCGTTGATGTACACCTCATAGCCGTCATCGACATACCGGGGCATCAGCACCGCAAGTCCCTGTGCAGACGGGGGTGCCTGCACGCGGATGCGATACCACGCGTAGCCGGTGTAGCCCGGATGCCCGTGACGCTGCCAGCCCGGCAACTCCTCGTTGTTCAGCGCCTCTGTCGCGGTCTCAACGGGATGCTGGGCGTCAACCGTGTAATCCTGCCAGCTGGAATCATTGAACTCTGGCTGACTCCACTGCGGATTGTCGCCAATCGCAAACTTCCACGGTCCATTGAGGAGACTCGGTGCTTCTTGCGCGTTGCTCGGTCCAGCCGCCTGCGCATGGAGCGCGCTGCACACGCACCATCCAAGGACAAAGGCCAGCGCGGCGCGAAATCTCATCCGACGGCCTCTGTCATACTAGCCGCCAGCCGCCGCACGGTCAGCACCGTGATGTCGTCCTCCTGCCCAAACTCCTTCGCCGCGTCCGCAATGTAGAACGCCGTCTGGTTGCTCAGGTTGTGTACCCGCTCAAAGCCAAATAACTCGCCGGAAGGCTTGCGCGCTTCCACCACGCCGTCTGAGAGCAGAAGCAGCCGGTCGCCGGGGTGCAGATACACTCGAACCTCTTCGTAATGCGCTTCCGGAACCGCGCCCAGGGGCAGTCCGCCCGGGACGGCAACCTCCTGGCTGTTCAAATAAGGTGGTAAATGTCCCGCATTTGACACCACAACCTCGCCATCCGGCCCAAAAAGCGCCGCCTGGCACGTCGTCAGGCTTTCGCTGCCGGTCAGGACGCGGTTCAGCGATTGAAGAATCTTTGCCGGGCTTCTCTCCGTCGTGCGCCGCAGCGCACCCATGAGCATCGACACGTTCATCGCCGCCTTGAGACCTTTGCCAGCCACGTCGCCAATCACCACCAGCAGGCCCCCATCTCCCATGGACTCCACATGGAAGAAGTCCCCACCTACCTCTTGTGCTGGGTTGTACACCGAGTCCACTTCAAATCCCGGTGTCTTTTGCCGCTCCAGGGGAATCATCAGCTCCTGCACGCTGCGCGCTGCCGCCAGCTCGCTCGCCGCCCGCTCCTGATTGCGCTGGACGTGCAGGAACCTCACAAAGATGATCAGCACAATCGCCAGAAGTCCAGCGAAATCCGCAATCGACGAAAAATGGATTGGGATCGGCCCCGCCTGCACCGTCAACGGCGAGTGATACGTCTGCCCGTTCCACGAGTTCAGGCTTCCGCTAAGGATCGGATCGATGATTCCCACCATCGTCAGCAGAAGCGGTATCAGCAACAGCCCCGCCTCAAAGTTCTTGCGTAGCGTTGCCAGGATCAGCGTCGTGAAGATAAAGGCAAACCAGCCCACCATCCACACTAAGGCGGCAACCCAGACCAAACCGGTCAACAGCACCCACCCAAAGCTGTGCAAGCCAAACAGCAGACCCAGCGTCGGGCCCACTCCCAGCAGCACTGGCGCTGTCCAGCGGAGCAGTCGAATGTACCACCGCTTCTTGAGGGATAGAAACGCAACCAGAAACTCAAAGTAGAGATAGGCAGAGATCACCACCAGTTGCGTCACAACCGCCGCATACCATCCGCGGTCCAGAACCGCTGTGCTGCCTGCCAGGTCGATAAACGCAATCGGTGCCTGCACAAGTTCATGCAGCGCCAGCCACAGGTACTCTCGATGCCCCTTTTGCGATCCGTACAACGCCAGCAGGAACATCGTCAGAATCAGAAGCAGGACGGAATACACCAGCCGCGGCAGGCGCTCAAACAAGTTGTCTGCCGACCACAGATCCAACTCCTCTTTCAGGTCCGACTGGATCCCCAGTTTCAGCGTTCGGCCCGTAAAGAAGTTCGTGAAGGCCCCGGTGCCGAAAGGAATATAAATCGTGCGCGCCACCAGCGTAAGGTCCGTATCCGTCGGCGTCAGTCCAAGGTTGTAGAGCCGCGTAATCTCCTGGAACGTCTCCGGTGCCGCGCCATGTGGACCTTCCGCGGAAATCTTTCTTCCGTTGGCGTACACCGTTACACCCGGCCCGCCGGCGTCAATTGAAATCCCCGTACTCGGCACCACGGGCATCACAATCAATAACGACACAGGGCCATGTTGCGGAGGCAGTTTCACATGCAGCCGAAACCACACAAAAGGTCGTCCACGTCCGTGTCGCGGGGCATCTCCCGGTTTGGGAACTCCTCCACCCTGCGGGCTTCCATCGTCCTCCGGATGGTCCAGATCCCGCAGATTATCCAGAGAATCGCCAGCGTTCTTCACCTGCCATTTTGCGTCATCAAAATCCGGATTCGCCGCATCCGGGTTGGCCGTCACTCCCACACGCCAGCCCTTGTCGAGCGTGATCGGGGTGCCCAGGTGCGTCGCATCCAGTACCACTTCCGGCGTTGCCGGCCCATTGTTTTGCGCAGCCGGAAGATGCGAAGGCCCACGCAGCACCTCGCTCAGTGATGCTGTGCCATGCTTTTGCTGCGCCTTGACTTGTCCCGCAGTCACTCCGCACACCAGGCTTGCGGCGATCAGCCAGATCTTAGCCTTTGCTCGCACCAGTTTTCCCTCCGCGGACCGTGTTCAACACTCTAAAACACGGCCCTCCACCCTCCAAACATCGTCTTCTCATTTCCGCCTTTTTTGCAGTGCATCCAGCGGATGCGCGACCTTCATCCGGCAAATAATTCCGTACGCTCGCTCCCCGCGGGCGTCATACTAGCGTCTAACGAACTGGAGCGAAGCGGAGGCCCCGTTGGGGTGGGTTCTGCGCCGGGGAGGTGGTTCCATGAGGTCGGCAACTTCAATTCTCAACACGGCAGCCTTGGCCGCTCTGGTCCTCGCATTGCCCATCGCGCTCGCGGCCCAGTCCGCATCGCAGCAGACTCCTTCGCAGCCTTCCTCGCAGACTCCGCAATCCACGCCCGCTGCCTCAGCGCCTTCCAGCACCGCTCCCGCCCCTGCCAGCACTCCTCCCGCACCTTCCAGTACCGCTCCCGCCCCTGCCAGCACTGCTCCCGCGCCTTCCAGCACTACTCCCGCTGCAAGTGCGCCGGCGTCCGCGTCAACGCCCGCCGCCAAGCCTGCCCCGGGAACCCAGCCCGTTGCCGGTGATGTCCCTCCGCCGCCACCGGGTCAGGCCAACTCCTCCAAGGATAAGAAGCACGGAAAGCATGACAAGGAGTCCGTCGATGACGTTGAGCCTGGCACCACCCCGGTCAAAGGCGATGACAGGGTAGATCCCGACAAGGTCGTCGGTGTCGGCAGCGATCTCATCAAGGTGCACCCCGGCAGCATTGAAGACGTCAGCGCCGTCGGTAATCGGAACATCGGCGGCCGTGGCCTCGGCAACTGGTACTCCACCGACTCCGAAATCAAGATGGGCAAGCAGTATGCCGACGAGATCGAGAAAAGCACCCGTTTCATCACAGATCCCGTTGTCACCGAGTACGTCAACCGGGTCGGCCAGAACATCGTGAAGAACTCGGATTGCAAGGTGCCCTTCACCATCAAGGTCATTGATTCCGATGAAATCAACGCCATGGCCCTGCCTGGCGGATTCTTCTATGTCAATTCCGGCCTCATCCTCAACGCCGACGAGGAAGCCGAACTCGCCGGCGTCATGGCCCATGAGATCGCCCACGTCTGCGCCCATCACGCCGCCCGCGAAATGACCCGCATGAACTACGCGCAGATCGGCTCCATCCCGCTCATCATGATGACTGGCTACACCTGGACTGGCTACGGTATCTACGAAGCCTCGCAGCTCGCCATTCCCATCGCCTTCCTCCAGTTCTCACGTGACTTTGAGGCGCAAGCCGACTACCTCGGTGTCCAGTACATGTACCGCGCCGGCTACGACCCACAGGCCTTCATCGACTTTTTTGAGAAAGTCCAGGCCCTTGAAAAGCGCAAGCCCGGCCTCGTTGCCCGCGCTTTTTCTGACCATCCGCAGACACCCGATCGCATCTTGCACTCGCAGGAAGAGATCGCCCGCATCCTGCCCGCTAAAGACGAGTACCTCGTTACTACCTCCGAATTTGACGACGTAAAAGGCCGTCTCGCCCGGATTGAGAACAAGCGTCGCCTCCTCGACGCGAAGAACGGTCCAAAGCCCTCGCTCCGTCGTGCCAGCACGGATTCGAGCGGAAACAACAGTAACTCCAGCACAGACAACAGCAACTCCGGCACAGACAACAGCAACAACTCCTCCACCGACCGGCCCACGCTCCATCGCCGCGACGACCAGAACTGAACCCGAACCGGTCAAATCACGACCGGCACGCCTTCAGTCACTTCCACCCGCTCGCCCCCGTGCAATCTCCGCCGGGGGCGGTTCGTCTATCCCGGTACCATCCGGTTCAATCCCCCAAAATCTGGGGGACGCCCAGCTGCC
>JAJYAE010000028.1 GCA_021779695.1 Acidobacteriota bacterium | reverse complement strand
GGCCTCTTCCGCTCGGGCCTTTTCCGCTCCGGAGGCACCGCACTGTCCAGCGCCCGCCGTACATCGCGCCGGTGCACACCAAACTTCCGGGCAACGGCACGGATCGTTCCCGCGCCCCACTCGTACTCCTGACGAATCTGCTCGTATAGCTCCACCTTGCTCCTCCTGTTCGCCAATCCGTCCTCCGGCTTCGGAATCACTTCCCAAACCAAATTACGGAATCAGGTGCCCAGGTGGGGCCAAATCAAGTGCGCAAAAGGGGCCAACTCAGAGTAGCGAAATCAGATGTTAGTATCAATATGATGCTACGGCAGATAGCGCTCATAGAACAGGCCATCGGATGGGGAATCCTGCTCATCGCATTCTTTCGCGCCCGCCCGTGGACGCAGTTTCAAAGCCGGGAGTCCCACTCTTCCTCATCGACATGGGGGGGGATACTGATTCTGATCGGGCTGGCATTTTTGCTTGTTCCCTATTCGCCTGCCGATTCTCAGCCGTCGCTATTAATGCTCGAGATTTCGATCGCTCTTTGCCCGATTCCGATTTTCATCGCGCTCGCCGCACTCGTATCAACCAGGAAGAAGCGCTGGCTTCCCGCAGACGGCACGCGACCTCAGCTCCCCAGAACCGGAATCTACCGCGCAGTTCGGCATCCCGTTTACACTGCCCTTCTGGCTCTTGCCGCAGCAACAGCGATCGGTAGAACCTGGTGGCCCATGATGGTCCCTGGATTCTTCTTTCTCATCCTTGGAATTGAGTTTCGATCTACTGCGGACGACTCGGGACTCGCGAATGTATTTCAGGATGAATTCTTCGAGCATCAGGCGCAGACGCGGTCTTACCTGCCACTCATTCGTTAAATCGTTCTCCTGTCGCGGCGGATCGCCCCTGCAAACCACACCATAGTAGGCAAAGCTTTCAGTTCTCTGATAAACTGAAGACTCTGAGTCCAAGTGTAGGAAGTCACTATGTCTATCCATCCAGTCATGCAGCGTTTGGCAGATAAGCTCAAGCGCACAGATTTGCCAGAGTTCGTTCCCGGCGACCAGATTCGCGTTCAGGTCAAGATCAAGGAAGGCGATAAGGAGCGCTTGCAGGCTTTTGAGGGCTTGGTGATCGCGGTGAATCGCGGACCCCAGGGTACCTTCACTGTTCGCAAGATGAGTTTCGGCCAGGGTGTTGAGCGCATCTTTCCGTTCAACTCCAGGGTCATCGACAAAATTGAGAAGATTCGCAGCTACAAGGTGCGGCGCGCCAAGCTTTTCTATATTCGAGGGCTTAGGGGCAAAGCTGCACGCCTCAAAGAAGTTGATCGCCTCGCGGCCAGAGCCTGATTTGAGTTCATTCCACTCTTTCGAACCCCCTGCTCTTCGCAGGGGGTTCGAGTTTTTATACTAGATCGATGAGCACGCGCCCAGCCTGCGGATGGCATCCCGAAAATGCCGCATACAGTCAAGGAGCACACCACGTCGCGGGCGTTGATGAAGTTGGACGCGGCCCCCTATTCGGACCGGTAGTTGCCGCAGCCGTCATCTTAAGCAGGAATTGCCATATCCCCGGTATCGATGACTCCAAGAGGTTGTCAGAAAATAAGCGAAATGCCTTGGAGCCACAAATCCGAGCTGAGGCCGTTTCATGGGCTATCGCTGAGGTGGATGCCTGCACGATTGATCAGATCAACATTCGACAAGCTTCTCTACTGGCAATGCGCAGGGCTGTGGATCAGCTAATGCCCTGCCCTGACTACCTGCTCATCGACGGCCGTGACACAATTCAATGGCAAGGCCGTCAACAGGCGCTCATACACGGTGATGCAACAAGCTACTCTATTGCCGCTGCAAGCATCCTCGCAAAGGTGCACCGTGATCGTCTCATGCTCGATCTGGATCGAAGGTTTCCGGGATATGGCATTGCGCAGCACAAGGGATATCCCTGCGCTGCTCATCGGGATGCTCTTGCCCGGTTGGGCCCGACCCCCCTCCATCGAAGATCCTACGGTCCGGTGGCTCAGCTCTTGCTCAAGCTTGACTCATCGGTCTAAAGGCCGGGAGTTCGCACGGGAGCGACTACACGCTTACGATGATTCAATATCGCCAGCACCGGGCGGGCAACCAGCAAGATCCCGAAAACAATCGTGATGGTCGTCGGCGTTAGCACTCCCGGCTTCACCTGCCACCAGTAGTGAATCACTCCACAAATTGCAGCCAAGTAAACCAGCCTGTGCAACATGCTCCATTGCTGCCCGCCTAGTTTGCGAATCGCCCAGTTTGTCGATGTAGCCGCAAGAGGCAATAGCAAAAGCCATGCAGCCATTCCTACCGTGATGTAGCGCCGCTTCACAACGTCAGAAGCCATCGCATTCAGGCTAAAGCCTGTGTACAAGGCGATCCATGTCATTAGGTGGAGAGATGCGTAGAAGAACACGAAAAGCCCAATCAAGCGTCGAAACCGAATCAGCCAGCTAAGCTTTGGAACCAACTTGCGGATCGGGGTGATTGCCAGCGAGACGGCAAGTAGACGCAGGGTGACCAGACCCGTAGTAAATGTGATCGTAGCAGTCGGATCTGGCCCAAGATTGTTGGTGACCGCTTCCCAAATGAGCCAAAGAAATGGGCCTAAGCATGCGGCCCATACCAGAACCTTCAGTGCAATTAACGTCGATCGCTTCATAGCATGGACTGCGCCCCTGCCAAATGCCTGGCGCCTAGAAATCCCTCCGCAAATCCATCCCGTTATAGAGATAGGCAACCTGATCCCCGTAGCCGTTAAACATAAGGGTTGACCGGCGCTGTGCGTAAAAAGGGAGACCAATCCGCCTTTCAGTCTTTTGGCTCCATCTTGGATGATCCACATTTGGATTCACATTCGAGTAAAAACCATACTCATTCGGAGCCTGCTCGTTCCATGTCGTTGGCGGTTGCCGATCGAGGAAGCGAACTCGGACGATTGATTTTGCCGACTTAAACCCGTATTTCCACGGCACCACCACGCGAATCGGTGCGCCATTCTGGTTCGGCAACACCTCGCCGTAGAGCCCAAAAGTCAACAAAGTCAACGGATTCATGGCCTCATCCATGCGCAGGCCCTCCGTGTACGGCCATTGGATTGTCGTCTCAGAGGCCCACTTCTCCACGCTGCTGTCGTAGTAAGACAGAAACTGGATGTACTTTGCACCACTCAATGGCTCGCACTGCTTGATGAACTCCGAGAGAGAATACCCCACCCACGGAATGACCATACTCCATGCCTCTACACAGCGGTGGCGGTACACGCGGTCTTCCAGGGGCTTCAGCTTGAGGAGGGCGTCAATATCGAAGGTCCTTGGATTCTTGACCATCCCTTCCACCTGAATAGACCAGGGACGGGTTGGGAGCCCCCCAGCATTCTGCGCTGGCTGGTACTTCTGCACACCAAATTCGTAGAAATTATTGAAGGTGGATACATCCTGGTAACTCGTCAACTGCTCTCCCGTGGTGGTTAACGGGCTCGGTACAGTGGTCAACTTCGTTTCTGCATAAACGCGCGCACTGGGCGAAAGAACTTGAGAAATGCGATGAGCGCCGATGGCCGAGACGCCCAATGCAGCGGCTCCAGTAGCAGCCCTCTGCAAGAATCTCCTGCGGTTCAGGTATTTCTCTTTGGGCGTAATTGCCGATGACGGAATTACGGGTGGTTTGCCGATGAGCATGCTGCGACCTCACGTGGGGAAGAATTCACTCGCACCCATTAGACACGAATCTTTTCCTTCTCGTTACACAGATTCGTGCGGCCGTTCATCCAATGAAATTGGGGGGAAGCACCTTCCTGTTTCTTCCTGCTGACTACATTTCTCAGATTGCTCGGTAATCTATGCCCGTACCCTAACGACCTTCCTTCAGCTTGGCCGGCAGCGATTCCGGAGGAAAGCTGGAGGATTGTCGCACGACCAGCCGCGTGGGAATCGCCCATTCCTTCTGTCGTGACTTTGGATGATCCGGCTCAATCCCTGCTCGTAGTGCTTCCACCGCGGCTGCTGCAAGACTCCTGCACGACATCTGCACAGTTGTGAGAGGCGGCAGCATGAATTGGGCCAGATGGATATCATCGAATCCAACCACGGAAATGTCTCGAGGAACCTTCAATGGTGTTCGGTACAGGGCATGAAGTGCTCCAATTGCGGTCATATCATTCGAACACATGACAGCGGTCGGCAAAGGATCTTGGGTAAGCAATCGCTCCATGGCCACGATTCCGCCTTCCATCGTGTGCGTCCCTTCCACTTCATGTTCGGGGGGGACATCGATTCCGATCTCTCGCATTGCCTTCAGGAAAGCGTCGCGTCGGACTCGCGGAGAACGCTGTTCCAGTGGACCGCTGATGAAAGCGATCTTGCGGTGCCCAAGCGCAGCTAAATGTTGAACTCCCTGCCGAATTCCTTCCGCATAATCCACTTTCAACACGTGAATATTAGAAAGGCTCGGTCCGGCATCGACAAAGACAAGTGGAAACTCCCGCTCCACAAGCTTCTTCACGAGCTCTTCCTCAACGCCAAAAGTCATCACAGCGACCCCGTCTACATTTCGCTGCAAAAGACGACGCATCAAGCTCTCCGTCCGAGCGGGGTCGTAACTGGTAGAACCGATTAAGACCTCATAGCCCTGTGCTGTAGCCAGATTTTCGAATTCCTGCACCAGTTCTGGAAAAAATGGATTCGTAATCTCCGAAACAATCAGCCCCAGCAAATGACTACGCCCCGACACCAGTGCCCGCGCCTGCGTGTTCGGCAAATAGCCAACTTCTTCAATGGCCTTGCGGACCCGGCGCACAAGCTCTGGATCGACCGTCGGCACGCGGTTCACGGCGCGAGAAACGGTTGCTATAGATACTCCTGCCCGCTTCGCAACATCGCGAATACTCACAGAGCTGGGGCGGCGTCGATCGGGCGCATTGTTTTTAGGGTTACTCACGGATACCGCTATTCTATTCCTTTTCCTGCGTTTTCCTGCATCCTAGTTCGAATAATATTGAGGGCCTGACAAACATAAAATGACTGATTCTGTTTAGCTTCTGCTCTCCTTGAAAACCTTTCCAAAACTCCCGAGCCTCCAAATAGGGCACCTGCCCGGTAAGCGTTTCCTTCGGTCAATGCAATGGCTCTCGAACCAATCAAACCTCAACCGGAACTAATGCGATTTATGGATGAGTATGCCCACCAGCCGCGACTTTCAACCCATGAGTCAGCATCGGCAAAATTGCGGCGGCACTCTCCGTCGCCCCCCTGCGGCTTCCAGGCAGGTTAACGATTAAAGTGCGATCGTACAGCCCCGCAATTCCACGGGAAAGCCATGCATATGGGTTCCTTTCTGCACCGATGGCGCGGATCGCCTCGGCAAGCCCTGGAGCTGCCCGCGTAATGACTCTGCGCGTCGCTTCCGGCGTCACATCTCGGGGACCGAGTCCAGTCCCCCCCACGGTCAACACAAGTGCAACATCTTTTCTACACCACTGCATTAACTGATCTGCAATCAGGTCTTCTTCATCTGGGAGGAGCGCATCAAGGATCTGTGCTTTGGGCCAAGTCTCTCGAAGCAAGTTGACGACGGCCGGACCCGCAGTATCGGCCGCGGTCCCTGCTGCACATCGGTCAGATACCGTCAGGACGGCTACGCTGATCATTGAGTTTTACCAATCTCACCCTTCCCTGCTCCCAGCAGAATTTTGATGGCATGCAACCTTGTCTCGACAAGTTGTAGCCAGCCCGTGAAGGGCGGTGCGGCGTGGCCCTTAGCCGTGTTCACCCTCCGCGTAAACGTGCAGTTGGGCGGGAACCCCTGCATGCTTCAACGCCATAGAATAAACCATCGCATTCTCAACACGGTCGGGGTCGCGAGATTACTACGCGAATCAATGGATGCCCCGGGATGAGGCCGTCCCTCGCCGTCCTCAAATCTGCCTATCGTCGCAGCTTCGATGTCTCGTCAGGAGCTGAGCCTGGGCACAG
The DNA here is from genome assembly GCA_021779695.1 of Acidobacteriota bacterium. Next base: position 18,214 of record JAJYAE010000028.1, on the reverse strand, counting down.
CCGAATTGTCCAATGTAAGGAGGCGGGCTGCCTGGTGAAACCTGAGCACAAACGCTCGCGCTTCACCAGGCCACATGAATCAATGGTGAGCTGAGTTCTCGTTTTGCGGAGGTCATTTCGGTGATGCTATTTTCCTGCAAATGATCGAACGAGCGGGCATATCACATCAGCGAAGTGTGTCATCACTACAGTGCTCCCGCCGATTGTTTGCGGCTTCTATGGCTGCGCACCTGGTGGAATCAGAATAGTCAACTTCTCATCTGCAATCTCCAATCGTGCCGGTAAACAGCCGAGAACCTCACCGTCCGCTTCGACCAGGATGGTTTCAGCCGATCCATCAGATTGATGGCAATCGACTGCAATCGCGTCCAGCAACTCAACCGCTCCGGAAAATGTCTGCCTTCCCGCCAGCACTCCCAGAAGAAATAGCAAATACCGGATCCGGCTGCGCGTTTTGAATGCAATCAGACGCAGTTTGTCTCCGTGCAATGTCGCACCCGGCGCAAGTTCCCCAAGTGCTCCTCCAAAAGACCGAACCCGAATTGCAAGGATCTGCGATACCTCTGCTTCGTGCGACAGTGCAGGCCCCTGCCCTGTGAATGATGCGCGAAACACGGGAAAGGAATTTGTCAGCCAGACCCGCGCCGCTTCAATCAGGTAAAGAACATACCCAAGCCGGCGCTTCAGCGTTGCATCCAGGGCAGACATCAGGAGCGCATCCGCTCCAATCCCCGCAGCTACAGTAAAAAAGCGTGTTTGGCGCTCTCCCGTCGGTCCCTTGAAATGAATCCGGCCGACTGGAATTTGCGCAGGCACCGCAGTGAGAAGAGATCGGATCGCCTTGGCGGGAGATTTGCCGAGTCTGAGATTCTGCGCCAGCGCATTGGCAGTGCCCATGGGAATCACTCCAAGGGTGACACTTTTTCCCACGAGTTCCTGAATAATCTCATGAACGGTCCCGTCCCCGCCGCAAGCCAGCACCGTGTCGCAGCCCAGACGCAATGCCTCGCGAGCGTGCTTCCCCGCGCTTCCAGGTGCGCTCGTTTCCATCCTGTGCGTGCTGATCCCATTCTCGCGAAGCACAGTTAAAATGTGCCCGATGTCCTTCTCTCGACGCGAAGATTGCTGGCCGGATGCGGGGTTATAAATCACGGCAACTCGGTGCATTGTGCTCAAAGGGGTGCGTTGGGAAGGCTGAAAAGCTCCATTCCGTAGGTCCGCCTGCTTTTTCGCGACGTGGTCCGCTGTGCCGCTCGCAGACTCAGCACCTCGCAGGGGGCCGATGGTGCGGAGCCGCTCCATTAGGTCCATCTTCCCCGTGCGCATTGCTAGCTTGGATTCCTCGAAAGCCAGTAATGAAAGCCATCCACGATCGCCAGCAGTGCAGCTTGGTTCATGTCACTGCTGACACCGGCCGTGATCCATGGCTCATGTCCGTCTGCATGAAAGCTGACCGTAACGCGAACATGCGCGGCGGAATCGTGCGCCGACACGTCAATAGCGGTCACGCTGAATGTGCCGAGTCGCATCTGCGCGAGTGGAGGGTACCACTTTTCGAGCTCCCGCCGTAATGCCTTTGTCAATGCATCCACGGGCCCCGCACCCTCCGCCCGAGTTGTTGTTATTGTCGAATCGCCGATAGAAAGCGTGATGAATGCTTGGACGAAACGCTGGCCTGCTTCGTCGGATTCATCAAAGACCCTCCAGCTTTTCACGGCGAAGAAACTCGGCAAGGTGTTCAGCGTCCGCAGGCACGCAAGCTTGAATGAAATCTCGCTTGACGTGAATCCGCCGCCCTCAATCATGGCTTGATTCGAATCCATCAGCGCTTGCGCTTGCACCGCATCAAGAGGAATTCCTAAGGCCTCCGACAATAAAACCACATTCGTTCTTCCGGATTGGCCATTCACACCGATCGTTGGATTAGCGCCTACGCGCACTGGATCACACCACAAATAGGCGCCAGGATTCTTACGCTCACTGCTTCCGTGCATCCCGGCCCATGTTCCAAATGCGCCAGGGCCCACGATCGGTGTCCCATGCGGAACGTCGAGGCCAAAGTCCGCATATGCAGAATGCGCCAGGCTTGTCAGACCCGTCAGAGCGCTCTCTGAGACAAACTCCGCTTCCCCTCGAAGTTGCATGCTTCCAATCACTGTTGTAAGGTTCACGTTGCCACAACGCTCGCCGGTCCCCAGCAAGGTGCCTTGGATTTGAGTGGCGCCTGCCAATACGGCTGCTCGCGAATTCGCCACACCAAGACCACGATCAGTGTGACCATGAAATCCAAAATCAGCCCGTGGAAAGTCCCGCTTCAACCCTTGAATCAGTTCGTCTACTTCTTCGGGACTCGCGCCCCCCGTTGTATCGCACACTACGATGCGGCTCACTCTTTGCTCGACGCACTGGTAGACAATCTGGCGAAAGTATTCCTGGCTTTGCCGTCTTGAATCATCATCACAATTCCGTCCGTTCTCGCAACGTCCGCAATTTGCGTCTAATGCATGCTCAAGATCCACCAGCACTTCAAATCCACTTTGATGGAGATAGTCGATGGTCTCGCAACCCATCAGGAGATTCTCTTCAGGAGTGGTCTCCAGCGACTTCGCCACATCCAGAAGACGCGACTTCACCACGACGACTGCAACCGGAACACGCTCCTTGTGGCGAACAATGAACTGTACATCCGGCCAGTCTTGTACCCGAGTTCCCCGTCCACGTGAACGGCCAAACAGCGCAAGCTTCATGTTGCCCGTGTCAGTTGACTTCAGAGCCGCCGTCAAATCCGACACAAACTGGTTCGCCCCTGCGAATCCGATTTCGGCGTAATGAACCCCGAATCCCGCCATCCGCTGGAGGAGTCCGACTGCGTTCTGGACTGAAATCTGGAGATTTGGTTGCTGCAGGCCGTCCCGAAGGCTCGTATCGAACAGCTCAACTCTCTTCACGCTTCCTTGCATTTACTTCCTTGACTCCTGGGCGGCACGCTGTTCCCGAAAACGGACTCAAGCACAAACGTCCCTTCAATCCCATCATACCGTCTTTTCTGCAATTAAACCTTAGGTATCGATGAGTTCCGAAAGGCCCAATCCTCGCGTTCCACAATCCCGAAAGCTTAATCGAAAGCTAGCGGTTTCTCGGACCCTTGAGGCAGGCACCTATACGGTATTTTCCTGCAACATTGCTCCTCCATAGACTCTCCTACCCTCCAAAGTGGTATATTCTCGGAGCTTGATTTGGAAAACCAATGGTTGAGCATCTCCGACCCGACAACACCCTGGAGTCCACGCTCGATGTCACTGCATCGCGCTTTCAGGCAAACCGTGCATCGCTTCTCACCTTTGTTCAAGCGCTGAAGGCTCAAGAGGATGAAATTCGTCTTGGCGGCGGAGCCAAAGCAATCCAGACCCAACACAATAAGGGACGGCTAACAGCACGCGAACGCTTGAATCTTCTCCTTGACCGAGATTCCGAGTTCCTTGAAATTGGCCTGTGGGCTGCCCATGAAATGTACAAGGAATATGGAAGTGCACCCGGCGCCGGCGTTGTAACAGGAGTCGGCCGCGTGAGCGGACGACTTTGCATGGTGATTGCAAACGACGCCACCGTGAAGGCGGGTGCATTCTTCCCGATGACCACCAAAAAAGTTCTGCGTGCTCAAAACATTGCGATTGAGAGCCGTATCCCAACCCTATACTTGGTTGATTCATCCGGAGTCTTCCTCCCCTTGCAGGAAGATGTATTTCCAGACACGGATGACTTCGGGCGAGTCTTCCGAAACAATGCCGTCATGAGCGCCCGTGGTATCCCCCAAATTACCGCCATCATGGGCATGTGCGTCGCAGGGGGAGCCTATTTGCCCGTGATGACCGATACGGTCTTGATGACCGAGGGTTCTGGCCTTTTTTTAGCTGGCCCCTCTCTTGTGCAGGCTGCTATCGGACAGAAGACAGACCCTGAGGTGCTTGGTGGCGCTACTATGCATGCAGAGATTTCCGGCACAGTGGATTTCAAAGAGCCCGACGATCCTCACTGCATTGCGCGCATACGATCCCTGGTTGAAAAGATTGGAACTCGCATCAACACGAAACCTGTGAACAGCCCCTTTTCTCAGACACAGTATGACCCGGAAAGGGATGCGCCGCTATTCTCCATCGAGGATCTGTACGGATTAGTCACTCCAGACTCTGGTGTGAGTAACACATACGAAATGCGAGAAGTCATCGCCCGCATCGTCGACCGCAGCGAATTCGACGAATACAAGGAAGACTTCGGCCGAACGGTTCTGTGTGGCTATGCCCGAGTCGGCGGCCATGCAGTCGGCATTGTCGCAAATGAAAAGACCAATCAGATGCAGACGGTTGCCTTGGGACCAGCGGCTGGAACAAAACGAATTGAAGTTGGTGGAGTCATCTACACCGAAGGTGCTCAAAAGGCGGCACGCTTCATTATGGATTGCAACCAAAGCCTTATTCCATTAGTCTTCCTGCACGATGTGAACGGATTCATGGTTGGCAAAGACGCGGAATGGTCAGGCATAATCCGCGCTGGCGCAAAAATGGTCTCTGCTGTGAGCAACTCCATTGTGCCGAAAATCACAATTATCGTGGGCGGCAGCTTTGGGGCAGGCCACTATGCCATGTGCGGCAAAGCGTATGACCCGCGCTTCATCTTTGCATGGCCCACCGCTCGCTATGCAGTCATGAGCGGCGCCGCCGCATCAAGCACGCTTGCAGAGGTCCGCGCAAAGCAGTTGGAACGCGAAGGACGTACGCTCTCGGAATCAGAGAGAGAGGCGCTCTACGAAGAAATTCGCGCGACCTATGATTCCCAGACAGATCCAAGATATGCAGCCTCGCGGCTTTGGGTCGATGCCATTATTGACCCTGCGCAGACACGGAGCACTTTAATTTCGGCATTAAACGCTTGTGCTCTTAATTCCGAACTCCCTCAATTCAACCCTGGAGTCTTACAGACGTGACCGAACTATGGTCGCCCCAAATTGGAAACGGTTCAATTCCCCCAACTAGCCGATTCCATCAGCGCCCAATAGCCTGATTAAGGGAGCAAAGAATGAAAATGGTGGCAGATGTATCGTCAACTACCTACCCATTTGTCCTGATCGAAGAGCAGGAGCAACTACGCAAAGAGATTCGCTCATTTTGTGCACGTGAAATCTCACCCAACATTATGAAATGGGACGAGGCAGGCGAATTCCCAATTACGGCCGTCAAATCCCTTGGATCGATGGGGCTCCTGGGAATTATTTTCCCGGCAGCATACGGGGGAGCCGATCTGGGATACGTCGACTACGTGCTTGCGATTGAAGAACTCTCAGCAGTTGACGGCTCCATCGGGATTACCGTAGCAGCGCACAACTCGTTGGGTAGCAATCATATCTTTCTCGCGGGTGACGACAATCAGCGTCGCAAGTACATGCCAAAACTCGCAACCGGCGAATGGCTTGCCGCTTGGGGCCTCACTGAACCAGGGTCCGGATCAGACGCCAGCGGAGCACGCACGACTGCGATCAAACGCGGTGACAGGTATGTACTGAACGGCAACAAGACCTTCATCACCAATGGGCACTACGCAGATGTCGTTGTCGTTATCGCTGTCACAGATAAGAGCAAGGGGACGCACGGTCTGTCCGCCTTCATCGTTGAGAAAGGAACCAAGGGCTTCCGGCCTGGCAAGAAAGAAAATAAGCTCGGCTTGCGCGCAAGCGACACTAGCGAGCTGATCTTTGAAGACTGCGAGATTCCAGCGGAGAATCTTCTGGGGAATGAAGGCGAAGGTTTCATCGATGCGATGCGCGTTCTTGATGGCGGACGAATCTCCATCGCTGCTCTCTCGCTCGGAATTGCTCGCGGGGCACTGGACTCCGCAACTCGATATGTCAAGGAGCGGCGCCAATTTGGCAAGGCCATCGCAGAGTTTCAAGGGATCCAATGGAAGCTCGCCGACATGGCAACAGAATTGGATGCTGCGCGCCTTTTGACTCAGCGCGCGGCCGTTCTGAAAGATGCAGGACATAAAGTAACCCGTGAGTCTTCGATGGCGAAGCTCTACGCTAGTGAGGTCGCTGTTCGCATCTGCAACGACGCTGTCCAGCTCTTTGGCGGCTATGGATTCATCAAGGATTATCCCGTAGAAAAATATTATCGAGATGTCAAACTTTGCACGATCGGGGAAGGTACCAGCGAAATCCAGCGCATGGTCATAGCTCGAGAACTTCTAAAGGTTTACCCGTCACGAGGCTGAGCCCGCATGAATCGGGCTACATCACAGGAAGAGTAATGGAAGATTTAGTCAAACTAGTTGAGTGCCCGCGCGATGCATGGCAGGGTCTTCCTTTGCGTATTCCAGCTCAAGCAAAGGCTACTTATCTGAGTTCACTTGTCGATTCTGGCTTTCGCCATATTGACGCAGTTAGCTTTGTCTCTCCAACGGCGGTTCCCCAAATGGCAGACTCCGAAGACGTACTCAAGCTTCTCAATCTGCCCGACACGGTCGAGATCATTGGAATTGTTGTCAATCAGACAGGAGTTGATCGTGCGATCGCTACACAAAAGGTAAGCACAATCGGCTTTCCGTACTCAATCTCCTCCGAATTTCTGCGCCGAAATCAGAAGCAGACTTTGGAAGAGAGTTTTGAAGTCCTCGAATCAGTTGCCGCAACCGCAACTGGCGCACGCCTTAATTTGGTCACATATATTTCAATGGCCTTCGGTAATCCCTATGGCGAGCCATGGAGCATTGACGAGGTCCTAAATGCGTGCGAACTTCTCGCAGATTCCGGAATAACCCAGATTTCTCTTGCTGACACGGTGGGAGTTGCCTCAGCGCAAGTGATTGCGGAAACACTTCGAGCGGCAACCGACGCCTTCCCTCATCTCGAGATCGGGGCTCACCTCCACGCTGCTCCGACGGATTCAGCCGCTCGAATTCGCGCAGCCTACCATGCTGGATGCCGCCGCTTTGATTGTTCGATAGGCGGCCTTGGGGGATGCCCTTTTGCTCAGGATGCGCTGGTCGGAAATATACCCACAGAAATCGCTCGTGAAACCCTGCTCGAGTGCGGCGCCCAGCTTCCAATGATCCATTCATTGGATGCTCTGATACAGGAAAGCAGGAATATTGCCAGCCACTCTCGCGGAGTCCAACGTTAACTCCTCCAAAGTCCAGGTTGGCAAACCTCCCGCGGGACCGAAAGGATTCAGCGTGAACTACAAAACGATCCTGGTATATTACGCGCCCCATCTTTGCATCGTCACGCTCAATCGACCGGAGCGAAAAAACGCCATGACGCCTGAAATGCAGATTGAACTCCTCCATGCATTCAATCAAGCTGCAGGTTCCGGGTGCCGTGCCCTTGTGATCAGGGGTTCCGGAGGGGCATTCTGTTCAGGACTCGATCTTTCTGTCCTTCAAGCGATGCAGGGAAAGACCGCGACGGAATTTCGTGAAGACGCGAAAAGGACCGCACAGCTCTTTCGCTCACTTTATGAATTACCCATCCCCACAATCTCTGCTGTCCACGGCCCTGCGATTGCGGGCGGAACCGGCCTCGCCATGATTTGTGATTTCACCCTGGCAACGCCAGATGCTAAATTTGGATTCACTGAGACACGAATTGGCTTTGTACCAGCGCTGGTTTCTGCTTTCCTCACACTTCACATGGGAGACAAGCGAAGCCGTGACCTTCTTTTCACAGCGCGCATTTTTGACGCAGACGAAGCTCACAGGTTCGGGTTGGTGACCGAAATCGTCACCAAAGATCAACTCGATGCACGCATTCAGGAACTCACTCGCATACTTGCCGCAAACAGCCTGCAATCGCTAGCCGCAACGAAGCGCCTCATGATCGAAGCACGCCGGGAATGGCTCGACAAAGCCATCAAGGATGCGATCGATGCCAGCGTGAAATCACGCGAAACTGAGGATTTTCAGGAAGGCGTTGCCGCATTCCTTGAGAAGCGCAAACCACTCTGGAAGGTCTGAGGCGAAAAAATCAGGACTCCCTAAACCGGAGGTCGCATCCGGTGCGTTGCTTCACCTGTTGGCGCGAAGCACCTTCAGCGAGCTCAACGACTTCAAGGCCCGACGCAGTCACGTCCAAAACGCATAGATCAGTGATCACTCGATGTACGACACCTGCGCCAGTGAGTGGCAAGGAACATTGGCGCAGGATCTTCGCTTCGCCGGTCGGCGTGGTGTGCTCCATCACGACGAGAACGCGCCTCACCCCGGAGACCAAATCCATCGCTCCCCCCATTCCCTTCACTCTCTTGCCGGGAATCATCCAATTCGCAAGATCACCCCGTTCCGAGACTTGCATTGCACCCAGGATCGCAAGATCAATATGCCCTCCACGTATCATGGAGAATGAATCTGCACTTGAAAAGGTCGATGCTCCCGCAACGTACGTTACGGTTTCCTTGCCAGCGTTAATGAGGTCGGCATCCACGTCTTTTGCAGACGGATAGGGCCCCATACCCAAGAGCCCATTTTCAGATTGCAAAATGACCGTCATGCCATCTGGGATATGGTTCGCCACTAAGGTCGGAATTCCTATCCCCAGGTTGACGTAGTAGCCATTCTGTAATTCCTGCGCTGCACGAACTGCCATTTGCTCCCGAGTCCACGCCACACTCTTATCCTTATCGAATCGTTCTGCGTTCAATCCGCTTTTCCGGATGCGGATTGTGTACCACCCTTTGCACAAAGATCCCCGGTGTGTGAATCGCGTCGGGATCCAGTTCGCCTGCCTGTACGATGAACTCTGCTTCGGCCACTGTCACTTTGCCGCATGCAGCCGCCTGCGGATTGAAATTACGTGCCGTCCGGCGATAGATCAAGTTGCCGTGCGTATCGGCTTTCCATGCCTTCACAAGTGATAGATCCGCGCGAATCCCTTTTTCAAGAATGTAGGTCATCCCATCGAACTCCTTGTGCTCCTTGCCTTCCGCAATTACGGTTCCTACGCCCGTCCGAGTATAGAAACCAGGGATACCTGCGCCGCCAGCCCGCATCCGCTCAGCCAGGGTCCCTTGCGGGCAAAACTCGACCTCCAGCTCGCCCGCAAGAAACTGTCGTTCGAACTCGGCATTCTCACCCACATAGCTGGAAATCATTTTCTTGATCTGGCGAGTCTGAAGTAAAAGCCCAAGGCCCCACTCGTCGACTCCGGCGTTGTTGCTTGCGACAGTCAAGCCCTTTACGCCCGTATCGCGTAGCGCCAGGATGAGCAATTCCGGAATTCCGCAGAGTCCAAAGCCACCAATCGCCAGTAACATGCCCTCTCGCACCAGCCCATCGAGCGCGCTCATTGCGTCTGGCCAAACCTTGTTGATTCCTGCCCCGCTCACATTTCCCCCCTGAGATTGCTATTGCCCTCTGCTCCACCTCAGTGAACTCAACCTTTGGCGCTACAGGTATTTTCGAAAAGCCTCAATCTGGCGCAGCACGTATTCTGTCTGTTCCACAGGCAAAGATAATACCGTGGACGTCGATGTCGCACCAAAGGCGGAAAGCTTGTCAATCAAACTCTCAAGATGACGAACAGAAACAACATGCGACTCGATGATGAAGGATTCATCGCCTGTGATCCGATAGCAGCGATTGATCTCCGGCAGCTCCTTGATGGCAGCCACCGCTCGCGTTATCTGCAGATCACCTCCAGGAATCGTGAGACGAATCAACACATGGATTGGCATCCCGAGTCGAGCCGCATCAATCGATGCGTGATAGCCCGTAATCACCCCTGCTTCTTCCAGTCGACGGACCCTCTCCGCCACCGCCGGTGTCGACAATCCAACTTTTCTCCCCAGTTCGGCAAAGGATAGGCGTGCATTCTCCTGCAAACTTTCCACGATCTTCCAGGCAATTCCATCCAACTCAATGTGATTCGGATCGATCTTGTGCGTCATCGACTTATGTTCCTTAGGCAACCTCACTATTATCCCTAATCTCGTTAAGTCGTGGTGGCTGTTTTTCGTTCATCTGCCATTCCCGTGCACAACCCAGGAACCTATGCTTTCAGTGTCGCCAATCGGCAGCCGGACATGCAGGCTCTATCCCCAATCGATGCATGACGGCAGAGGAGGAATTGGCATGGTTGCTGTTCACGCAATCTCCCCTATTGCGCCTGTCACAAAGTCGCCTCAAGACCTCGGAGTGGATTTTCTACCACTTCTGGGCACTGACTACGTTGAGTTCTATGTAGCAAACGCCCGTCAAGCGGCGTATTTCTATCGCGCCGCCATGGGCATGTCCATGGTTGCCTATGCAGGCCCTGAAACGGGTCAGCGCGATCAGGCCTCCTACGTCTTACAGCAAGGCAAAGTCCGGTTCGTCCTTTCGACACCTCTGCGAAACAACTCCCCAATGGCTTCTCATGTCCATCTGCATGGCGATGGAGTGCGCGCAATCGCACTCTGGGTTGATGACGCACGCAAATCGTGGCTCGAAACCACGCGCCGTGGGGCAAAGAGCGTCATGGAGCCAACCGTTTGTTCTGACGAAAACGGAAGCGTTGTCCTTGCTTCAATCGCAGCTTATGGAGACACCGTTCACACGTTCGTTGAGCGAAAGGATTACTCCGGACCTTTCCTTCCCAGCTACGAAGCGGTTCACGTTGATCCTCTTGCCCGTCCAACAGGACTGGAGCACATCGACCACATGGTCGCGAATGTAGGCTGGCATGAAATGGACCGCTGGGTTGACTTCTACGCAAACGTTATGGGTTTTGCTCTTTATCAGCACTTCGATGAGAAGGACATATCGACCGAGTATTCCGCTCTGATGTCCAAGGTCATGGCGAACCACAATGGATACGTCAAGTTCCCCATCAACGAGCCGGCCGAGGGCCGCAAAAAGTCCCAGGTCGAGGAGTACCTCGATTTCTACAACGGCCCAGGCGTTCAGCACATTGCGCTTGCAACTCGTGACATCCTCAACACAGTCAAGACAATGCGCAACCAGGGCATTGATTTCCTCCAAGTTCCGCATACTTACTACACTGACTTACAGGGTCGGGTAGGAAAAATCGACGAGCCTCTTGACGAGCTTGAAGACCTCGGAATTCTTGTGGATCGGGACGATGAAGGATACATGCTCCAGATCTTCACGCGCCCGGTGGAAGACAGGCCAACACTTTTCTTTGAAATCATTCAGCGTAAAGGGAGCCGCAGCTTCGGAAAAGGAAACTTCAAAGCACTTTTTGAAGCCATCGAACGGGAACAAATGGCACGCGGCAACCTCTGATCGGCGAAAGGAAGTCCATGCTGCCTTCAACCGAATCTCTCGCCTCAGCCTACCTAATTCATCAGGACTATCAGGCGTATACTCCCGAGCAGCACGCAATCTGGGCTGACCTTGTCACACGCGTGCTTCCGGACTTAGAGGAACATGCAGCCCGCGAGTACCTGGACGGCTTCGACACCATTGGCCTCCAGACGCACCAACTGCCTGATCTGGCCTTGATCAGTGCCCGGCTTGAGCCTCGTACTGGCTGGCAGTCGACGCCCGTCAGCGGATTCCTTCCGGCTGCAGCCTTCTTTGAAATGCTCGCGTCACGCCACTTCCCAACCACGACATGGATTCGCAGCCGCGACTCACTGGAATACACACCGGAGCCTGATATCTTTCATGACGTTTTCGGGCATGTGCCCATGCATGCGCATCCGGTCTTTGCTGACTTCCTCCAACATTACGGACGCGTCTGCGCATCGATTTCTGATGCACGCCTCCTCGAAAAGCTCGGACGGCTCTTCTGGTACACCGTAGAATTCGGCGTGATTCGTCAGAACCGCACTTTGAAGGTGTATGGGAGTGGACTGATCAGCTCTTATCGTGAATGCCGGCATGTCCTCAGCGGACAATGCGCCATGCACAACTTCTCGCTTGATGAGGTTATACAGACACCCGTTAAGGTGGATGAGCTTCATAAACTTCTTTTTGCAGTTGACAGCTTTGACCAGATCTACGAAGCGATGCACGTTGCAGAAAAACGCGTCCTATCTGGCGCGCTATGAAAGGAAGCCACATGCCCGGACCACTCCACTATCAGACGGGATTCGGAAATGAATTCGCAACCGAGGCCGTTAGTGGCGCTCTCCCCATCGGACAGAATGCCCCTCAGACTCATCCTCTGGGGCTATATACCGAGCAATTGAGCGGGTCAGCCTTCACGGCGCCGCGTGCATCGAATCGGCGCACCTGGACTTATCGAATTCGGCCCTCCGTAACCCACCATCCCTACGCACCCATTGCTCCCATGCTCATTCGCAGCGCCCCTTTCCAAGAGACCGATGCGACTCCCAATCAGCTCCGCTGGGATCCGTTGCCCATCCCAGAAAAGCCAACGGACTTTGTAGAGGGAATCGTGACCTATGGCGGCAACGGGGATACCGGCCTCCAGACCGGAGTGGCAATCCATCTTTTCGCTGCGAATGCGTCCATGCAGAATCGTACCTTCTACTCCGCGGACGGTGAATTCCTCATCGTTCCTCAGTTGGGTGCCCTCAATTTTCATACTGAACTAGGACTACTCCAGGTTGCCCCTGGCGAGATCTGCGTCATCCCTCGAGGAATCAAGTTTCGTGTGATCCTCCAGGAGAAACAGGCTCGCGGATACATTTGCGAAAACTATGGCCTGCCTTTCCGTCTCCCAGAACTGGGCCCAATCGGGGCAAACGGTCTCGCGAATGCCCGCGACTTTCAATATCCAGTTGCAGCTTACGAGGAACGCGACGGCGACTTCCACATCATTGCCAAATTCCTGGGTAAGCTTTGGAGAGCGTCCATCGACCATTCCCCGCTCGACGTGGTCGCGTGGCACGGCAACTATGCGCCCTACAAGTACGATCTTGCTCGGTTCAACTGCATCAACACCGTTTCCTTTGATCACCCAGATCCATCGATCTACGCAGTGCTTACCTCCCCTTCGGCAATCCCGGGGACAGCTAATTGTGACTTCGCCATCTTTCCTCCCCGATGGATGGTTGCCGAACACACATTCCGCCCACCATGGTTCCACCGGAATCTAATGAACGAGTTCATGGGTCTGGTCCGCGGCGCCTATGACGCAAAGGCGGAAGGATTTCTTCCCGGCGGAGCAAGTCTTCATAACTGCATGGCTGGTCATGGACCCGACGCTGAGACTTTTGAGCGCGCAACAAGGGCCACTTTGGAGCCACAATATCTTGGCAACACGCTCGCATTCATGTTTGAAACGCAGTTGGTTGTCCGCCCAACTGCATTCGCCGTGCAGACCCGCATCTTGCAACATGAGTATTTCGAATGTTGGCAAGGCCTTAAGAATCACTTTCAAGAGTCGGCCGCGCCAAAGGCTCGAAAGAAGTGACTGCGCTCGATTGTCTGCTTTCTAACCTCTTCGACTACGCCGGGCTGTTTCCCCCAGCCAACCTTTCGCTCTCTGCTGCCGTCGAGAACTATCTGCACAATTCGAGGGGCCCGCAGAAGCGCTATCTTGGATCCTTCGTTGTGCCAGTTTTTCAACTCTCTGCGCTGCATCAGATTCTGATTGACTCAAACTACAATTTCCCCTTGAGTGTCACGGGATTAGGCACACCCCCTTGGGTGGAAAGTGACTCTGTCAAATTGCCCCCACTCAATATACAAGCCGTTGAAGTGAAGGCCGACAGTTCTGCTCAAATCTGTTCCCTATCTCTGAAATTGCCATCTGAAATTATTCCTTACTTTGAAATTCCAGTTGCGAATGTCACAAGGGACATCCTTTCCGCCGTCAGCTCGTGTGGCGGGCGTGCGAAGATCCGCATGGGTGGAGTCACTTCCTCAGCCATCCCTGATCCAGACACCGTAGCCGTCGCACTGCAGCAACTTGCAATCTCCAGACTTCCTTTCAAAGCCACTGCCGGTCTCCATCACCCCATTCGATCCTTCCACTTCCTTTCCAGCGATTCGACTGCCCCGCGTGCAATGATGCACGGCTTCCTCAATTTTTGCTGCGCCTCTGCTCTGCTACACTTTGGCGGCAGCTTGCAAGATGCAGCAAAGTTGCTCACAGAAGAGGATCCATCCGCATGGAGAATCGCGGACGACTGCATCCAATGGAAAGATGCGATCTGGACGATTTCTCAAATCGCAGAATGGAGACGCAATTCACTCATGAGCATTGGATCCTGCTCATTCACCGAACCCATTGAAGATTTGGAGGCGCTAGGATGGCTGCAGGCCAGTTAAGTTGGATCGAAAGCGCAAACGATCCCACTTCTGATTTCCCTCTCCAGAATCTCCCATACGGAGTGTTTCAGCACGAAGGCAATTCGCATCTCTGCACTGCCATCGGAGATCGACTTCTCGATCTCTACGGTTGTGCCGTTGGCGGGCTTCTCTCGGACTTGTCTCAACCCGTCGCTGAAGCATGCGCCGCAGCAACGCTCAATCCCCTTTTGGCGCTGGGCCCCACCGCCTGGGCTGCTTTGCGAAATCGGCTGACAGAGTTGCTCGCCGCTGACACGAAAGGTTCCTCGCTTCAGCAACGTCTTCTGCCTCACCTTTTTCAGCAGACCGACGTACGACTGGAACTCCCAGTTTCCATCGGCGATTACACCGACTTTTATGCGTCAATTCACCATGCGACGCGCGTTGGCAGCCTCTTTCGTCCTGAGAATCCACTGCTGCCAAACTATAAACACATCCCCATTGGTTATCACGGCCGCAGCTCTTCCATCATCCTCACTGGGGAATCCATTCGCAGACCCTGCGGACAAATCAAGCTTGGTGGTCACGATCCCATCTTCGGTCCAACCCGGTCCCTCGACTTCGAATTGGAGATGGGGCTCATCATCGGCCCTGGAAACAGGCTGGGGCAGCCTATCCCGGTCAGTGAAGCCGAACAGTATATTTTTGGTCTTTGTCTGGTGAACGACTGGTCTGCGCGCGACATCCAATCATGGGAATATCAACCGTTGGGTCCTTTCCTGGGGAAAAGTTTTGCGACGACAATCTCTCCCTGGATCGTGCCGTTGGAAGCCCTCGCGCCATTTCGTTCTCCTGCTGCCAAACGAGCAGACGACGACCCGCAGCCCCTTGCCTATTTGCAATCGCCGCCGGGAATCCTAACTGGGTTGGACCTCACTTTGCAGGTCTACCTTCAGTCCGAGCGCATGCGTCAATTGCAGGACGCTCCCGTCCTGCTCACAACTTCCAATCTTAAGAATCTGTATTGGAGTCCTGCTCAGATGGTTGCTCATCAGACCAGCAACGGTTGCAATCTTCGACCGGGAGACATGCTTGCGACAGGCACGATCTCAGGTCCTCAAAGAGGCAGTGAGGGATGCCTCCTCGAGATGACGGCACACCCATCCCCTATTCAACTTCCGAGCGGGGAGCAACGTCGCTATCTTGAAGATGGCGACACAGTCATTCTGCGCGCGCATGCACAAAAGTTAGGGCTCCCGCGCATTGGCTTTGGAGAATGCAGTGGGACCATCTGTCCCGCTCTGCTCATCTCATAATCCGAGAGAATCTTGGCCCAATCAACCTGCCGGTGAAGCCTCAAAATCGAAGCAAGTAAGAGAGCTTTACATAAATCGTCTTCCCATCGTTCATGAGCGTGCCATTCGTCAAAGGCATAATTGGCTCATTGACATTGCAGTCTCCTGTCAGGGTTCGTGTGCAAAGCGCTCTGTTCAGATTTGCGAAGTTCCCTATATACCCGACATAAAGTGCAGTGCCCGGATGCGGCATATACGTAAACAGTGCATCGGCAAAAAGTGTTTTGGACGCCGGCGCATCCGTCAACTGCGCCTCGGGCATTGTTGCAATGTATTGACCAATCAAATTAAAGCTAGCCGCCTTCGTCATCTGATAGTTCCAGCGCGAAATCAGTTCGTGATTGTCATACACCAGGGCGCCGCTATTCAGGTCCGTGAAGTGTGTATAAACATAGTCGTTCTGCAGGTCCAAGGCGTGTAGCGGCTTAATCTCGACGTTCAGGTTCGGAGACGCCACGTTGACGGGAGCGGGTCCCTCACTTGCGGGCGGAGAATAGTTGATTTCCGTCCCCTGGTAATAGCCTCCTCCCAGCGCCAGATACTGCACGGGAGAGGTATAGAAGTTGAACCCCGCCGTCTCGCTGTGGAACTCCACGTTCTTCGTCAGAACGGGATAATCAACGGGGCGCAAACGATCCTGCCCAAATTCCAAATATGCCGAAACCGATGTGCGTGCTTTAAAGTTCACTCTGTACGACGGATTGAAGTAAAAATCCAGCGGTATGCCGTTGTGATCCCAAATGCGCTCGGAATAGACGCCGGGCCCGTGTGATTGAATCACGCCGTGCGCGGGGCGGAAGGTATACCCCGCAAAGCCATTAGGCTCCCGAACGTCAGGCCTCCGGAAGAACCCCGTATCCGTAACAAAGCCGGCGGCCGTGTCGTTATATCCGATCCACGCGGAGCGATGCAGGTCGCCGTAACTCACCCGTTGCGAATATGCCTGGCCGCTGCAGTAAAGGGTCAACAACTCGCAGGACTGTTCTCCTTGCGTCGAGTTACTCACGTTCGAGGTCTCAGTGGTAACAGCCTGGCCTGTGAGGGTCCATCGGTTCCTCAAGCGCGCCCTGTAATCAAAACCACCCGCTCGATTGAACGACCCCTGATACTCCCGATCCGCATAAATGAAACCGAAATTCGATAAGGGACCAACGTCACGATTCAGTCGAGCAAGAAAGTTGCCTGCTCGTGTGTTCAACTCAGGGTTTCCTTGAGGAACCGCCTGCCCCGGGCTTCGGTCATCCACCCCTAGCACGCCCAGTGCCCACGGACCCATTTTCCCAGTCAGCCTGGCGCCAAACTGCGGCGTCACGATATTGTTCGTGTAATACAGGTTGATGGGTGTCATAAAGTAACTTGAATTTTCGATAAAAAAGGGCCGCACCTCAGCAAAATAGGGCGGAAATCGTTGGTTCGGAGCAGCAGGATTGTCAATTCCCACCTGGCTGAAGTCCGGATTTAATGTCGTGTCCAGCACCAGGCTATTGTGCAGAATGAACTTCGCATCGAGCCCCGCATATCCCTGCAAATGCTTGTCTTCGAAGAATGGATTATCCGGGTTAACGGAATTCAGTTGCCGCAAACTCCGAGCCAGGGAGTAAGGCTCAAACTGCAGATTCTGACCATGCTCCACATCACTGAATCCGCTGACCTCCATGTCCTGCGTCAGCTTGCCTGCAATGTTGTGATTGTTGCGAGGCCAGTAATCGTATTCATTTGCGTGCGAAACCACCCGCTGCAAGATGACTCCCCACTGCCTCAATTCTCCCGGCTCCGCCTTGGCGAAGTACAGGCTGGCAAACGGGATTCGCATCAGCACCACGTAGCCGCTGGCCGTTCGCTTTCCCCAGGAATCCCACACCGTATCGAACGAAAAGTCATAGCCCGTCTGCTCGCTATAGAGCGCATCTGCCTGGATCCCTAACGGATTCACCTCGAACGCAAAGGCCCGGCGCTGGTCATGAAAGGTGTCCAGCATCACCTGTACATTGTCGTCGTCGCCCAACGAGTCCCTTGCAAGCATATGCGCGCGAACAAGGCCTGGAGCCGCGTCTTTGCAAATGAAGGCAACGAACAGATAGTCGTGTGTGTAGCCCAGGTACGCCACCGTCGAATTGCTCGCTCGGTCCCCATCGATCGGGTAGCGCTGAATGAAATTGGAAATGCGCAACATACTCATCGCGACCGGCGACTTCGAAGAACCGTCGAGAAAATCACTCAGCCGCGGAGATACATCGAGCCGGGGGATGATAATTGGCGATCTGCGCGGCGGCAGCATCACGCCAGCCGGTGTTGAGGGTGCGGCAGGCTCACTTGCTTCGTCGGGACTAGCCGCCGTCACAACGGTGACAGCTCGCGGGGTGAGGTGAGCATCTGGTGAAGACGCAAAGCCGCGGGACATCCCACAACACAAAAGGGGAATTGCCCACAGAGATCCTCGTCTCAATGTTCCTTGGAGCATGCGACTCGCGACAACTCTCTACTACTGCTCTTTTTGAACGGGCTCAACTAATCGATGCGGGGCAGAAACACATCCCCGCACAGGACTTCCCCCTCATTTTAGCACTTTCCAGGTCTGACCATAATTGAGATATATATTATTCATTTTAAGAAACTTACATATCGAGCAACTCTTCCTGAAAGCGTTATCTCTTTTGAAAAAACTGCCC
>JAJYAE010000027.1 GCA_021779695.1 Acidobacteriota bacterium | reverse complement strand
GAAGAACTATGGCAGCAGATCGGCCAACTGCTCCTTGCCGTCTCGCCAAGCGAGTGCGCCAACTACTTCGATTCCTCCGGATATGCCAGCACTTAAATTAAAACCGCTCTAGAAGAGAAGAGTACGTAGGCAGAGCAATAACCTCCGGCCTCTATCACTGCCCAAAGTGTGGCCGCGATGGCCCGTTGAATGTTGTTGCCTGTGGCTGGACGGCTGGACGATCTTGATTCGCTCTTGCTCCCCCCGTGGATCAGCGACATACCTCCGCCTCTGTCGCCGGCTCAGATTGAAACTGTTCCAGAGCTGCTTTACACGTCGCACACAGCATCAGTCGCGCCTTCTTGGGAAAGACAGTTGAAGGAGCCATCAAATGTTTAACCATGAGCGGCTCCTCAACTGCGCAAATATGATCGGCACAGAGAGCCGCGGAGCAGTGGTGGCACAACCCAACCGCTTCCCGGGTGTTCCCGCTCTGCAAACACTGATAGCATTCCATGGCGATCTCCTATTGCGATGCGACTGCACGGCTGGTAGCCGGCTGAGTTGCGGGAAACCAGTGCCTCGTGCGGTTGCAGGCATTGCAGACTGAAAGCATTACCGGGACCTCGACGAGGACGCCGACGACCGTCGCCAACGCCGCGCCAGAACCCGGTCCGAATAGAGCGATCGCGGTAGCGACGGCCAATTCAAAGAAATTGCTTGCGCCGATGAGCGCGCCGGGAGCGGCAACCGAATGCTCGACCTTGAGCCAGCGCATGAGTCCATAGGTAAGAGACGAGTTGAAATACACCTGAAGAAGAATCGGAATCGCGATCAACAGGACGTGGAAATAGCGCCCACGAATGTTCTCAGACTGGAAGCCGAAGATCAGCACCAGCGTCGCGAGCAGGGCGAGGATGGTTACAGGACCCAACTTCGGAAGGAAGACTTCGTTGAACCGTTTTATTCCGTGAGCACGAGTAAGCCACTGTCTGAGAGCCACACCAACCGCGAGCGGGATTACGATGAAGGCAATCACTGAGTAGAGGAGAACGATAAAGGGAACATCCAGCGACGAGGCACCGCGCACAAGATAGCGGACGATCGGCGCAAAGAGAAACAGCATGATAAGGTCGTTCACTGAAACCTGGACGAGAGTGTACGCCGGATCCCCATCTGTCAGGTAGCTCCATACAAACACCATTGCCGTACAGGGCGCAGCCGCCAGAATGATACAGCCCGCGATGTACTGATCCGCCTCGGCTGGGTTGATCCACGCTGCAAACAGATGGCGGAAGAACACCCAGCCGATCAGAGCCATGGAGAACGGCTTTACCACCCAGTTCACGAACAGCGTAACGAACAGCCCGCGCGGCTTCTGGCCGACATTGCGGATGGCACCGAAGTCGACCTTCATCATCATCGGAATGATCATCAGCCAGATCAGAACGGCAATCGGCACGTTCACCTGGCTTCCCTTGCCAAACTCCATACCCCTCAGTTGATCGATGAAGCCTGGCAAAACCTTTCCCATGACAAGGCCCGCGACCATGCAGAGTCCTACCCACACGGTGAGGTATCTCTCAAAAATGTTCAGACGCTTTGGAGCAGCAACCATGTCTATATCCTTTTCGGCTTCAATCTGTTCTTTCGGTATGGAGCCAATGTTATGTTCTCGCAAAGTTCCCTGATCGCTCGCTGAGCAGGGTGTTCAGGTCCGACAACTCGCTGAGCGTGCAGGCCCCGTGAGAGGCTGCTTCCTTCAGTTTCTTGATGTCGCCACGAAAGGGCTCTTCGCCCTTGAAGGCCAGCTGCAGAAACTCGAAGAGTGGCCTCCGCTGCCCAAGGTGCGGATCGGCGAGGCGGTAAAAGATGCGGTATCCGTCCCTACGATCGAGCACGAGGCCGGAGTTCTTGAGATACTGCAAATGCCGTGAAACATTCGGCTGCGAGGCATCGAGTACATACTGGATATCGCAGCCGCAGAGCTCGCCTCGCATTAAAAGATTCAGGATGCGAAGCCGATTAACATCGGCCAGCCCTTTGAAATATCTCTCCAGATTACTCATGAATTGCTCCTGTCAGTGCAACCTCGGCGGCCACCCCTTCACGCGCCTTCGCCACTTTCCATGGGATCAGGAAGACGCGATCAGTGTGCCTTTGTTCGACTTCATGAACGTAGCGCATTTCTAGTCGGGCGCGTTCAGCGAGCAGTGGATCCTTAGTGCCGGTTGCAAGAAAGCTTTGATTGATAATCCATGCAAACGGATGAATGTCCGCCCGGCGCAGATCTTGCTGCAGTTGGGCAGCTTCATGGACAGGCGTCGCTTCAGCTAGTGTGACGATCAGGATCCTTGTAAATTCGCGATCGCGCAACTGCGGCAAGAGATGCCTGACGGAATCAGGGATATGGGTGAGGTTCCGTTCCACGTCCCGATGGTACGAGTTTGCGGCGTCAAGCAGCAGCAGCGTGTGCCCGGTCGGCGCCGTGTCGATGACAACGAATTCGTCATTGCCTTGATCAACTGCCCGCGCGAAAGCCCGAAATACCGCAATTTCCTCAGTGCACGGTGATCTCAGGTCCTCTTCAAGAAGGGTGCGCCCGCTCTCGTCGAGATCCTTACCGGCATCCGCCATGACTTCCTCCCGGTATTCAGTGACCTCCTTTACCGGGTCAATCCGGCTCACGCGCAGATTTGGAAGCGGCGCCCCGACAGCGGAAGCGATGTGGGCCGCGGGATCAGTCGTCGTGACATGAACCGAATGGCCTATGGAAGCCAAGGCAACTGCAATGTCAGCTGCAACCGTGGTCTTTCCCACGCCGCCTTTCCCCATGGTCATGATCACTCCCCGACCAGCGGAAGCGAGTTCCGGAAGGAGAGAAGTCAATGAAGGCGGAAGCGACTTCACCGAAGCCGTAGAGGTTTCAAGAGACCTCGCGCGCACTTGGCCCTGCTTGAACGATCTCAGTGCATCGGCACCGATCAAAGAGTAGCTCACGAGGGGATTCTCGAAGCGGTTCAAGCGCGCAAGTTCAGCGGGCATCTCTGCAAGTGCTTCGCGGCCTTGCCGCTCCAGAGCGGCCGCGATCTCGTCTTCGTGGGATTCAGCCTTGAACAATCCGTTGATGATGAGATGCTGGTTGTGAATTCCGAGCGCTTCGAGCTCCGCACGTGTCCGGTCTGCCTCGGAGAGAGCGGATTTTTCTGGCCTGCTGACCAGGTAGACGGTTGTTGTCGCGCCGTCACGAAGAGCCTTCACCGTCTCCTGGTAGAGCTCACGCTGAGCAGTGAGGCCCGCGAGTGGACCCAGACAAGAGGTCCCCGAGTTGTTCGTACGGATAAAGTCAGTCCATGCGGCAGGGAGTTGAAGCAGACGAAGAGTGTGGCCGGTCGGAGCGGTATCGAAAACAATATGATCGAAGTCTGCCGTAACTTGCGGATCGCCCATCAGCTTTGCAAACTCATCAAATGCCGCAATTTCCACCGTGCAGGCACCGGAAAGCTGTTCTTCGATACTTTTGACAGCTTCCTCGGGTAAAAGCTCTCGGTACGGACCCACCACGCGCTCCTTGTACTCTTGAGCAGCCTTCTCGGGGTCGACGTTCACAGCCATCAAAGCGGTTGCCCCGATCGGAGTAGGAGAGATCCCAATCTTTGTCTCCAGCACTTCATCCAGGTTCGAGGCAGGATCAGTGCTGACGAGCAAAACACGTTTTCCGGAGTCGGCAAGCTCAAGAGCAGTCATGCAGGCAATGGATGTCTTTCCGACCCCGCCCTTCCCCGTGAACATCAGGTTCCGAGTTGCTCCACGCGTCAAATCCATGATTAGTTCCCCTTCAGCGAAATTCCCACCAGGTCCGGCTGGGTTCGAATCTCCGGGCCGGCTTCGAAGTCCACTCCGGCGAATAGCGCTAGGTCTGATCGGCTTGGATACCCGCCGGATGATTTCAGCTCACCATTGAACAGGACGATGGGAAGGCTCTTAGTGCCGTGTGAATGGATTGCCTGCTTCACTTTCGCATTCCCGTTAAACGCGGCCAGATCGTGAGCCAGATTAAAGCGCTCAACCTGTACACCCTTGCTCTTCAGCCACTCAAGGTCTGCCGCGAATCGCGGGAGGGTGGGATCGACACTGGGTCCGCAGACCCCGGTGGAACAGCACATAGCTGGATCAAATACCTGAAGGACAGTCACATTACACTCCTTTGTGAATTATTCGATCTGACGACCAGTACGGGGCGCACATGACGGCAGACCACGTGGTCCGAGACGCTGCCAAGAAGGACATCGGCCACTGCGCTCCGGCTGTGGGCGCCGATTACGATGAGCGATACATCTTGCTCATCCGCAATTTCTTCAATCTTTTTGGCGGGATTGCCGAAGCAGACGATTACGGTTATCTTGATACCAAAAAACTCAAACTCTTCTTGAATTCGTGTGAGGCGTTCCTCGGCTTGTTCGTCAGATGCTCTGCCGTCAGTGTGCGAGTCGTCACGCACATGCAGCAGAACCACATCGGACAGCCCGGTTGAGCGCATGGCAATGACAAGACGCTCTGCCTCATGGGCGAGAGGAGAGAAGTCCGTGGGAAGCAGGACACGTCTAAAGATATGCTGACAAACAAACTCACAATCCGTAGTCCCGAGACCCTGTACCGCTTCGACCTTAAGGACAAATACCGGCACTTTCGCATACCGCACAACGTCGTGAGTGACACTTCCAAGCATTATGCCCTTTAAGAAGCCGTGGCCATGCGTGCCCATCGCAATGAGAGATACCCCTTCCGCTTCGGCAAGTTCCACGATGGCCGGAGCCGGCTTCCCGAACTCGAGCCGCCAGCGGGCCTTGAAACCGGACCCCTCCAGATCGCGCTGCAGGGCTTTAAGCCGAGGTTCGGCATCGTCCTTCCACGCGAGTACGTTCTCGAAGGTATCCGACGCAAAGCCAATTTGGGGACCAACTTCGACCACGTTCACCAGCAAGATCTCCTCTACGCCGAGTGCCTTGAAGTTGGGCAGGCAGCGAGCAAGTCGTTCATTGAACGGGGAGAAATCCGTCGGAAATAGGAGGCTCCGAAACACAATCCGTCCCTGCGTCTCCATTATTATGCGTGTAGACGCATAAACATATGTTAGCATAATCTGAATTGGAAACTGTGACGGCCATCACAAAAGATCGGGGATGCCGGCTGTATCGAATGGGAGGAGAGATGAAGTCCAGCTACAACGTACTGTTTCTGTGTACTGGGAATTCGGCGCGGTCGATTATGGCCGAGGCCATCATGAATCGCAAAGGCTTTCCGAAGTTCCGCACCTATAGCGCCGGTAGCCATCCCACGGGCAAGGTTCGGCCAGAAGCTCTGCAGCAAATCGAACAAGCAGGACTGAGCGCCGACGGCGCACGAAGCAAGTCTTGGGATGAATTCTCCGGCCCGGATGCGCCTAAACTCGATTTTGTGTTTACCGTTTGTGACAATGCCGCCAATGAAGTTTGCCCGATCTGGCCTGGGCAACCCATGACGGCGCATTGGGGAGTCCCTGATCCGGTCGCTGTTCAAGGCTCTCCGGAAGAGATCGATCGAGCATTCAAAACCGCCTTCTCCATCCTTGATCGGAGAATCAGCCTCTTTCTGTGCCTTCCGATTGCCTCTCTCGACCAGATGGCATTGCAACGTAATTTGGATGACATCGGCCGTCAATGAGTGCTGCGGGGCGCTCTTTTCCGGTGCGGATGGGCAGTCAGAGGCCAAGACAGGTTGTGGACACCTGGTTCGAATCGGAAAATTGCTCTTCAGGACCACCAGAGGACGGATTCTCAGCATGAAGAGATTTGTAAACGGCAACATCCGCCCACATCACTGGATCACCTTCGAGCAGTTCAATTGCGAGGGAGATCAATCGAGAATATGGGCATTCGTTTTCCCGCCGCAGACTGTAATACTTCACATTGTTTTGCGTTCGTGCGGCGACCAGTTTGCTCTCTCGAAAAAAAACAAGGTGTTTGGAGGCAGTTGTCTCCGCAATTCCCAGCAGTTGGGCGAGTTGCCCGGGCGACAGTGCACCCAACGACATCAGTTTGAGCATCCGCAACCGAATTGGGTCTGCGAGAGCCAACAACATGCGTGCTAGCTCACTTCTTGGGTTTTCCTGAGCACGATTGTTTTCGTTTGGCGCCATGTGGGGAATCCGGCATTTTGAAGTGATGGAGAACTGTCATTTCGCCTTACCCAGAACCTTGAAGAGCAGCAAGCTTAAGGTTGTGATCCCCGCTCCGATAAGAACAGCATGCATTGTTCTGGCGCCAAATCCATCTCGCAGGAGAAGAACGATGCACCAGATGACGGCGGCAATTTGCGCCAACCCAAACAACAGACGCAGTACCCCGAAATACCAAAATTGAAAGCAGTGCCGGGGGACGGCGAAAGTCTTACCCGTACCTGCCATTTTCACTGGCAGTGCATCTTTCACAATTGTTCGACCTCCGACCTCTACCGAGTATCCCGACGCGCAATTATTTGAGACTGGGCCGCTCGGAAATTATTGCGTCCGGTGAGCTGGGAGGCGCATCGAGGGGCTCTCTTATATCCGTTGGCTTTTCTGTTGAGCGTGCCCGGTTATTACCTGCGCCGACGAATAGGAGCACGTCTTCGGCGATGTTGGTTGCGTGGTCCCCAATGCGTTCAAGATTGTGGACGATGAACATCAGATCGACTTCCTGTGCGGCCATACGGGGTTGTTCTTCCATCTGCTTGACCAAGTCTCCGTACATTGCGGTCCTGAGTCGATCAACATCGTCGTCTGCAGCAATGACTTTAGTTGCGAGTTCTTCTTGCCGTTGAGCAAATGCCTGGAGGCTCTTGCTGACCATCAGTTGAACGCGATGAGCCATTTCGACTAACCCACGGGGAAACTGAATTGGGGGTCTTTCACTGAGTGCAATACTCCGCTGGGCAATGTTGACTGAAAGTTCGCCCATGCGTTTCAAGTCACTGCTGATCTTAAGAGTGGCCGTGAGCAAGGCGAGATCCCCGGCAACCGGCTGATGCAGTGCCAAGAGATCGGTTACGAACGCATAGATCCCAGCCGCCAGTTCATCGATCTTCCGTTGCTGGGAAATCACCGCTCGCGAATCCGAAGCGTTGCGCGCCAAAGCCGCAGTGACGCCCTGGTGAATGGTGGATTCCACCAGGGCTGCTAGCTCTAGCAACTGGCACTGAAGCTGATCGAGCAATTCCAAAAAGCGCTTCACGCTGGTAGCCTCTTTCCCCTCATCCAAACCGGCCCGTGATGTAATCCTCGGTCAGCTTGCTCGAAGGAGTCTCGAAGATGGACTTCGTATTGTTGAATTCAATAAGCTTTCCCGACAGAAAGAAGCCTGTATAGTCTGACACTCTCGCCGCCTGCTGCATATTATGCGTAACGATCACGATCGTGCAGCTTTCTTTGATCTCCAGAAGAAGTTCCTCTATTTTGGACGTTCCAATCGGGTCGAGAGCAGAGCAAGGCTCGTCGAGCAATAACACTTCGGGATTCACAGCCAATGCTCGTGCAATGCACAGCCGCTGTTGTTGACCGCCGGACAGGCCGGAGGCCGATTTTTTCAACTTGTCTTTGACTTCCTCCCACAGGTTGGCCCTCTTGAGACTCTGTTCAACCAGACCGCTTATTAATGAGCTATCTACGCCACGAATTCGAAGCCCATAGGCAATATTCTCGAATATCGATTTTGGGAAGGGCGTCGATCTTTGAAAGACCATGCCGACCGATCGGCGCAATTCGGAGATTTCACGATCAAAGACACTCTCCCCGTCGAGAAGAACCTCGCCTTCGACACGTGCCTCTGGCGTCTCCTCGTGCATCCGATTGAGCGTTCGCAGGAACGTTGATTTTCCACAACCTGACGGGCCAATGAATGCAGTTATTCGGTTCTTTTCTGCATTGACCGAAATGTCGTGGAGGGCTTGAAAGCTGCCGTAGTAGAAATTCAGGCCATTCACCCGGAGCTTATATGCCTGATCGAGGCTGACGGCGCTCTGATCACTCATGAGTATGTCCGTATCTCGTACCTCCATCCTCGGCTCCGGTTTCATCCGCGTGATAGAAACACCCATAAGGCTCATCTTGAGACATATCCTTTCAACTAGAGGGTTCTGGTACGGGGATTTAGAGGGTTCGGACCCCGTCGTGTCATTGTGCCTCCGCGAATCTCTCTTAACGGCTCAACGCATCGTGATCTCTCGTCGATAAACGCAAAAGTAAACTACCGAGTGCTACGCCAAAAACCAGGATCAATGCAGCTCCGTATGCCTGTTGATGCCATACGTCGTACGGGCCTCTTGCGTATTTCAGGATACGCAGCGTGATTTCGTCGATTGGCTTGAAAAGGCTCGTTGGGTAGTATTCATTTCCCAGCGCGGTCAAAATCAATGGGGCGGTCTCTCCCGCAACGCGGGCTACGGCCAAAATGCCACCTGTAATGACGCCAGCGCGTGCCGCTGGCAAAACCAAATCAAACGTGACGCGCCACTTGGGTGCACCTATTGCGAGCCCAGCCTCTCGAATGCTTTTCGGGACCAGACGCAAAACGTCTTCTGTGGTCCGGGCGATAATGGGGATCATGATGATCCCCAGGGCGAGGCCGCCCGCGATGGCCGAAAAGGTGTTCGTCGGCTTGACCAGGATGAAGTAGACAAAGATCCCCATGATGATCGACGGGACGCCGATAAACGTGTTAATCGCGATTCGCGCCACGCTGGCGAATCGCGTGCCACCCGCAATCTCGGAAAGATAGATTCCGACACCGATGCCCAGAGGTATACCGACCACCATTGAAATCGAGACGAGGATCAGAGTGCCAAGCAAAGAGGGTGCAATGCCGCCGCCAGCCTCGCCGACAGCGGCTGGTTCCCTGACAATAAAGTTCCAGTTGATCGCGCCAATCCCTTGGTGGATCAGGTAGCCAAGGATCGAAAACAACGCGCCAAGAGAAATTAACGTTGCAACGCCCGTCAACCCGAAGCCCAGGACGCCGCGCCACTTTCGCCAATTGCCGGTTCGAGACGAAGTTTTATGCTTTGAAGCCATGGGCCCCCGAAAGCCTCCGGACGAGAAAATATGCCAAGACATTCACCACAACCGTGATGACGAGCAGAATCAGGCCGCAGTAGATCAATGCGGAGAGATACATATCCGAGCTGACTTCGTTGAACTCGTTCGCAATCACGCTCGCCAGAGTGTAGCCCTGATCCATAACCGTTTTGGGGAGGCTGTATCCTCCACCAATGGTCATAGCGACCGCGATTGTTTCTCCAAGTGCTCTGCCAAGCGCCAATACGAGAGACCCAACAATACCGTTTCGAGCGTAGGGCACGATAATGCCCCAAACGACGTCCCACTTTTGTAGCCCTAAAGCGTAGCCGCCCTCTCTAACGTCTCGCGGCACCAAAACGAGAGCTTCTCGTGAGAGGGTAACGATCAGAGGGAGGAGCATGATCGCCAGGATGAGGATTGCGCTCATATATCCTACTCCGTAAGGCGCACCGTTGAAGACCTCAAAATGCGGCCCCAGATGCTCCATAATCCACACCTCGACTGTCTCTTGGAGAAACGGCGCCAGTACTAACAAACCGAAAAGCCCATAGACCACACTTGGGATGAAGGCCAGGAGCTCAATCAGGTAGGTCACTGGCCCCTGAAGCCACCGCGGAAGCAGTTCCGTGATGCAAACCGCAGTCATCAGGCCGATCCCTCCGGCGAGGAACATTGCACCGAACGCTACAAGGATCGTGCCGACGATGAAGGGCAAAGCACCGAAGACCAGGTGTACCGGATCCCAGCCGGTGTGGATCAGGAAGCCTGGGCCGAACCTCTTCACCGCTGGCCAGGCTCCGAAGACCACGACCGTGAAAACGCCAGCGAAGATCGCAAGCACCACGCCAACGATCGCTTTGATCAGGACATGGTAAATGCGATCTCCGCGGCCGCCTCGCGCCTTCTTTTCTCTGGGCCGAGTTAACGGCGCTTCTGCAATCATGGTTGCCATATTGCTCCCCGTTTCCACACCAGCTGGCAAGCGATCAAACGCGCAATGCCTACTTCTGTAGGCAAGGCTTTCCACCGCACTTGACGGTGCGGAGAGCGGCCTGCGACTTCTGAACAAGGTTCTTGGCTAGAACAGCATAGTCAAGCTCGTTTGCGTACTTTTGGCCGTCTGTGATGGCCCACTCCACAAAGGACGCGGCGAGTTTTCCCTGAGCTATGTTTGACTGGTCCGTATAGAGCAGCACCCATGTGGTTCCAGCGATCGGGTAAGCCTGAGAACCAGCTTGATCTGTGATTGAGAACCGCAAGTCGGAGGGAAGGTCCTTGAGCGATGCGGCTGCATCGGTTACGTAAGTTGGGTCGGGCTCGATGTAGTTCCCAGCCCGATTTTTCACCGAACCGTATGGCATCTTGTTTTGCCGGGCATAGGCAAGTTCGATATAACCAACGCCGCCCCGCGTGTTTCTGACCTGGTTTGCCACGCCCTCATTCCCTTGGCCGCCAATCCCTGCCGGCCACTGCACAGACGTACCGCGCCCGACCTTTGCTTTCCAGTCGGCGCTGACTTTTGAAAGGTAATCTGTAAAGACATCGGTCGTACCCGAGCCGTCCGACCGATGAACCACAAGTACCGGCCAAGTAGGCAAGGAAAGTCCAGGGTTATCAGCGGCGATCTTCGGATCATTCCACATTTTGATCGTGCCGAGGAAGATACCGGCAACAGTGTCAGGGCTGAATCGCACCTGCTTCGGAACGCCAGGTAAGTTGTACGAAATCACCACAGAGCCTTGTGTAACCGGGATGTGCACCACATTGGCCGCGCCGCCGGCTTGAGCAACCTGCTCGTCGGTCAGGGGAGCGTCACTGGCCCCGAAGGCGACCGTCCTCGCCAAGAATTGCTGGCGGCCTCCTCCTGATCCGATCGACTGGTAGTTGATTTCCACCTCCGGATGAAGAGCGTGGAACTCCTTGGACCACTTTGACATCAGTGGGTTAACAAATGTGGAGCCAGCGCCTGTCAAGGCGCCTGATTGACCAAACCCGCTCACGGAAGCCAGGCAGAGCACGATGAGAGCAACAAACGAGCCGCTGCAGGATTTCTTCATTGTCCTACGTTCTCCTCTTCGACAGATGTCTTGTTTTGAAGCGTCGACGGTCAGGTAGATGCGGGGAATCCCCATTCGTCAACAATTCGCCTCTTTATGCGTTTACACGCATCGACAGATTAGAGAGGCAGTGTGAACGCTGCGTGAATTCGACGCGCTTTTTTTCAAAAATTGGCTGTTCCGCGATACTCTTAGACGGCGGAATTCTATGCAGAAAATGGCTTCCTATTTCAAGGGCTTGGCGGACGGGAATCGGCTCCGCATTCTCAATTTGCTTTTTCATGGCGAATTGTGCGGGTGCGACATCCAATACGTCCTAAATGTCTCACAATCAACCGCTTCCAGGCATCTGTCGTACCTTAAGAACGCGGGGCTCGTCCTCGACCGCCGTGCTGGATACCGAGTCTACTATCGGCTTGTCCAGTCCGGGGACCCCGAAATTGCTCAACTCTTCGAGTATCTGGTGATGACTTTGTCGAAAGACAAGGTGTCGAAAGCGGACATGAGGAAGTTGCGGGAAGCCATCAAAGACGGTGCCTGCACCGTCAGCGAATGGAAGCCCCTCTCGGGTCTTGCCGCGCGGAATCTGCAAACTAAAGGAGTTTAGGTCCTTGCGTACTTTCATTTTTGCCTGCATTCATAACGCGGGCCGCTCTCAAATGTCGGCCGGGTTCTTTAACCAACTCGCCGATCCCGAACTGGCGCGCGCGGTCTCTGCCGGTACTCAGCCCGCGGAACACGTCCACCCGGTCGTTGTTGATGCCATGCGTGAAGTGGGGATCGATCTAAGCGACGCGAAGCCGCAGAAGCTTACTGCGGAATTGGCCCAAGGCGCTGAGATGCTCATTACAATGGGTTGCGGTGACGAGTGTCCATACGTTCCTGGGATCCGGCGCGACGACTGGCCATTGCCAGATCCCAAAGGGCAAAGAATAGAAATAGTCCGCCAGACCAGGGAAGAGATCAGGACACGAGTTTTGGCACTTCTGGATAGCGAGAATGTTCTGTTGGAATCTAACTCGGCTCGATGATTTGGGTGGCCCGGGATACGGCTCAGGGAAATGAGTTCGAGTCGCGACTGCACCGACGTTAATTCAGGGGGTCTATTGTGCTACCAACTCGCCATTCGTGCCCTAAGAAGGAGGCACTGACGGAAGAAGGGAATGGGCAAGAGAACTGGGGCCGCCTGCTTAAGTGGATCGCAATAATTGCTGTCATCGCTTTCCTCATCTATATCTATTTTTTTCATGGACCACCATACCCCGTAAATGAGTAACACGAAGAGCGCGGGATCACGACGCTAAGATATTCTCCGGCGCATTGCCGCTAGATGATCAGCCAACTGAAACTTACTCTCAACTGGCGAAAGCAGCCGTTATCGGGCCACTCGTGGAAGTACCGGTGATGATCGAACTCGTGAACGTCGCGTCCCACTTCAAGTAGACGTGCCACCGGCGATGGCAGAGCTCGCACTAGCAGCCGGTAAACTGGGCCAGATTTCGAGGTCGAGACACGGGGGCTGCTGGCGTATGAACGGAAATGAGCTTTAAAGAATTAGAGCTGGATTTGCGTCCTTTTCGAACATGCCTCGTCTCCCCAAACGAAGCCGCAAATGACATTGGCTTTAAGGAGACAGCATGACCGAGATGCAGCAGAATACGAAGAAGAAGGTTGAGATCGACTTCATGTACATCGATCTCGAAGTCTGCACCCGATGCATGGGGACAGATGACAACCTGGACAAGGCACTCCAGACAGTACGGAGTGTTTTAGAAGCCGCGGGGGCCGAGGTGACCGTTCGCAAGACTCTCATCGACTCGGAAAGCAAAGCGTTGGAGTTGGAGTTTGTCTCTTCTCCAACCATCCGGGTCAACGGACAGGACGTCGCATTGGAACTCCGGGAGAGTGTTTGCGAATCCTGCGGTGAGGCCAGCGGTGGCGACCAACCGGTTGACTGCCGTGTGTGGGTTTATCAAGGCAAGGAATATACGGTCGCTCCGGTACCAATGATCGTGGATGCGATTCTGGCCGCGACATATGGTGCCCAAGCAGGTCAACCAGTGCCCCGAACGGCGGAGTCGGTTCCTGAGAACCTTAAGCGGTTTTTCGCCGCGAAGGCGTCGAATGCGACGTCCTCGTGCTGCAGCACACAGGCTCAAACGTCGTGCTGCGAGCCGGCTCAAAAGTCCACTTGTTGTTCTCCAGCGGCGGAGGTGGCCCAACCTTCGGGTTGTGGGTGTCGATGAATCGAACAGAACTGACACTACGCACCGAAGTCGTTTGGCGCGAGTTCCACGAACGCCTGCGGGCGTTCGTCTCGCGCCGAGTGCGCAACCAGGCCGACGTCGAAGACATCTTGCAAGAGGTCTTCATCCGTATTCATCGCGGAATCGACTCGATCCGGCAGCAAGAACGACTGCCAGCTTGGATATTTCAGATCACGCGCAACGTGATTATCGATCACTTTCGAACTGAGGCTCGTCGAACCGAAGAGTCCGCTGAGGATTTCGACCCGCCAGCACCTGCGAGTAAGGGCAACTCGGACATGAGTGAGTTGCAGGAGCTTGCCGCCTGTATACAGCCGATGATTGACGCCCTGCCGGAGAGTTACCGCGAGGCCATACGGTTGACTGATCTGAATGGTCTCACGCAAGTCACGGCTGCGCAGCATAGCGGGCTCAGTCTCTCTGGAATGAAGTCACGTGTGCAACGGGCAAGACGGCAACTGAAAGACATGCTGCACGACTGTTGTCACATCGAAGTAGATCGGCATGGAGGTATCGTGGATTATTCTGTGCGCGACGTCAGTAAGTCGCCGTGCGGGCGCTGCGGAGATCAACGGAACGTGTTGGACCGCCGCAGCCTTGGTCAGCGAGTCGATCGAAGCCCGCGGTGACAAACGCTGTCAGTAGCTACGATGCTTACCGGTGACGGAGTGACAGCCGTCGCAGTTCATCTTCCCACCCGTGTTTTGGAGCACCCCGCCTCGCCCGTGACAGGATAGACAGTTTTGCGTTGCCGGTGGAAGTGCCGCCGAAATGGGTTTAACCGCTATCTGGTCATTCAAAAGCAGAACCGCCTTGCGCGCCACCGATCCCGCAAGTGCGCCACAGAGCTCTCTCTGTTCAGGCGAATAAGTATGTTTTTTGGCGGCCTTGCACCATTCCGTGATCGATGTGTGACACAGAGGTGTGCCGGAAATGGACTTGATTGCTGAAAACTTGGCATTCTGCGGATAAAAATCAGGTAGTGCCTCGGTCTCATACCAGGCGAACAGCGCGTCAACGAGCGGTCCGGGGTCGGAAGAAAGAAGCTGGAAGGCTGCGGCGCCGCCTGCCAGCGCGCCGCACACAGTGGCCCAGCCATTAATGCCTCCGCCTCCGTATTTCATCATCAGGAACGGAAAATCCTTGTATGGAGAGCGCAGCCGTTCAGCTGTAGCACCGGCGATGGATTCGAAGACGCCATACATGCACTCTGCCTTGTAAAAGCCTTCATTCGCGCGCTCGGCCGTCGTCTCGGGATCGAGCGGTTTGTAGGGCCATGGCAGGGCTTGCAAATTTGCTCCAGTATCGGCGGCTGCGCTTGCCGAAACCGATTCGGTCGTCATCGTCATTGCGATCCCGGCACCGGTACCGCCCAGTACTTTCACCAGATCACGGCGGCTAATCTCGTTTATTGCGGCTCCTTTATCGCTTTTACAATAGTATGTTACATCGGCCTCTGAACGCGGAGCTGAAGATTACTCCAAAAGGCACAGTGGTTTCGAGGTACATCAGTTCGTTCGGATTTCCTCATCGCTCTATTGAGATTGAAGCAGGGTGAACAATCGCTCCGGCGAGATTGCGACGATAGCCATACCGCTGAAGAAGGCAGGTATAACCTCGCAGTCTTCCTATACCCCAATCTGCGCTACCGCCAGAAGATCGACCTCGACCTTTGCGGTCCCTAGCACGCTTGGCTGGCATCCACAATTTCCAGGTGGGTCAAGACGTTAAGCATGCGGTATTCGCCGATGTAGCCGGCTCGGTGGCTTGACAGCATTGGAAATCACGGCTCTCGCCATCTCCGAGCGGGGATGGCGGCAGATCGAATCGCCGCTGAGGTAAAAGCGAAACGATCGCGCCGATGAGAATAAAAACTGTACCGATCCATATCCACAGGACGAGCGGGTTCAGGAATGCTTTGATCTCTGGACGCCCGCTGTCCGGGTCCCGTCCCTCATAGACGACGTAGAGATCCCGTAACAGGGTGGAGTGATTCGCAACTACGGTCTGGACATTCTGGCTTGTCGGATAGAGTCGCGCCTCTGGCGCAAGCTGGAACTTTAACCTGCCATCCTGATAGGTATCAATAAAAGATCGTTCGACGGCGTAGTTGTCGTTCGACTCCTGAGTGTACCCCTGAGAGACGAGACGGTACGGGCCGATGTCCATGTGTTGCCCACCATCAAGTTCTTTCTCGAAACTTTGATTGAAGGCCGAACCGGCAAAACCCACAAACATCAGCACGATGCCGAAATGAACGATGTAGGCGCCGTGGCGGCGTGCATTTGTGACGAAGTGCTGCTGCATCGCGGCGGGCAGAGAGTTTCCAGACTGGTGCTGGCTCAAACGTGCTCCGCGCAGAAATTCAGTACCGATGGCCGTTGCCATAAATGCAGCAAGCGAGAAGCATAGCCAGGAATACAGGGTGCCTTGATTCGTTAAGGGATGAATGCCAAATGCGATCAGTAGCAACGCGGTCACGACGCCAGCAAAACAAGGAAAGGCAAAATTCTTTGCGAGGGTCGCAAAAGAGTTGATACGGCTTGGAAGCAGCGGTGTGACTCCGGTGAGGAGAAGCAAAAAGAGCCCGATCGGGGTGACCACCCGGTTGTAGAAGTCAGGACCCACCGTAATTTTGCTGCCATTCATAAGCGCGGAAAAGACGGGGAGGAGCGTACCGAGGAATACCACCGCGCACCCTGCGAGCAGCACCAACACACCGAACAAAACGCCTGCATCACGCGAGATAACGCCTTCGATTTCGCGTTCCGGCCTCAAGTGGTCACGCCGCGCTACAAACGCGAGTGCGCAGACCAACAAAACAATCCCGAGAAACATCGAAAACCAGTCGCCAATCGATGATTCTCCGAAAGCGTGTACGGAACTGACTATGCCAGACCGAGTGAGCAGCGTACCGAGGATCGAAAGCATGAAGGTTAAGAAGATAAGCCACAGATTCCAACTCTTCATCATGCCGCGTCGGCGTTGCATGAAGGTCGAGTGCAGAAATGCCGTGCCGGTAAGCCAGGGCATAAGCGAAGCATTTTCCACTGGATCCCAACCCCAGTAGCCTCCCCAGCCTAGAACCGCATACGCCCAATGCATACCGAGAACAATTCCTGCAGTGAGAAAAATCCAGTTCACCATTGTCCATCGGCGCGCCATCGGCAGCCACTTCTCGCCAGGACGACGGAGGATGAGGGCCGCAAGAGCAAGCGAAAATGGAACGCTGACCCCAACGTAGCCTAGGTAGAGCAGAGGAGGATGGATGACCATCTCCGGATACTGCAACAAGGGATTCATGCCGAAGCCGTCAGCCGGAACCGGCCCTGTCACTTGAGCAAACGGCAATGCTGCAAAGTTCAGCAAGAGAAGGAAGAAAACCTCGATGGCAGCGAGAATGGTCGATGCGAAAGCAATCAGCTGCTCGTCGATCGTATGGCGCAAACGGAGTACGAATGTATAAGCGGTGAGCAACCAGGCCCACAGCAGAAGGGATCCTTCCTGTCCTGACCAGAGAGCTGCAACCTTATACGGCGCGGGCAAAGCGCGATTCGATTCGTGTACGACATTTGCAAGGGAATAGTCGTTCGCAAAAACTGCGTATATGAGAGTGAAAACCGCGATCGATACTGCTACGAAGCCGATCAATCCAGCGCGTCGTGCGATTCTAAGAAGTTGTTCAGGTGAAAATCGTCCCCGCGTATTGGTCGCCAACTGGCGCAAGGCGATCGTGCCGATGCTGAGGTTGACAAGCGCAAGAATCAGCGCAAAGAGAAGAGCGGAGCTACCCAAGATAGCCATAAGACTCCTGATCTGTTTTCGGTGACAATGATTCTTGAAACGATGAGTCCGACAGAGAAGAGGACAGAAACGCCATGCAGGAATCAACTACCAAGATGCGAGCCGGGAAACCGGTGTTTTGTCGAAGTATGTTGTGCTTCGTTTTAGGAAATGCAGGTTGCAACAAATATCAAAGGAATCGTTCTGAAGAATACTTTTACATTCATTCCAGACTCCATTCACGCGAGCACGCGCCCGCAGAGCATCACCTCGCCGTCGACGACAGGATACCGAGGCCGCTGCAAACACACGAATCATCACCGCCTTGTCGTCGTTACGCATCACAGCGGCCCGAGCCCGGTCCGCAGCTGAGCAGGCTGCCTCGCCCCGGCAAACCGAACAGCATTCTTACGCTCGAGAAATCCTGCGCAACGCCCGTTCTGCCGCATTGCGGACATTGAGGTGCAGGCCGTGCGGCATTTCCGCTACGCTGGCGCACGTCAAACGATTCCCGTACTTCTGACACACGAAAGCGTAGATCATGCTCGCGCACCTCCGACCGGGACGGGTTCGTGACCTGCTCTTCGCTTCGGTTCTGTTCAAACAGGAGCTGGGCTGCGCAATTCAGAACCTCAACGCCTCGGATTTCCTTGTCGAGCAACGGCATCACTAGAACGCGAGAGCCAAAACGGTTCTGGATTTCGTTCAAATACTTGATCTGTATCGCCCGCCGATTACCGAAATGGGCATTGCTGGAGCGGTTCGCAAGAATTACTTGGTTCGCGATGACGAGTTGTCCAGGGATGCCGGTACCCTTCAGATCCAGCATGGCGCGGTATGCCTCGATAATCGGAGTCGACTCCGGGTACACGACCGACACAAAGACGCTCTGCTCGGGATCCTTCAGGCGCGCAATAATGTGCATATCGGCGTAGCGGATCACGTCGGACTCGCTTTGGGGCGTTTTATATTTCTATATTAGCGGAAATATAAAATAAGTGTCAATACGCTATCTGCCCTAACCTTCGGAAGTTTATGATTTGACCTTGGAATCTTTCCTTATTTCTGGTATCATCGAAATATATGGGCGCAAAAGAAATTGCGGGGCAAATGGCTCGGTGTGCGGACATGTTCTCTGCGATGGGGACCGAGTCGCGCCTGAGAATTCTGCGGCTGCTGCTTTCGGCACATCCGGGGGGAATGGTGGCCGGGGATCTTCAGTCCGAACTCGGCGTCCCCGCTTCTACGCTGTCGCACCATCTCGACAAATTGAAGAACAAAGACCTCGTAACGGTTCGTCGCGAAGGCACTTATCTTTGGTATGCCGCGAATACTGAAACCTTGCAGCAACTTCTGAGCTTCCTTTACGCCGAATGTTGCACCCGAAGCAAGGCGATCAAGCCCAGTGTCATCGTCAAACTGTGCCGCTGAGGTTATGGATCCGCCTGAAGGAGACGACGTGCCGGCTTATTCCCGAGCGCTTGGAAACGAGACACGACTGAAGATTGTAGGTTTGTTCGCGGTTCGGGGAATTATGCATGTGCGACATTGTGGCGGAGCTGAAAGTACCGACATCCACTCTTTCGCGCTATTTCCGCATGCTCGAAGAAGCCATCGCGATAACGCGCCGGGGAGGAAGGAAAGTTTGCTTTGTATTCGCTGAACGTCGAGGTCTTGAAAAAGCATCGAGTATTCGAATAGCGAAGCATAATAATGGAGGTGCCCATGAGTGTTTGCGGCGAGCGTCGAACTGAAATACCTGATTCGTGCCAAGATTCACCCGATGGAAGAGGCGCAGGGATTTCAGTCATGGTGGGCAGCGGTTTAGGAATAGAACTTCGTGTTCTGCGTTATCTACCTGCGGAGACAGCACGTACCTGCAAGTGTATCTCGCGGGAGATTAGGAAAGCGGGCCGTGAACGATTCAGATGACCACAAACGAGATCTCCACCACTTCCATGTGTGTGTTCATTGCGGAAGCGCCTTTCGAAGAGAAAAGTACTTGGGCAGAGCGATAACCTCCGGCATCTATCACTGCCCAAAGTGTGGCCTCGATGGCCCGTTGAATATCGAGATACGAGAGGTCGAAGACCCCGCCGGGAGCAAGGACAATTCATCGAACGCAGGTTCACCCAGCTAGTCTAGAGGCAGGCTCCCCTGTTGCGGAGGAAGGATGCTCCGCAGCTTGCGTCCTGCAGCACGGACAAATTCACTCACCAATCTGGCATTATTGTCAGACCGTGTGGCCAACCGAGTAGCAAGTTTCAGACGGTCCTCCGCGAGTGGCCGCATCGTAATGCCCTCGGAGGCGATTCGCCAAGCTGCGTCGCGGGGCAGGAATGCCACTCCTTTGTGTGCCAGCACAAGTTCCGACGCTTCCTCTGCAGTCATGACGTAATGCCGATCAGAAGCAGTGATCCCCTTTTCGGAGGCGACCTTCTGGATCATCTCGAAAACATGCGGGTTGACGTAGGAAGCGAGGAGGATCCACTCGCAGGCTCGCAAATCTTCCAAGTGCAATTCTTTGCGATCTGCAAGGGAGTCCTCTTGGGACAGGGCAATGTAGATCGAGGCTTCGGCGACTTTTAGAAAGCTGAGAGTGGGCATGTCTGGAATGGCCGTCACCAATGCCATGTCCAGTTTTCCAGTCGCAACCATGTGTGCGAGTTCATGTGAGTAGTTACTCCACAGTTTGACTTTCAGGCCGGGATAGAGGGGAAGCTGAACCGACTGGAGGGTTGTGACTAGAAAAGGATCGGTGTAGGCAGACTTGCCGAGATTTAGAACCTCGTCCGCTCCGCGCGACGCCGCCGTGGCGCTCAAAACCGCACGCTCGGTGTGCAGCAGAGCGTTGCGCGCTTCCTGTACGAAATGACGGCCGGGTTCGGTTAATTCGACAAGCTGGTGATTGCGCTTGAATAGGCGCACCGCGATCATCCCTTCCAATTCCATGATTCGCTTGCTGAGTGTCGATTGGTCGATGCGTAGCCGTTCGGCTGCACGGGAGAAGTTGAGTTCTTCGGCCAAGACTATTGCCGCTTGCAGTAATCGGATTTCTGGCAGCACCATAACAATCCTCCGAGATGGGACCAGGGCAGGACGCCAAGTACATCAGTTCCGCGTTTCTCGCGACAAACCCAAGATTACCGTTCGATGCAGCTCTGGAAAATCCGGTTGCACAAATTGTTCCAAAACGTCCGTTATGAATGGCGCGCCTAACGCGTTTCCTACTTTTCATTGGACGATTGTTCGGTTGCCTACCAATCTGTTCGTAGCCAAGGCGGGCACGCACGCTCGTAAAGCACGGCAGATTTCAGTGCCACACAGAGGCTAATGGAGGTCGCCTTTATGGGGTCCCTATCAACCACGATGCAAGAGGCAGTCGAACTGCTGCTGACCGCGGAGGAGGTCGCCCTCATGCTGAAGGTCAGCAAGGATTGGGTCTGGGATCATTCCTCACGGAGACTGCCTTATTTACCGGTTATCCGGATGAGCGACGGTGCCCTGCGCTACCGCGCAAGCGGGATTGAAGAGTTTCTGAAAGAGCGGGAACGGGTATCCCATTTACGGCGCAAACGCCGGTAAAATGAAGATGGCCCGCTTATTCCCCACACAGAATCCGAGGAATAAATGGGAAACTCGCATCAGAAAGGCTGGGTCCGTCTTCGCGGCAAAAAGTGGTATGGATACTTCCGCAGAACGGAGTTGGACCCGGAAACGAATCAATCGAAACTCAACGTCGCGCAGGTCATCCTTGGGTCGAAACCAGAAATGTCGAAGTATGAGGCTAGGGAGAAACTGGAGCGCGAGATTGTCAGACTTGGCGGCCAATCCACAGGTGACCAATCCGTAGTCAATGGCTCGGTCACTTTTGAGTGGTTCGTCAACAACCGCTACCTGCCAGTAAAAGAGGCGGACTGGAGAGAGGAGACGGCCAAGGTGAAAAAACACCTGATTCAAGCTGATCTCGTCGATACTTTCGGGGACGCGCGCCTTGAAAACATCGACAAATTCTCTTTGCAGACGCATCTCAATCGACTGGCTCAAACCCGTTCGCGCGACCGCGTGCTGCAAGTACGGGCGTATATGCAGGCCATCTTTGCCGAGGCTGTTGATCAGGACTTCATCGGAAAAGATCCTGCGCGTACGATCAAGGTTCCGGCGCATCTGAAAGAGACCGACAAGACCGTGCTGAGCTGGGATCAGTTGCGGGCTGTCTTGTCCAAGCTCGAACGCCGTGACCGGATTTTGCTTGAACTCGAAATGACCAATGCGCTTCGGCCCAGTGAATTGTTTGGGCTGAAGTGGAAGTGCCTCGACCCGTCTGCATCTTCGATCAAGATCGAAGAAACCACCTACAAGGGGAAAATCCGCCCCTGGGGCAAGACCAAGGGAAGTCTTACGACGATCCCGATTGCCTCCGACCTGACGGAAGAACTCCAGGCATGGCGTGAGCAGTGCCGGGAGGAGCAGCGGCGAAAGAAGCATTGGCATGGACCTACCGCCGATGATCCCGAAGGGTTCATCTTTCCGGGACGTAACGGCGGGTTCATCGATTCGGGCAACTATCGGAAGCGCGTACTGCACAGGTTCGCCCAAGAACTGGAATTGCCGAAACTGACGTTCCAGGTGATTCGGCGCACGGTTGCCACATTGGCGCGGAAAAAAGGCGACATAAAGGATGTGCAGGGCGTGTTGCGCCACTCGCGAACGGCCACGACGACGGACGTCTATATGCAGGAACTTCCAGAGGGTGTGCGGGCGACTGTGAACTCCATTCACCAGGAACTGACGCAAAAGAGCGGCGGAACTGACGATGGGGGACCGGGACCTTCAAGACCGTCTGTGAAGAGGGCCAAGGTACTGAGCTTCAGCAC
The DNA here is from genome assembly GCA_021779695.1 of Acidobacteriota bacterium. The sequence continues at coordinate 2,260 of JAJYAE010000027.1, read as the reverse complement.
GAGGAAGCCGGTACGGCAGGCTGCTGTAGAAAAAGGAAAGAGCGAAGCAGTTTTTGCAGGCCGTTGAAAATTTGCTGCCAAAATGCTGCCAAGCCGGGAGGGGAAGGGTGCCACAAGTTGTTGATTTAATTGGTGGACCTGGTCGGGATCGAACCGACGACCTCTTCCATGCCATGGAAGCTATCAAACCGCAAGTTGCAGACGGCACAGTACTTACAAACTGGCAGAACCGGCAAAAACGGCCTAATCGGCGTTATTTGCGGGCAAAATGCGGGCAAAAAACAAACCAAGTGGCCAGTGGGCTGGTTGTGTGGACCGGCCCTCAAATCTCAATGGACTTTCGATCCTGAATATCTCCGGCTCCCGGGTTCTTTGCCGTGTCCCTGCTGCATGCTGATCCTGCACCGTGGCTCACAGCAAAGGCGGGACGCCCAGCCGAACGTGAGCGAGTCGTCGGCAGCTAATAGGGCCGGAATTCGGCAATAAACCGTCGTCTTGTTCTCGGGACATCTCAGTGGTATCCCAATAGGTTTTCCCATCCGAGAAAACATGATTTATCAGAAAGTTTTCCTTTACATTCGATTTCCGATTTGAGAAAATCCACGTGTGCCAATCTCTAATCCAGACACCGAAGCTGCCATCGTCCGAGCACTAAAGGACCAAGTCCCGTTCGTGCAGCTTCCGGGGATACAGGTCAGCGATGTGGTCGACAGCCGCCCGTTCGACGTTCGCTTCGACCTTGAATCTGGAACGAACAAGGTTCGAGTCTACGCGGAGATCAAGCAGTCAATCAGTCCCCGGCAACTGGAAAACATCGCACCCTGGATCGCCCGTCTCAAGGCGATCGAGAAGGACGCTGCATTCGCCATCGTCTCTCCGGCTCTCTCCCCGCAGGCGCAGACCTTCTGTATTGAAGCGGGCATTGATTTCCTTGATCTGGCGGGCAACATCTCCATCAACGTTCCCGGAAAGTTCGTTCTCCAGCGAACCGGGCAACGCAGCAAGGGCGTCGTTGAATCGACGGAAGCTCCCCGCGACGTCAATGTCTTCTCCGGACGGTTTTCGCGGATTCTCCGGGTTCTCCTCCAAAATCCGCGTAACTGGACTTTGACTGAGATTGCCCAGGAACTCGAAAGGGAGTCCCGCGACAATTCACTCCTCAAGGGAGCCGAAGCAGATGGCGATTCTTCACGCAGTTTCGCTGTCAGTTTGGGCACCATCTCGAAAGCTCTTCGCACCCTTGAAGATCAACTCTGGATCCGCCGGCGGGGTTCACAGGTTCTCGTGCCCGAGCCGAGACGCCTTCTCGACGCCTGGGCAGCAAAGTACCGGGAACGCTATCGTTTTCGCCTGCGGAGCAGCTTTACCTGCCCCAATCCCTTCGGGCAGGATCTCACTGTCATCAGCAACGGCCTGCGATCGATTTCGATCGGTCCGTTTGCCTTCACCGGACCTGCAGCGGCCAACGTCCGTGCGCCCTTCCTCGATCTCGACAAAGCGGATGTGTATCTGTCGTCGCTGGACCAGGCGGAAAAACTCCGGGCACCTTCGAAGCGGGCGACCGATAGCCCCCCGCTCCGTTTCCTGGCGCCATACGACCTCGGCGTATTCATGTATGCCAAACAGTTCGACGACATTCCGGTGGTCTCCGACATCCAGGCCTATCTTGATCTGAGCGCCCGCGGAGGGCGCGATCAGAAGCAGGCAGATTATCTCTTCGAAAAGGCCATTGAGCCAACGTGGAAGGCGGCATGATTCCAGAACCCCAGAAGGCATATCTGCTGGAGCTGTTGGTACCGCTCGGACCTGCCGCAGACGAATTCGTCCTGGTGGGCGGTCAGGCGCTGAAGTTTGTTCTCGGCCAGGCCAGAGCTACCAGGGATTTCGATTTTCTACTGGACGCGATTTCGCTTCGTCAGAGGCCGGTACACCTCGCGAAGAAGCTGGCAGCTCTGGGGTACAGTGTCGTGCCGGAATCACGGAATTTCCAGTACGAGAAACCGATTCCGGGGACAAATGAGGTCATGCGCGTCGAATTCATGGCGCCACGCGAACTCAAACGAGACAACGACTTCCGAGTCGACATCGAAAAGGGCCTGCACGCCCGGGAATGTCTGGGTGGCACCATCGCGCTCCAGGAGTCAGACATACATGAGATACAGGGTGCATTGCCGGATGGAACACCCGCGCGCGCCAGTCTTCGTGTTACTCGGTCTTACGCGCTTGTGTTCCTCAAGCTGCTCGCTCTAGATGACCGATA
>JAJYAE010000283.1 GCA_021779695.1 Acidobacteriota bacterium | reverse complement strand
AGGGCGCCAACCAGGCCGTCGCCGTCGCCCGCCTTGGCTATCCAGTCGCCATGATCGGCGCGGTAGGCGACGACGTCTTCGCGACTGCCTTACTGAACAATCTGCAATCCGCAGGAGTAGACATCTCTCCCATTCAGCACGTCAGCGGACCCTCGGGCGTCGCCCCCATCGCCGTCGCAGACAACGGCGAGAACTCTATCGTCGTCGTCCCCGGAGCCAACGCAAAAGTCGATGCCGCAAGCATTGACCAACACCGAGCGCTCCTCGAATCTGCGGGTATGGTCCTTTGCCAGCTTGAACTGCCCATGGCGACCATCGATCGCACCTTCACGCTCTGCGCCGAACTCGGCGTGCCGGTCATGCTTGACCCCGCTCCCGCGGCTCCGTTGCCTCATGCCGCATGGCCCCTCATCGCATGGTGCACGCCAAACGAAACCGAGGCCGCATTCTACGCCGGCTCAGGCCTTCCAGCCGAAGAATCCGCACGCAAGCTTCTCGCGCTCGGCCTGCGCGGCGTTGTCCTCAAGCGCGGTTCTGAAGGCGCATATATCGCTGCCGCCTCCGGGGAATCCGCATGGATCCAGCCTTTCCCCGTGCATGCCATCGACACGGTCGCCGCAGGCGATTGCTTCAACGGGGCCTTTGCCGTTGCGCTGTTAGAGGAAAAGGATCCCGTCCAGGCCGCCCGCTTTGCTTCAGCCGCCGCAGCCATCTCCGTCACGCGCCGCGGCGCTCAGTCGTCCATGCCGTCGCGCGCTGAGGTGGACGCATTGCTCGCTGCCAACCCCTGATCGACGACGCGCTACTCTACGAGAGACTCGCTACACGGAGACGCATTGCATGCCTCGCTTCCTCGCCGCCATCCTGCTTGTTCTTGCATTCCCCGCCCTCGCGCGCGCCCAGGACACGGCCTACCATGCCGAGGGACAACAGATCCCGCCGCCGCATTGCATGGACCTGCATCACGCATGGGAAGGCCCCGCCGTCATTTGTCCACCGAACATCCACCAGCACTGGCTCGCTGACATCCAGCACTGGCGCGCCGAGCGTCGCATTCGTGTCGCCTTTGATCCCACGCGCTACCAGATGCCCGCCCTGCAATGGACGCACAGCAGCTTTATCCAGCCACAGATGATGGTGCACGACCGCTACTTCTATGACCCAGTCGCTCGCCGTTACACCGTGGACCGTTATCTCGACGATCTTGAGAAACGCTACGGCGGCATCGATGCCGTACTCGTCTGGGCCACCTACCCCAACATGGGCGTCGACAATCGAAATCAACTTGAGATGGTCGAGTCCATGCCCGGCGGCATCGCGGGTGTCCGCCAGATGGTTGCTGACTTCCATCGCCGCGGCGTTCGCGTCCTCTTTCCCATGATGATGTGGGACGAGGGCACCGACAAGCCCGACAAGCCGTGGCCCCAGGCACTCGCAGCACTCATGAAGGAGATCGGCGCCGATGGCGTCAACGGCGACACGCAGGACGGCGTGCCGCTCGAGTTTTCACTGGCTGCCGAGAAGATCGACCACCCGCTCGCCTTTGAGCCGGAGGACAGCCCCAGCGATGAAGCCCTCGCATGGAATGTGATGACGTGGGGCCAGTACAATTTCCCCTTCATCCCAATGGTGGACCGCTTCAAGTGGCTTGAGACACGCCATATGGTCAACATCAGCGACCGCTGGAACACCGACAAGACCGATGACCTGCAGTATGCCTTTTACAACGGGGTCGGTTGGGAAAGCTGGGAGAATATCTGGGGCATTTGGAATGGCATCACACCCCGCGACGCCGAAGCCACGCGCCGCGTCGCCACCATCGAGCGCGCCATCGCGCCGTTCCTCATCAGCCCCGCGTGGGAGCCGCTCTACCCCATGCACAACTACGGCATCTACGCTAGCCGCTGGCCGCTCGGGCAGGAGACTGTCTGGACCATCGTCAACCGAACCGGCTACGACGCCGACGGACCGCAGATGGACGTCCCTGCCTTTCCGGGCATGCGTTACTTCGACCTCTATCACGGAGTCGAGCTGAAGCCGCTTGTGCGTGGCACGCACAACACTCTCAGCTTCCCCATGGAGGCACACGGATACGGTGCCATCCTCGCGACGCCCGGCGGTCCCAGTGCTGCCATCAAGTCTCTGCTGCAAGCCATGGCATCGATGACCGCAAAGCCCCTCGCCAGCTTCTCGCATCAGTGGACCGTTCTCCCGCAACAGATGGTTGAGATTCCCGCAACCACACCCGCTGCCGAAGAGCCGTCTGGCATGATTCGCATTCCAGGCGGTGAATTCGATTTCCGCGTGCAGGGCACTGAGATTGAAGGCGGCGACGATCCCGGTGTCGATGTCCAGTATTCGTGGGAAGACTCCCCCCGGCGCTTCCACGAGCATCGCATGTTGATCAAGCCATTCTTCATCGACAAGTATCCGGTGACCAACGCGCAGTTCAAGCAGTTCCTTGACGCCACCCACTACAAGCCCGCAGACGTGGGCAATTTCCTGCGGGATTGGCAAAACAGCACTTATCCAGAAGGCTGGGCCGACCGTCCGGTGACATGGGTTTCAATCGAAGATGCGCGCGCGTACGCCAAGTGGGCCGGCAAGCGCCTGCCCCACGAGTGGGAGTGGCAGATGGCCGCCGAAAGCACCGACGGACGCGAATATCCCTGGGGCAACCAGTGGCAGCCCGTCAACGTCCCATTTCCCGATAAAGGTCGCACCATGCGTGGACCCGACCCAGTTGATGCACACCCGCAGGGCGCCAGTCCCTACGGCGTCATGGATATGGTCGGCAACGTCTGGCAGTGGACCGAGGAATTCACCGATGAGCATACCCGCACTGCCATCCTTCGCGGCGGCGAGTACTACCAGCCGCAGGGCTCCATCTGGTACTTCCCTCCGGCATTCGGCAATCATGAGCACAGCAAGCTGCTGCTCATGGCGCCCAGCTACGACCGCTCCGGCGGCATCGGCTTCCGCTGCGTGCGTGACGCCCAGTAACTCAGACAACGACCACAGAGTCTCATCAGGAGAACATCATGACAGAGTGGACTACAGTTCAGGCAGAAGACGGACACAACCTCGATCTCTACGTCGCACGTCCCACCGACCCGCCCGTCGCCGGTCTCGTCGTCCTGCAGGAAATTTTCGGAGTGAACGAACACATTCGTTCCGTCGCGAACGGTTTCGCCAAAGATGGCTTCCTCGCCGTCGCCCCTGCACTCTTTGACCGCATCGATAAAAGCATTCAGCTCGGCTATGAAGGCGCAGATCGCGACCGCGCAATGGCCTGCCTGAAGCAGATGAACCCGTCGAATGCCATCGAAGACGTGGCCGCCGCGCTCGCCTTTGTGCGCCAGGCTACGGGCAAGAAAGCCGGTGTCATCGGCTACTGCTGGGGTGGACTCATCACTTGGCTCTCCGCCACGCGTCTGCACCCTGATGCCGCTGTGGGGTATTACGCCGGCGGTATCGGCAACTTCGCCCACGAAACTCCGCAGGCCCCCGTGCAGCTTCACTTCGGCCGTCTTGACACGCACATCCCGGCCGAACAAGTGACCAAGGTCGGCAGCGCGCATCCCGAAGTTGAGATTCACTGGTATGAGAACGCGGGCCACGCCTTCAACTGCGACATGCGCTCCAGCTACCACGCCGAGTCTGCCGCAGCCGCACGGATCCAGGCACTCGCATTCCTGCGCAAGCATTTGGCCTGATGGCAAGCTGCCTAGTCAGGCGACTTCGTTTTCAAGCACGCCAATCGGTTGAATCGTAATCCGGACACGGTCGCCAAGTGCAAGTGTAAACTCGCTCGGCGGCACGATGCCCGTGCCTGTCATCAAAAAGCATCCGTGAGGGAACGAGTTCTCGCGGCGCAGATAATCAACCAGGACCCGCGGATCGCGCTTCAGCTCTGTCAGTGCGACACACCCGGAGAACTCCACCATGCCGCGGCGGAAGATCTCCAGCATAATCTCTGTCGCGTGGGGCAGCGGAATGGTGGCCAGAAGAATGCACGGTCCCAGCGCACAGCTCCCACTGTAGACTTTTGCCTGCGGCAGATACAAAGGGTTCTCGCCCTCAATGTCGCGCGAGCTCATGTCATTGCCAATCGTGTATCCCGTAATGCGCCCCGCCGGGCTCACCAGCAGCGTCAGTTCCGGCTCGGGGACTGACCACCGCGCGTCATGCCGGATGCGGACTTTCTGGTCCGGTCCTACCGTTCGGCTCGCCGTCGACTTGAAAAACAGCTCCGGTCTCTCCGCCGAGTACACGCGATCATAAAAGTCACCCCCTCCTGCATCCTTGGCTTCTTCCATGCGCGCGCCGCGGCTGCGATAGTAAGTCACGCCCGCAGCCCATACCTCCTGCTGCCCAATCGGCGCCAGAATCCGGGCTTCTTGAAATTCGCTCGACGTCCGCGCAGTCGCCACCACACCCGCCACAAATTCGGGCAAATCCTCGCGCCCCATCAACTCGTCCCAACTCAACTCCGGCACGCGATAGTGCAGCGCATCTTCCTCAACAAAGTTTCCGCGATCCGTACGATAAAGCCTCAAAGGTGCACGCCTCCTGCGTTCGCCTCCATGGTACATGCACGACCCGGCTCATTGGTTCTACGCGCGCAGTTCATCAAAGGTCCCAGCCCGCACCGCGCCGGCCAGTGCCTCAATCTCCCCGGCCAGAACCCTATCCTGTTCCAGCTTCGGCACGACCCTCCGCACCGCATCGTGCGCCTCTTGCACGCGGCGGCCCGGCCGCAGTGGCAAGCGGCACTCCAGCCCCTGTGCTGCGCACATCATCTCGATGGCCAGCACCCGCTCCGCGTTCTCCACCACCTGCCGCAGCTTCAGCGCGCCCGTCATGCCCATCGAGACGTGGTCCTCCTTGCCGCCGTCCGTCGGAATGCTGCCCGTCGACGACGGATGCGCCAGCACCTGGCACTCGTTGATGAGCGCTGCAGCCACTATCTGCGCCATCATAAAGCCCGAGGACACGCCGGGGTCCGCCGCCAGAAACGCCGGCAGTCCCTCATTGATGTCCGGATTCAGCAGCCGGTCAATGCGCCGCTCCGCAATGCTCGCAAGGTCCGTCATTGCCACAGCCGCATAGTCCGCAGCATAGGCCAGTGGCGCTCCATGAAAGTTGCCTCCGCTCAACACCACCCCGCGTGCCGCCCCATCCTCGCCCGGCTCTGAGAAAATCAGCGGATTGTCCGTCGCAGAGCCTGACTCCGTCTCAAGGAGTTCCGCGACGTGCGCCAACACACCGCGCACCGCGCCATGCACCTGCGGCATGCAGCGCAGGCAATACGCATCCTGCACGCGCGTGTCACGCATTCTGTGCGACTCACGAATCTCCGAACCCTCCATCAGCTTGAACAGGTGCGCCGCTGCAGCAATCTGTCCCGCATGAGGCCGCGCCGCATGAATCCTTGGATCAAAGGCTGCCGGCGTTCCCTTCAACGCCTCCAGCGACATCGCGCCAGCCACATCCGCCAGCTCAGTCACCCGCACGGCGCGGGCCGTCGCCAGCGCGCCCACCGCGGTCATGGCCTGCGTCCCGTTCAGTAGCGCCAATCCTTCTTTCGCGGTCAGTCGCGACGGTTGCAGCCCGGCCCGCCGCAGCGCCTCACCACCCGGCATCCGCTCGCCGCCCAGCCACGCCTCGCCTTCGCCAATCACCACCAGCGCCAGATGAGCCAGCGGGGCCAGATCGCCGCTCGCGCCCACCGACCCCTTTTCGGGAATCACCGGATGCACACCCGCGTTCAGCAGAGCCACCAGCAGTTCCAGCAACTCTGGCCGCACGCCGCTATGTCCCTTCGCCAGCACATTCGCGCGTAACAGGACCATCGCGCGCGACTCCGCCTCTGACAACGGCTGCCCA